>DAIDGW010000224.1 GCA_027452245.1 Acidobacteriaceae bacterium
ACTTGGTTCATGGTCTGATACGCGGTGGTGTAAATCTGCTCCGCGGTTTGAAGCCTTTGAATACCCTGCTCGATCTGCTGGATGGCATGGGCGGATTGCGTGGGATCGAAGACAATGCCGGAGCCGAACTGCGCATGTGCCGCAGGCGCGACCAGGGCGGTAAGGACGATGAGCAAATTCGGTAATCTCGACTTCATAAAGGCTCCTTGTTCTGCGCCGGGCTTCGACCGGCGCGGGTTGTGGGTAGTGGCAGGGTGACGGTTTCTTCGGCGGACGCGAAGGGGAGGCGCAGCCAACCACGAGCGCGAGTCCGAAGAGACCAAGGGAGAAAGCACGCATCACATCACTCCTGGCATGTCGTGGTTTTCATACGCAGGCAGCAGCATGTCCTGGGTGATGTAGACCTTGATGCGGTGGCCCTCGCGAATGGTGATGGTGGGCGGGATGTTGATGAAGCGGTCGAGCACGTTGGCACCGGAGGCGGCAAGGCTGGAGGCCATGCCCTGCCGGTACATATCGGAACCACTCTCGGAATAGCCGCCGTTGGTCGTGGCTTCCGCCGCACCGGAGATAATCCCCAGCGCAATCGACGCGCCGAAGATTTCGAGGTAGTGGTTGTTGACTCTATCTTTCAGGCCGGTTTCGCCCACCTGATCGAGACCGTGAAACTGGTCGAGATCGACGGAGTACCCATCCGGCATGAGCAGGCGATGGAAAGCGACGGCAAGGCGCTTCTGGCCGAAGCCAGAGACTTTCTGGGCATCGCCCAGAATGAATGTGCCCTCCGGTATCAGGACATACTGGCGGTCCTGGCTGTAGACGGGATTGGTCACCATGACCTTGACCGGCCCGGCAAACTCGCCGTCGAGACGATTCACCAATGCCGTGTCGATGGTGGTTCCCTCGAACAGCACGAAAGGCTGGCCGTGGGCGGAGTTGACGTTCACCTCCGGCGCACGGTTTTGCCCGTTCGCAGCAGCGGCCTGCGGAGCAGGAGCCTGCTGCGGTAGTGCCGTTGCACGTGCCGCAAAGGAGCCGGAATCGGCATTCGCGGAGTCCATGTGGAGTGTCGCCGGACGCGAAACCCCGTCCCCCGCGAAGACCAGATTCGAGGCAAAGCGCGCTTTGAAGGCCAGCGCCTTTTCCGCATCCGCCACCGGATCGCGGGGCGGTTCGGCGGCGGGCGGCAACTGCGTAGCAGGAGCCGCACCGCCAGTCTGCGCAGCATTTGTTGCAGTCGCCGCAGTTGCGGGCGATGCCGCTGTGCCGGCTCTCTGCGCCTGGGCCTGTTGCTGGCTCTGCCGCTGGTCCGCACTCAAGTCCTGCTCAAGCTCCTGGATTTTGCGCTGGTTGGCGTCCGTGGACATACCCACCGGCGACGAGGCGGTTTCTTTCGGAGCGGGCTTGGCGTGATTCTTCGAGAACATCACGGCAAGCAGGATGAGCACGGCGAGTCCGGCGACGACATAGCCCTGCGCCTGTTTCGGCACGACGCCTTCCGGCAGAATGCGCTTGTCGCGGACCTGCGCGGTTGGCGAGACGGGCTGGGTTTCTGTTTCTGGAGTCTGTTTTTCCTCGGGCATCGACGGCACCTATTGTCCTTTCCGCTGAAATTCCAGCCGGTGCTTGCCGATTTCGAGATACCCTTTGTCCACGATCTTGGGCAGGATGTACGTGCCGTCTTTCAACTGAAAGTTGATGAGGTCCGGTTTGCCATCCTTTACCTCGTAAATGGCGAACTTCTCCGCCGCCGACGACTTGATGTAGGTGAAGCGGTCATCGTGATAGATCGCCGATACATCGAAGGGGTTCTCATTGTGGAAGGTGTAATCGAACTTCAGGGCCACGGTGGGATACTCGGCACGGAACTGCTCGACGGCGACCGATGCGCGAGTCTGGGCTGCCTGCGCCTGGGCGCGCGCCGCATCGACTTCTCCGGCGGATACGAGTTTGGTGACGCCATTGGCGGCGGCAAGCACCGACGGATCGGATGGCTCGATGACGACCTTCAGGTCGGGATCGGCGGATTCAACGTCGTCCAGCGTAAACGTGTAGACGCTGCCCTTGTCGGTGATGAGGTTGAGATTCGAGTGGATGCCTTCCTTGGCTGGATGCAGAAAACAATAGTTGCCTATGGCGTCGATGATCCAGAAATCCTTGTCCCCGGTAGCAACCTCCAGAATCTTTTCCGTGGTCGGCAACTGAATCAGTGTGGTGTAGTGCATCTTGGCGCGCACGCTCACGATGTCGTTGGCGTGGTATTTGACCACGCGCGCGGTCTGCTGGCCGTGAGCTACTGTGGCAACCAGACCAAGTACGAGCGGAATGATGGGCGAACGGTACATGGGGCTCCTTATTGGTTGAGCGGGTTGGGAAAATCGGATGCAAGCCGCAGCAGACCCTGCTCCGGCCCAAAGCGGGCAAAGTAATCCTGCTTGCGCAGGTTGTCGCGGGCGTTGTTGGTGGCGATCCAGTAAGTCAGCGCATCGACTTCGAGGACCAGCTTTTTGGTGCCGCGCGGCTGGATCACGAGCAATTCACGCTTGGGAACCAGCGATTCCAGTAATTCGAGCTGGGTGTCGTTCAACTGAAAGATGTCTGCGTACCGTTTTCGATCAATGTTGGGATTGGCGAGAAAGATTTTGGTGGGGCAGGACTCGTTGATGATGTGCAGCATGTCGGAGGCAGCGAGTTCCACCACGGATTGCGTGGCGAGAATCATGGCCGCATTTTTCTTACGCCAGGTTTTCTCCGCCCGAATGATCCAATCGCGGATGGTCTTGTTCTTGAGAAAGATCCACGCTTCGTCAATGACGAACACTTTGAAAGTCGCGGTGTTCGCAGGTTTTTCGATCTCAGACGATGCCCGCTGCAATACATAAAAGAGCAGCGGTTCCAGGATGTCGGGGTAATCGCTCCACCCGTCGAAGTTGAATGTCTGAAACCGCGAGAACGTGAGCGTGTCGGTTACGTTGTCGAAGAGGTAACCGAACTGGCCCGCCTGGGTCCAGCGGTGCAACCGTTCTCCCAGTGGTCCGAGGATGGACGCGAAATTCGTGAGTGTCCTGATCTCGGCTGGCAGCCTGTAGACCCGCTCAATGGCTGCAAACAGTGCCTTTTCGTCGTCGGGCGTCAACTCATACCGGCCGCCGGCCTCGATGAGAACACGCAGAAGCAGGTACAGAAAATTCAGGTTTTCAGGCGTCGGTTCCAGAGAAAACGGGTTGATGGTGAAGCCGGGGTTTTTCAGGCCGACGTTCAGATAGGTTCCGCCAAAGACGCGCGTCAACGATTCATAGCTGCCGCCCAGGTCGAAAATGAAAGTCAGCGGGTCATACTTCTGGATGGACTGGATGGTGAACGACATGCTGAACGATTTGCCACTGCCCGTAGCCCCCAGCATCAACGCATGTCCCACGTCGCCGGCGTGGAGATTGAAGTAATAAGGTGTACCGTGCATTGATTCGAGCACGGCAAGGTACTCGCGCTCCAGATGAGGATTCCAAGTAGAACCGCTATCGACATTGAACAACAATGACAGGTCGGCGTAATTGGAATTCAACGCCCACTGTTTGCGGAGATTGAATTGCCGGTTGCCGGGAATGGTGGCAAAGAAAGCATTCAGCAGGTTGTAGCGTTCTTCGTAGAGCAAACCGTCGTGCTGTGTGAAGAGCTTCTGAAACTCCGCGACAGTGTGCTCCACCTTGGCGCGGTCCTCGTCATAGATGACGACAGACAGCGTGAATTCTCCGAAGTTCTTGCCCTCCATACCGAGCGCTGTCAACGCACTGCCGAGTTCTGCGACGGCGGCCTCCTTGGAGTTGTCCACCAGTTCATCCCGCGGGCCGATATTCTGGCGATCCTGAAGATTGGAGACGAAGCTGGTCTTGGAGTTGTGGTGGTGCCGGCGGCGCGAGGCGATTTCCTTACGGGCTTTCGCGTTATCGACCGGATGCCATTCGGTCACGACGTGGAAGTTCGCGGGAATGTCGAGCAGCTCATTGAGAATCAGTGGCCGGGTCTCGACGGGAAGCTCTTTCAAGGTGAGCACGCGAACATAGTCGTCATCCACGCGCAGATAACCGCGATGCGCCTCCAATTCCGAATCGCATACCTGCCAGTCGAGATGGCGCACACTAT
>DAIDGW010000225.1 GCA_027452245.1 Acidobacteriaceae bacterium
GCCTACTACACGTGGAACGGGACTTTTCTGGAGGGAAGAGGCGTAAAGCCCGATATAGAGGAGCCGTTCTCCGTGGCAGAGATACGCAACGGCCGAGATGCTCAGTTGCAGCGGGCAATCGAAGTGGCAAACAAACTGTGACCCACTATTGGAGGACAACAGAATAGGTTCGCCACTCATCGCCGTTCTTTCTGATGGCGAGGGTGTGGAGGCCCGGCGATAAAGAACTGAGGTCGAGTTCCGCGACAGCCGTTACGATGTGATCTTGGAGCGTTGCGGTCACATGCTCCTTGAGAAGCGTGCGCAACTGGCCATCGAGCAACTGCAGCGCGTACTGGCCTTCGTCTGCGCCGACCGGAAAGTAGAGGGTGAGCCGCAGATGTTTTCTCGGAAGGATCAGTGGCGGCTTTGGCGCGTTCGTGCGTCCCTGCTCCACGCCACGATTCTCTGTTAGCGGTCGAAGGTCGAGAGTGGCCGGAGTGGTGACGCTGGCGATTTGGACGGGGGGAGTTGGTCGGACTGTGCCGGTCCAGTAAATAATGGCGCCGAGGACAAGGACGGCGGCACACGCAGCGGCCGCGATTCGAATCCTCATGACGCGCCTTTGACGCATCTCCTGCCGGATCGCCAGAAACGTCTGAAAGCAAGGCGAACAATGAGTGACGTGGTGCAGTTGGTCCTGCGTCATCTGTATGATTCGCCGAGACATACCGGCTAAGGTCTCGGCGTCGGGACACCCCACGCGTTCTGGGTTGGGAAACTCCCTAAGCGCAGACTCCTGAAGTTCTTTGCGGACGCGGTCGATGTTCATTCGATAGCATATTATGCCTTAGTCTCAGTCATGGTGGCGCCTTAATCCGCGTCGTAAGGCCCGAGTATATTACCGCGAGTTTCGCCTCGAACCGCCTCATTCGTGCCGAAGCCGCTTTTGCACTGATGCCCAAGCGCGGAGCGATGTCTTTGGGATCGTCGTCAGCGAGGAACGCGTCCAGGTACGGAACCTGCTCCGGCGGAAGCTGGGCCGCCAAAAGCGACACGAGTTCTTTGCGATAGACGGTCTCGAAGGGATCTCCCCGCGGGTCGGCAATTCGCTCCAATGAGGTCCGGTCAAGATAAACGACTTTGCCATTGCGTCGCCGCTCGGGAAGAGCGGCAGACCACTGGGTCGGAGTCAGGGTCTTTGCTTCATTGGTGAGAGATTCGAGATCGGTGGAACCGCGGCCACGGAGATAAGCCCGTAGGCGCCGAACGGTATCCTTCACCTGCGCAGAGATGCGCGAAAACCCTTCGGACGGCTTCCCGAACGAGTCGGGAGCCACTATTGGGGGAGGCTTGACCGGCATTTACGGCCCCGATCAGAATGCCCTTATTATACTGCCAAAATAACGTTATTCGCGTAGGCGAATTTGCAAATTGTGACGTCAAAGGGGCCTTATTACCTCCGATGTACTACCGCTGGCCGGGCGCCATGGACGTGACCTGCACTAAAGGGAATGAGGGAAAGTGGTTCCGCGCGAAGAGGTGTAGCGCTTTGAACCGCGAGACACCAAACGCCGATCCGATTGCCGCTCAAAAAAAACTTCAATCCGAGCGGGGAAATCTGCCTCCGGGAATGCCTATTTATATAGGGGCCTTTTTTCCCGCGTGCGCGTGGTACCCGCGTTGAGAGCTCCGGAGGTATCGCTGTTGAGGGGTCTACATGAGCGCGAAACACGGCGCAAAGGAAAGTGCCGCCTGGACAAGGGAACTCGACGTCATCCTGCTGGATGGCATCGAGGACAACAGGCCGGGGAAGGATCTGGCACACGAGCGAGTGAAAGCTTTGCATCCTCTCCCGCAGGGAAAGGAGCGTTACCCCAAGGATTTTGAGAAGTGGCTGGCCAAGGTGTTTGAGAAACCATCTGAGGATGGGGTAGCTCCCTGGCTGTCTTTGGAATTCTGGCAGCACGAAGTTGACAAGGTTTTGATCCAGGGAATTTTCGCACGGAATGTGACGCAAGACGAAGTGGTACAACGGGTCCGCTCGGTCTGGCCGAAGCTTTCGATCCCATGGCTCGGTGCCCGCATGGAAGAAGTCGCTCGGACAGGGCTCCCCCGCTGGATGGACCAGGCGTTCTGGGCGACCGAGATCGACCCTATTCTGCTTAGCGGTCTCCGGAATGCCAGCCAATGTCAAAGCGAAGCGGTTGAGACGGTCCTCCATGCATTCCCGCAACTCCACGTCGGCATGATCTGGGATCGTCTCCGACGATTGCGGAAACAACGGACAGCGGACTTGCAGGCCGTAGTGACGGCATTTGTGGTGGCGAACGATTGCAACGACCGGGTCGGGGCCGGTGGCGGACAAGCCGATTCGAGCGCGACAGCCCAATTGGACGGGATGGTGCCGCCGTCAGGAATCGACCGCCGGTTCTGGCGCACAGAGGTCGACCCGATCTTGCTGGAGGGAATTCGAACAGCGAACCGATTGGAGCGCGAAACAGTTGACAGGGTCCTGCGTAAGTTTTCCGAACTGCGGATTGGCACAATTTGGGCGCGTCTTCGACGCCTACAAGAACAGCGAAGAGAAAACGGACACACAGGCCCGCCGTTTCGATGGACAAATGAATTGGATGAACGGCTGATCCACATTCACGAAGAAGCGGGTTTAAGCGCAGCCGTGTCAGACGTCCAGAGCCTTACCGGCTGGCCGCGAAGGGCCATCTTACGGCGTGCTCATAAACTGGGGCTCCCCACCCGGCCTTTGGGCGCTCGCCGGCGCTGGACGATGGTAGAGTACCGTTTCGTTATCGAATCCTTGAACCACATGAGCGTGCGGGAGATCGCCGAACAGATCGAGAGATCAGAGAAGGCGGTTTGGGACATGGTTGGCCAGCGTGGAATCCCGGCTA
>DAIDGW010000226.1 GCA_027452245.1 Acidobacteriaceae bacterium
TAGTTGTGGCTCAGGGAGGCGGCGAGGTTACGAAAGGGAACTCGACAAGTGACTGGTGGTTCAAGGCAGCGTGGCTGTCAGGAGGCGGTGACGGATCAGCAACGCGGTTGCGCAGAAGCTTTTCAACAGCGTAAGCTGCTCGGCCATGAGAATATTTTCAATATTTTTTTCTGCACTGATGTTTGCTGTTGTCTGCGGTTTCCCGGTTTCGGCGCAGGAAGTGCCGCAGTCCGAGGGCGATTACGTCGCACATGATTTCCATTTTCGTTCAGGAGAGACGTTGCCCGAGATGCGCCTGCATTATGCGACGTATGGCAAACCGGTTACGGACGCTTCTGGGCGCGTGACCAACGCTGTAATGATCCTGCACGGGACGACCGGGTCGGGACGGCAGTTTGTGACAGGGCAATTTGCGGGAGTGTTGTTTGGCCCCGGGGAACTGCTGGATGCGAGCCGGTATTACATCATCCTTCCCGATGGGATCGGGCACGGGAAATCGCTGAAGCCCAGTGACGGCATGCGCATGAAGTTTCCGCGCTACGATTACGCGGACATGGTGGAGGCACAACACCTGTTGTTGACGGATGGTTTGAAGGTCAACCACCTGCGGCTTGTGATGGGGACGTCGATGGGCTGCATGCATTCATTCATGTGGGCCGAGATGTACCCGGACTTCATGGATGCGGCGATGCCGCTGGCGTGCCTGCCGGTGGAGATTGCCGGGCGCAACCGGATGTGGCGGAAGATGATCATGGATTCGATCAAGAACGATCCGGCGTGGGACCGCGGGAATTACACGCAACCACCGGGAAACGGGATCGAGGGTGCGTTGAATCTCTTCCTCATCATGGCCACAAGCCCGCTGCAACTGCAGAAGGATTATCCGACGCAGAGGCAGGCGGACGATTTCCTGGAGCAGTGGTGGCAACGGGGCCTGGTACGATTCGAGGCGAACGACATGCTCTACGCCTTCGATGCCTCGCGCGATTACAATCCCGAGCCCAAGCTGGAGGAGATCAAGGCGCATGTGATGTTCGTGAATTCGGCGGACGACCAGATCAATCCCCCGGAACTGGGAATTGCGCAGCAGGAAATCAAGAAAGTGAAGAATGGGAAATTCGTGCTGCTGCCCATTACGGACCAAACGCGCGGGCACGGAACGCACAGTTTGCCGGCCATTTGGAAACAGTATCTGGATGAGTTGCTGAGAGAGAGTCAGCCCTAGGCTTCGGCAGAGTGTTTGCCGAAAAGAATTTCCAGGACGAGCAGGCAGGCTCCGACGACAATCGCGCTGTCGGCGAGGTTGAATACGGGCCACTGATACTGCTTCACGTACAGGAGCAGGAAATCGACGACGCGTCCGGTCTGAATGCGGTCCCAGAGGTTGCCGACGGCGCCGCCGAGGATGAGCGAGAGAGCAACTCCGGTCAGGGTCAGCTTGCGCGATTGCTTCCAGAGCAGAACCGATACCACGATCATCGCCACGAGGGAAAATGCGATCAGAAGATTGGTTTTCCAGTGCGACGGAGAGTCGGCGAAGAGACTGAAGGCTGCGCCGGTGTTTTCGGTGTGGGTAAGGTCAAAAAAGCCTGGAATGATGACAATGTGGCGCGCCATGCCGATCTGCGTGGCCGCCAGATGCTTGGTCCAGCGGTCGAATAGGACGACGGCAAGAGCGATTAGAAATTCAAAGGCACGAATCGAGGTTCGGGTCATCTGGGCTTTTATTTCATCTTAGCCGGAATTCACGGGCCGTGGAGTTGAGCTGCACGAAGAGTGTTCGCAGGACGAAGCAATTCGCAGGCGACGGTGCTACGAGGTCGAGTTCTCCAGTACGTGGAGCACGGCACTGCAGCGCTCGCAGACGGTCGGATATTGCCTGTCTTCTCCAACGTGGGTCGAATAATTCCAGCAACGCTCGCACTTCTGTCCCTCGGCGGGACGAACTTCGACGTGGGCGCCACCTGTGCCGTTTCCGGAACCTTGCTTCAAGTGGACGTGGGAAACGATGAACAGGTAACGGAGTTGATCGTCGTAGCGCTGCAAGAGCGAGTAAGCAGGATCGGCGGCGGTGATCGTGACTTGCGCCTCAAGACCAGTGCCGATTTCTTTCCTGTTGCGCGCTTCTTCGAGGGCTTTCAGGACCTGGTCGCGAACCGAACGCAGGGTAGTCCAATCAGACTCTGACTGCGCGTCCTGAGGGGCGAAGGAACTGCCGAGAACTTCGGCAGCCTGCGGAAAAAGAGCGGTGTGCACGCTTGCCGCACGGCCTTCCACCTGGGGCAGATACTGCCAGATTTCCTCACAAGTAAACGACATGATGGGAGCGAGCAGGCGAACCAGAGCTTCCCCGATGCGCCAGATGGCCGTTTGCGCACTCCGGCGAGCTGTAGAATTCGGCGCGGAGATGTAAAGGCGGTCTTTCAGAACGTCGAAATAAAATGCGCTCAAATCGACAATGCAGAAATGATTCACGCGGTGGTAGATCTTGTGAAAGGCAAACTCGTCGTACCACTTTCTGACGTCGTCAACAAAGGTACAAGTCTGGCGCAGCATGTACTGATCGAGCGCTTCCATGCGTTCGAAGGGAATCATGTTTTTCTGCGGGTCAAAGTCGTACAAGTTTCCGAGGATGTAGCGGAAGGTGTTGCGGATTTTTTTATAGTTCTCGCCGATGCGCTGCATGAGCGCTTCGGAGCCGACGACGTCTTCGCGGAAATCGACGGAGGCGACCCAGAGGCGGACGACTTCGGCGCCCAGGCGGCTGGAAACATCCACGGGATCGACGTCGTTGCCGCGTGACTTCGACATGGCCTGGCCCTTTTCGTCGAGCGTCCAGCCGGGGGTGACGACGCCTTTATACGGCGGCGTGCCGCGCGTGCCCATGGCGCACAGCAGGGAAGATTGAAACCAGCCGCGGTACTGATCTCCACCTTCGAGGTACAGATCCGAGGGCCAGGGATAGCCGGGTTCACCGTCCATCTTCTGCTCGGCAATCAGGGCGAGGTAGCTTGCGCCGGATTCGAGCCAGACGTCGAAGATGTCGGTTTCTTTCTCGAACTTTGTTCCGCCGCAATGCGGGCACTTGGTTCCCACCGGGATCAATTTGGCAGGTTCGTCGGTAAACCAAGCGTCGGCGCCAGATTTCGCGAACAACTCAACAACTGTCTTGTTGATCGCTTTGTCATTCAACGGCTTGCCGCAGGATTCACACAGGAACACGGCGATGGGCACTCCCCAGACGCGCTGGCGGGAGATGCACCAGTCGGGACGAGTCTGGATCATGTTGGAAAGGCGTTCTTCGCCCCAGGAGGGATCCCATTTCACTTTCTGGATTTCTTCCAAGGTGCGCGTACGCAGAGTGTCTTCCTTGCCCTTGCCGCCGGGCATGGGAGTTTCCATCGAGATGAACCACTGCTCGGTGGCGCGGAAGATCACAGGATTGTGGCAGCGCCAGCAATGGGGGTAGGAGTGCTCGGTCTTTTCGGTGTGCAACAGCGCGCCGCGAGAGCGCACGAGATCGATGATGGGCTGATTGGCGTCCCACACGCGCTTGCCGGCGTACTCCGGCAAGCCCTGGCGCAGGATGCCTTTTTCATCGACATTGCTGGTGGCGTCGAGCCCATATTTCACGCCGGTCATGAAGTCTTCCGCGCCGTGCGAGGGAGCGGTGTGAACCACGCCGGTTCCGGTGTCCATGGTGACGTAATCAGCCAGAACGCCGAGAATCTTGCGGTCGAGGAAAGGATGCTGAAAGTTCAGGTGCTCGAGTTTGCGTCCGGGAAAATGTGCAAGGGGCCGAGCATTGGGCAAGTTGCACTTGGCTGCGACCTCGCTGGCGAGCCGGGAAGCGACGATGTAGATTTCTCCGCCGGATTCGAGCGCGACATATTCTTCATCGGGATGGAAAGCCACGGCCATGGAGGCGGGAAGCGTCCAGGGAGTGGTGGTCCAGATAATGGTGGAGACTTTCTTTCCGGCGAGTGCAGGATCGATCTTGGCCGGATCGTCGAGCAGGGCGTATTTGACCCAAACGGTTGAGCTGGTATGGTTCTCGTATTCGACTTCGGCTTCGGCGAGGGCGGTTTCGTCGTGCATGCACCAGTAAACGGCGCGCAGGCCTTTGTAGACGAATCCGTTTTCGTAGAAGGAAAAGAAGGTTTCGAGCACCACCGACTCATAATGCGGGGTCATGGTGGCGTAGGGGCGCTCGAAGCGGCCAAAGACACCGATCCGCTTGAACTGCTGGCGCTGGAGGTCGAGATATTTTTGCGCGTACTTGCGGCACTCGGCGCGGACGTCCAAGGGACGCATCTGCAGTTTCTTGCCGCCGAGTTCCTTGTCGACTTTGATCTCAATGGGAAGTCCGTGGCAATCCCAGCCGGGAACGTAGGGAGCGTCAAATCCCGCCATGGTCTTGGACTTAACCACGAAATCTTTCAGGCACTTATTGAGAGCGGTGCCCATGTGGATGGGGCCGCTGGTGTAAGGGGGGCCGTCATGCAGGATGTACTGCTGGGCGCCCTTGCGGACCTCACGGATGCGGTTGTAGATCCGCTCCTGCTCCCACCGGGCGAGCAACTTGGGCTCATTTTGGGGCAGGTTGGCCCTCATGGGGAAGGCAGTGGTAGGCAGATTGATGGTCGATTTCAGTTCGGACGGCACGCTTGCAGATTCTCCCAAATGATTGAATCCTTTCATTATAGGGAGCATGGGTCGGATACGTCTACGAGCGGCTGCTGCAGCAGCTTGACGGTCAAATTGTTATCTTAGGGATAGTTCCGTTAATGGCAATGAATAACGGCAAAGCACTGTTGAAAACCGGGTGACTCGCGGTAAAATCTAAAAAAGGAACAATACTAGGGGGGCTGTCCCGCTACAAAGGTTCCAAATCGTCCACAGAATTGCACGGATCGCAAGCAACTTGGACAGGTTGCCGCTCATCTTTCCCAAGGTAGGGTTACTCTGCGGCATCTTTCTACGGGTCAGAAACACATTCTTTTTCAGCCATTATGGGATCAGTAAATATGAACGCGAACCTCCCCGGGAAAGAGCCGGAGCTTCACCTCCTGCTCGACCAGCGTGAATTTGAAGAACCGATCTGGAAATCGCTGTTCCGGCAATTGGATGAATTCTTCTTCCCCAAGAAACTGCCGCCTCTGAAGCTGGAGTCGAAACCGGAGCCGGTCAAGGACATCTGGGGGTTCTACGACAATAAGCGGAACGGCGTCCTGGGATCGACCGCGGTCCACATGGCGCTCATCGGGATTCTCATTATTGGAACGATTATCGGGAGGCGTGTGGTGACTGCCGCGGCCACGCAAGCGAAAGTGATCCCGTTGATTGATCCCGGAGATATGCCCGTTCTAAGGCCTTCAAAGACCATAGCGGGTGGCGGCGGTGGTGGCGGAGACCGCGACGTTCTGCAGGCTACAAAAGGACGGCTGCCGAAGTTCTCGATGCAGCAGATTACTCCGCCGGCGGTTGTGCTCAGGAATCCGAATCCTAAGCTGCCGGTTGAGCCGACCATCGTAATTCCGCCGCAGGTCAAGATGGCGATGGTCAACCTGCCGACCTTGGGTGATCCAACTTCGGCAGGCGTGATGCCGTCGAATGGGACAGGTTCCGGCAGCGGAATTGGGTCGGGAAGCGGGGGCGGCGTCGGATCCGGGAAAGGACCAGGATTCGGTCCGGGAGAAGGCGGGGGCGTGGGTGGAGGCATTTTCCACGTTGGCGGCGGAGTAAGCGCGCCGCGCGTGATCTACCAGGTCGATCCCGAATTCTCGGAAGAGGCCCGCAAGGCCAAGTATCAAGGCACGTGCACGCTGATGCTGGTGGTCGATGCCAATGGGCGTCCAACGAACATCCGGGTGGCGAACTCGCTCGGCATGGGGCTGGATGAAAAAGCGATTGAGGCCGCGAAGAAATGGCGTTTCGAGCCGGCTATGAAAGATGGCCATCCGGTCGCCGTGGAAATCGCGTTGGAAGTGGATTTCCACCTGTACTGAGATCTTTGCTCCAAGTATTGGTCTTGTAGAAATCAATCTGAGCTAGAGCTTCCGCAGCAACGCCCGGTATGAGCGCGTACGCACGCGAAATCCAAGGTGCTCATAAAGCGAGATGGCACGTGTATTATTTGCGCGCACGTGAAGAAATGGCGTTTCGCCGCGCGAAAGAATTCCGCACATCACTTCTCTCATTAGCGCGCCGGCATATCCTTTGCCGGTGTGATCCGGATGCGTGCATACCCCGCTGACTTCAGTGTGGCCGGGCACCTTAAGGCGTTCGCCAGCCATGGCCACGAGCTTGCCGTTAGTTCGAATCCCGAGAAAATTTCCGAGTTCGTGCGTGCGACTGCCGAAGGGACCGGGACGGGTTAAATTCGCAAGCTCCAGCATGTCGCCAGAGTCGGACGCACTCAGCCTGACAAATATGTGCGGTGATTCGCTGGAATCCTGCAAAGACTGAGATGGCTGGCGCTCATCGTAGACCATCTGCAACAGCGGGGAAGGATCAAGCAGTTCCCAGCCGGGGCGTGGCTGAAACGGATGATCGAGGAAGATCGAGGAAACGCCACCGGAGCCCAGCAGTCCGGCAAGAGATTCGTATCCAGCGTCATTTTCCTGCTCGAATCCGCTCAGAGAAGTGATCTCGGTCGGGAATCGGCGTGCGGTGCCGCAACATTCGGCGAGTTCCGCTTGCCGAGTGGCAAGGGCGTTCCAGATGACGTTGTCGAGCGGATGCATTGTGTTGTGATTGGAGTGCGGCCAGGGTCGATTCGAAGCAGTTTTTCGCCAGAACGACTTACTATTCCTTTAAATCAACGTGCTCGATATTTTCAATGGGATGACCCAGAAAACGGGCGCCGAGCCGACGGAATTTCTCGATCGAATCTGTTGCGAAGAATTTCAGGCGCGGAGCGGACCGACGCTCGGGGTCAGCGAGCGGGTTGGTAAGCATCTCTTGCGGGCGGGATGCCGCCACGGCCCGAGCCGTCGATTCAGCCGAGTCAATGATGGCAACGTGTGGGGCAGCCACCTGCCGGAGCACAGGTTTGAGCAGGGGATAATGCGTGCATCCCAACAGGAGGACGTCGGACTGGCGAGCGCTTTCCTGAAAGGCCTGGTCAAGATAGATACGCGCAACCTGCTCGGTGACCGAGTGCTCGATCCATCCTTCCTCGACGAGCGGAACAAGAAGCGGGCAAGCTTTTTCGGTGACTTTCATACCGCGCGATTCGAGGGCTTTGCGATAGGCATGGCTTGCCACCGTCGCTTCCGTTCCAATTACAACAACGTTCTTCATGTGACTGGCAGAGGCGGCAGCATCGGCGCCGGGTTCGACGACTCCAATGACGGGACATTTACTGGCGGACTTGATCTGATCGAGTGCCAGGGCGGTGGCCGTATTGCAGGCGATGACGAGCATCTGGGCTCCGCGCGATTCGAGAAATCGTGCGGCTTCAACCGCATAACGCGCGACCGTCTCGACGGATTTTGAGCCGTAGGGAAGGCGCGCTGTATCCCCGAAGTAGAGGTATTCGATATCCGGAATTTGTTCAAGCAGGGCTTTAAGGACGGTAAGCCCGCCGAAGCCAGAGTCGAACACTCCAATGGTGGGATATCTCAATTTGCCTGGCTGCACTATGTTAGTGTGCACCATTTCATACGAAGAAGATTACCCTTATTGCCGACGCGAACCTGATCGAGCAAGCCCGACGGTGGCCCGGGCGCAGCACAAGGTCTTAATGTCGGGTTTCGCGAGATAGCGAGTTACTTGGTCGAGACCCGCTTTTCGCCCACCTGCAGCACGTCGCTGGTTACCCCGCAACAAGGTCCGGGAGGAATGGGCGCGCCATGAGGGCAGGTGCGTGGGTGCCCGAGAAAGGTGCAGATTTTGTCGGTCGCTTCGGGCGACAGGATGTGCTCGAATTTGCAGGCCTGTTGTTCGATTTCGGATTCGCTATCCATGGCGAGACTGTCGGTGAAAAGCCGTTCAGCGAGCCGATGGCGCCGGATGATGCTACCCGCGCGTTCACGGCCGCGAGCCGTAAGCTGCACCACCAAGGTTCCATCGCCGATGGACGCCGAGACGGGTTTCAAGGCGTCGTGGCAAGGATTCACGAAGGGCTTGTGATCGTGAGTTTCCGGAGGATGGGGCACGGCGCTCACCAGTCCGAGTTGAATCATCTTCTCGATGGCGAGACTGACCGGCAGGGCGCCGTGGACTTCCATGCGTTCCATTTCTGCCGGTTCGCCGTGCTCTTCGAGAGCCCACATTTCTTCGAGCACTTCGTCGAGTTGCTCTTCGTCGGCCATGGCGAAGACTTCCTGAGAAGCAATTTTGCCGTGATGTAGCTCGATCCGGCGGTCGGCAAGACGCGCCACGACGGGATCGTGAGTAACCATCACGATGGTGCGGCCCTGCTGGTGAAATTCGCGGAGCAGGCGCAGAACAATTTCTTCATTTTGCGCGTCGAGATTCCCGGTCGGCTCGTCGGCGAGAATGATGCGCGGATCGTTGATCAGGGCGCGGGCGATGCAGACCCGCTGCTGCTCACCGCCGGAGAGCTGGGAAGGGAGGTGGTGGGCGCGATCGCCGAGCCCGACGCGAGTGAGCGCGCCGATCGCTTCCTGCTCATCGGTCATGCTGTGGAAGTACTGTGCGAGCATGACATTTTCGACTGCGGTGAGGAATGGAATCAGGTGGAACTGCTGGAAGATGAATCCAATTTTTTCCGCGCGAACGCGATTGAGTTCCGCGGAAGAGACGTTGGCAACATTTTGTCCATCGAGGCAGATTTCGCCGGAGGTGGGGCGATCGAGGCAGCCAATCAGATTGACGAGGGTCGATTTGCCGGAACCGGACGGGCCCATGATCGAGAGCCATTCTCCGGGAGTGACATGCAAGGAGATGTGGTCCAGCGCGTGAATCGCGGTACTTTCTTTTCCATTGCCCGCTTCGTTGGCGGGATAGAGCTTGGTGACATTCTGGATTTGAATCATTACTCACCCCTCAGGATGACGGCGGGTTGTACTCGCCGTAGCAGGGAAATGGGCAAAATGGCAGAAATCAAAGTGATCGCCATGCTGCCGAGCAGAACGATGGGTAAAACAGAAAATCGCGGCACCACCGATGCGTGAAAATTTACGCGTCCAATCCAGAGGGCAATTCCGATTCCGAGCACGAAGCCGATCAAGGCACCGATTGCCCCAAGTGCAGCCGCTTCGGCGGCGAAAAAGCCGTTCAGAAGACGTTCAGAGGCGCCAAGGGCCTTCATGATGGCGAAATCGCGGCGGCGATCGAAAACCCATCCCACCAGCGTGGACAGCACGCACAACGCTGCAGTCAAAATAATGAGTGCGGCAGCGGCTAGGAGGGTCGAGCGAGTTTTGCCGAGCACTCGGGCTTCTCCTTCCACGATCTGGCGCACGGGACGAACTTCGGCCGAGGGGACTGCCCGCGCGAGTTCCTTCATGATCGCCAGAATTTCGGCGGACGATCCGGTAGCAGCTACTTCGATGGTTGACGGCTGCACACCCGTCCAGTTCACGAAATCCGCAAGCGATAGATAAATGCGGCTGTCCTCCGCGGCACCGGTCTGTAGGGTTCCTGCGGGCGCGAGGTGAATCGTGCGTCCCTGAAAGCTGAGATCGAAGGCCTGATTCTTTGGCGAGACCACCGGAAGCGCCCGCGTTCCCACCAGCGCCTGTAGCGCTGAGGACGGCCA
Organism: Acidobacteriaceae bacterium; assembly: GCA_027452245.1. Lineage (GTDB taxonomy): Bacteria > Acidobacteriota > Terriglobia > Terriglobales > Acidobacteriaceae > Sulfotelmatobacter. The sequence goes on from DAIDGW010000226.1 coordinate 9,731, forward strand.
GGTGGTCACCGACCACCAATGGTCGAGTTGGCGAACCCGTCTGAAATCCGTTCCTGCAACGACAATTGGCTGACCGTCGGAAGTGCGGGCTACGACCATTGCAAATGGGGCGGCGATGCCACGTCGGGCGAGCGTGGCATCCACACGAGACAAGGTGCCGGCGGGAAGGGAAGAGCCGTCTTTGCCAACCACAATGATGTTGGCCCCATAGTTGCGAAATTCGCGCTGCAATTTGGATTGAACGTCGACGTACAGATTGAGCATGGCCGTAGTCACGGCCGCAGCAACAACCATGGCGAATAGAGCGGAGGCTGCACGTCCGCGACGCAACACCGCAGCGCGCAGCAACATGCGCAGAAACATGGATGGGTGCGGGCGAGTGGCACGGCTGGCCGCGAGGTCCCGGGCGATCTGAGAGTTCGGGGTGCTCATAGCTCGCCTCGCAAGGCGAACACAGGATCGAATTGCACGGCGCGGCGAATCGCGGCCGCGCTGCCGGCAAAGGTCACGATCACGGCGATGGCAAGAATCACCGGCAGAAGCACGGGCTGAATTGAAATCTGCGAGTTGAAAATCGATTCACCGATGCGGTGCGCCAAGAGGCTTCCGGTAACGAATCCGATGATGCCGCCCAGAAGGGCGAGCAATGCGGCTTCGGCAAAGAAGATGGACGCGATAGCCAGCTTGCCGGCTCCAAGAGCTTTCATCAATCCAACTTCGGTACGGCGTTCGAAAATGGCTGTGGCCATAGCTGCGGAAACTGCTAACCCCGAAGCGAATAACGCTGCCAGAGTGATCAGGAAGATCAGGCCTTCAATGCGGGTCAGTACAGCGCCCTCATTTTGCGAAACCTGGCGAATCTGTTCGGCGTGAGAATGAGGGATGGCCTCCTGTAATTGATAAGCGATCGACTGCGGATAGGGCGAGCAATACCAGCGATCGTAAATCGCTCCCGACATGCTCTTGGGATCGCGGCGAGCGAAGGCATCTTCCGGCTTGGTGAGCGCACTGACGTAAACGCGCCGCACGGCGCCGGGGCGGCCAATGACTTGTTGTGCCAGGGCAAGAGGAGCAACAATCTCGCCGTCTTCGCCAGAACCTGTAGAAAGGATTCCGCTGACGTGAAGCGGGCGTCCCGCGACGGTGATTTCATCTCCAGTTGTTGCGCCGATCTCGCGCGCCAGGCGATCCCCCAGCAGAACGTCGCTTGAATTATCACTTGGCCACGCACCGGAAACTTTCCACCAGGGATGGGTCGTGCGCACACCGGTCGTCAGCTTGTCGGTGCCGTAAGTGACTGGATGAGAGAAATAAGTTCCGAGCAGTATGGCATTGATCGGGTGAGCGTTATGGGAAAGCTTCACGGGAACGGGAAGCATGGGGGCAAATCCCGTGATGTTGTTGTGCCAGAAGATGCCGAGAATGTTGGAAAGATCGCTTTCGTTAAGGAATGCGCCGTCAGTCGGGGGCTTTACGTTGACTCCGCCGATATCGAGATCGAGCGAATCTTCCTGCGGAGTTACGACAAGATTGGCTCCGATAGTGCGCAGTTCACGATTGATCTTGTCACCGATGTCGGTAGCGACCGCAATCATGGCGGTGGCCACCGTGACTCCCAGGGCGATTGCGGCTCCGGCCAGGAGTTTGCGGCGCTTTTGCCGGCGGAACGATTCGTACACGAGGCGGACGAACATCGGCTAGCGCTGCGCGAACGTGCCGCTGTGGGCAGCGATGTCCGCCTCCTGGATGATGACGGAACCGGCGGTCTGAGTCGCTTTCAGCGGAATCGGATTACATCCGCCGGAAGTGCCCACCGATTGTGGATTGATGGGCGCCGCGCAGTTCTTGCAGACGATTGTATTGCCGCTTTTGTAAAAGCCCACGGCCCCGCAGATTTCGCAGGCGTCAAAGACCGTTGCGACCTTGCCGTCGGGCTTCTGATAAAGCCAGAATCGGATTTCAGTGCCATTTTCTTTTGCCTGGAAGCGGTGCAGGTCGCCATCAGAAATTTGCTTCAATGGGATCGTGAGCGAGCCATTCGTGAACGTGACTTCCGTGGCCGGAGACAGTGCGCTCACACTCTTTTCGTAGATGAATTCGGCGGTGACCATGGCGATGAAGACGAAAGCGAAGGTGTAAACCGAGGCCATCCAGAGGCGCTCGCGACGGGCGCTCCATAGAAGCTTGCGGCGTTCGGCAGCGGAGGCATTCTCGGCAATCGAGGGCTGGCGCCGCTTTGCGTCGAACAAGACCATCAGGGCGGCCAAGGCAAAGATCGTGATGAAGAAGAACAGATCGTTGCGCACGATGGGGCCGACGATCGACATCTCCATTTTGGAGGAGGGAATCACTCCGCTTTCGGAAAGTTCATGCAGCCCGGCAACAATCAACTGTGCGGCGACAAGGAAAAGAATTGCAGTGGTGACGCGAAAAAATTTCTGCAGATTGATGCGAACGCTGCCTTTGACGAACATCACGCCGAAAGCAATGGCGGCGATCACGCCGAATAGAGTTCCCAGAAAACTCATCAGCTCGGTCGAGTTCAGGGATACAGCAGAGAGGATCAGTACGGTTTCAGCGCCTTCCCGCAGAACCATCAGGAAGATAAAAGCAAAGAGGCCGAGCCAGGCATCGTTGCCCGCGAGCAGGCCGACTTTCCCTTCGATCTGGCCCTTGAGTTTGCGCCCCGTCTTCATCATGAAAATCACCATGGTGATGACAAAGAACGCGGCCACCAGCATGACCCAGCCTTCAAATACATCTTCATTCAGGTTCAGGCGGGACATCAGGACAGCAACGCCAATACTGCCCAGGAAAGCGGCGACCAGAGCGGCGTAAACCGCCTTGCGCAGGTCATTGCGTCCGATCTTGGCAAGGTAAGCAAGGGTGATGCCGACGATAAGGGCGGCTTCGACTCCTTCGCGGAGGGTGATGATGAATGCCTGGAGCATTTACGGGCTTCCTATAGAGCTGAAGATGATTTTGAAAATGAATTTCAATTTCAACTTCTACAGGATAAGCTGCAGGGTGGAGGAGCGTCAATCCAGAGGCGCACAGCCGGGTGTGATTTGAATCACACGGGGAAAATCGAAGCGTGAGTGGGATGTAGGAGCAGGGAACTGCCGCGGATACCTTGCAGTTTGGAGAGGAAGGATACTCGCATGAATCCAGGAATTATGCCCCAGACGTGGGCCGGGGGACAGCAAGGCACTTGGCGATACCACGTCTGGTAACCGCATGCCTACCGCCAGCCCAAGGAAACGGTACCAGTAGGCCCAGGACCGGTGAAGCGCCAAATTGCGCCACTTGTCCTTCCGCGCGATCGGCACCGGAGGGGTTTGCGGCTGAGACCTGGTGGTCGTGATGTGGGCAGGAATCTAGGATTGGAAGGAGGTGAGTTGCCCACGGACATTGATACGCGTCTGAGAACCTTTTTGCACGAAGATATGGTAAATCGATCAAGTTTTATGTCCATGTCTGTACCAACCGGAATTCGCTCTGCTACAATTCAAGTCGGAGCAGGGACAGCTGCTCTCGTGTTGCCGCCAAGGACCGTTATCCAGTCTGACCTTCCGAACATTCTCCACAGAGTGACTGAAGGAATGAGAGCGATGATGCGTTTCAAATAGAGACGCGGCAGGGGCGACAACGTGACATGCAAAGTAAGGGGACGTAGTTCAGTTGGTTAGAACGCTGCCCTGTCACGGCAGAGGCCGCGGGTTCGAGTCCCGTCGTCCCCGCCATTCTTTGAAGGAGGTGGCTCGACTGTGTAAATTGTTATGGTACACATTAAGGGACCCAGATCGATTCTACGTCCTTTTCCCTTATTCACTTTGCACCTCCCGCGCCGTCACACCCTGGGCAGCATCTGTTACCTCCATCTGCGCTTTTCTACTCTTTGCGTCGATCGCTCCGTGTAGAGTTCGAGAGTGATGCGGCTGTTGGCATGGCGCAGCATGTTCAGCCTGAGCAAACTCGCCGGCTGTTGGCTTCGCCTGGGCAATGGCATCGAACGGATCAAACCCGGACATCCTCAACAAAATGGCCGCCACGAGCGCACGCATCTCACCTTAAAAAAGAAGCCACCAAACCGGCTGCCGCCAACATCCTGCAGCAGCAAGCCCGCTTCAATAAGTTCATCGAGATGTTCAACCACCAGCGGTCGCACGAAGCCTTGGACATGAAATACCCGGCGGAAGTCTACCAACCTTCGCCGCGTCCTTATACCGGCTTGCCGGACATCGACTATCCTTTCCGCGACAAAACCATCGTGGTCACGCGCTGCGGACGCATTTGTCTGGGTAACAAGAAAATCAATTTCAGCCACGTCTTTGCCGGACAGGCCGTCGGCATCAAAGAGGTTCACGACGATATCTGGCTGGTCAGTTTTATGGAGTA
>DAIDGW010000227.1 GCA_027452245.1 Acidobacteriaceae bacterium
CATTAGCTGTAATCGACTGAAGCGTAGGGATGCCCGAGAGCGCAGGATGTTGCCCTAACACTCCATCCACAGCAATTTTCAATGGCAAGGGATAAAGCAGGGTCAATGGAAGCGAAATGAGGCTAAATGCCGTGATGGCGGCAAGATGCGGCCAGCACGTGCGCGACTCTTGGACAGCACGCACAAGAACAGAAATTCGGCTCACGACAGACGCTCTGCGGGCAGGCTGGGAGGTTCCCTGCCGGATTGCATTGACAATAGCTAGGGTACTTACCTCATGCAAGAGGCCGTTGGGCCCGCTGGTTACTTTGGTGGGTAAGGAGGCGCGAAACTGTGTTCCGACACAGCTTCAATCCTTGAGCCGATCGGACTGATGGCGCGGCCGGCTTTGGCAGCGCGCAGTTGCCTCGCACGCCTAAGCAGCTAGTCGGCGCCGATTTCCTGAGCTTCCCAATTCTCGTGTGCGGCCGGCAAAGGACGAACGGCGCTGTTTCTCCGCAGTTCTGATTCCAGTGCCGCGAGTTGAGCTTCGATGTTTTCCGCAGCTTTGCGTTTGCGAATCACTTCTTCACGATAACGCCGCAGGAAGTAGTCAATGGTTTCTACGCGAATCCTGATCGATCCGGAAGGTTTGTTCTCATCCAGGTCTTTGAAGCAGAAGTACGGGGTGCCTGACTGTTCGATGATGCCTTCGATAACGCCGTAGATGGGTGCATCGTGCCCGCACTTAAAGCTGGAGATTTCCAGCGCCACGAGGTTGGGATGGCGCGCGGTGAACTTTGCGGCCCAGACTTTGTGGTTGGTGCTGCAGGAGTAGGAATTCTTCCAGGCATCGCTGATGTCGAGCGGGCTGCTGATGACTCCGGCGCGGACTTCTTCTCCGAAGAGGCGTTCGAGCAGGTCTTCATCGATGGGCAGGGTATTCTGGGAGAAGATTGGATAGCCGAGCTTCTGGAATTCATCGAGGATTTCGTGATTCAGGCCGGGATCGTGATGGTACGGGCGTCCGAGCATGACGATGCCGATGCGGTCTTCGCGTTCGAGCTGATCGAGCACCTCGCGGGCACGACGGCGGATCTTCGCTTCGTAATCGTTCAGCGCGGAAAATCCCGCTTCGATGGCGCGATCGTTTTCTTCCTGCGATAAGCCGAGCACCGGCTGCCATGCCTGCAGCATCTGGTGAGCAAAAAGTTTGCGGTCGGCAAAATTTAAAACCGGGTCGATGTACTGCAAATTGTATTCCGCAAAAACGTCGTTCTCCTTCGTGAACGCGGCTTTCACCGTCTCCGGAGTCGCCGTGACCGTGGGGCAGGCATTCGCAGCCACGATCTTCACCAGCGGCGAATGCAGCACGTCGTACATGGGGAAGAAGATGGAGTCGAGCGGCTTCTTGCGGTGCTTTTCCTGAATCAGGTTGTAGACGTGCGAGATGCCGATCTTAGCCGGGAAGCACGGATCGATGGCGCCGCGGCTCGCGCCAGCCCGGTAGAGTTCAGAACTGGTGTAGTCGGAATAGATGATATTTTCAGGCTGAATGCCTAGGCTCTCGAAATATCCGTTGAACAGCGGCGCGTAGGTGTAGATGTTGAGCACGCGCGGAATGCCGATGCGAACTTTCTTGCGGTTCTGCATCAGCGCGATGCGCTCTTTGACCGCTTTTGAGGTGAGCCATGAAGTGGAAGGAATCGGGTCGGCAACGCTCTTGGCATTCGTCGGACGGAAGACTTCTTTCGAGGCATAATCGACGAAGTTCGGATGCTGGTCGCGAATCTTGTCTAGACCGGCCTTGATGTCCTTCATGTCTTCCAGATCCTCGACGGTTCCCTTTTCGCAGGTGGCGATGATCAATCGCTGCTCTCCCTGCATTAGCGGAACTTTCGTGACTTTCTGCAGAGGGACAAAATTCTTGGTCGGTTCGGTACGCACGTCGATGAACGTCCGCAGGCAATTGTTCTTGCAGAAGTAGCAGCGCGTAGCCTCGTTGCGCGTGGTGCGGTATTCGATTTTGCGCACGGCATCGAGCCCGATGAACGTGGTTCGCTGGCCATTGCGCCACAGGCGTAACGCTTCCTGCGCGGCGCCGATTGCGCCCGATTCGCCGCAGTGCTCGTGAACAATGATCTCCGGCTCTTTACCGGCGGCGCGGAAGCTGTTGCGGATGAAATCCACCTCGGCCTTCACGACCGCCAGATTGTTTTGTGTACCGCCCTGCAGCACGAATCGCGTTCCGAGCGCGGCCAGGTTCGGAATACTGGCCACATAGAGGAAAACGTTCTTCGGCAGAACGGCTGCGAGCCCGGCGAGAATCTCTTCCGCGCGCCATCCCTGCCGCTGGAAGTTCACGATGTCAGATTGCATGAACACCGCGCAGCCATAGCCGAAGACCGGCATCGCTTGCGCTGAGAATGCCAGATCGGCGTACTGATTCACGCTGAGGCCGAAGCCCTCCGCGGTCGATTGCAGGAAGTACCCGTTGCCCGCGGAGCACTGGGTGTTGAGCTTGAAATCTTTGACGCGGCCATTGTGCAGGATGATGATCTTGATGTCCTGCCCGCCTACATCGACGATCACGTGCGGATCTTCATAGAACTTGAGCGCCGATTCCGTGTGGGCGACCGTCTCGACGAGCGCGACATCGGCGTTCAGAACGTCTTTGAGAATGTCTTTGGCGTAGCCGGTCGTGGCAACACCCAGAACTTCGAGTTTGGCATTCTGCGCTTCCACCTGGCCGCGCAGATTTTCGAACATCTCGATCGTGTCCTGAATGGGATTGCCATTCGAAAGCTGGTACGACTTGCAGAGAATGTCGCCGCGGTCATTGAGCAGGACGGCCTTGGTGGAAGTCGACCCGCCATCGATGCCGATGAATCCCGCGACCGTACTTCCCTTCTGAAACACCGCGGGCGTGAATTTCTTGCGCTTGTACGCATCCTTGAAAATATCGAGGTCGCCGGGTTTTTCAACCAATCCCTTGCCGCCCGACTTGGCCTTTTCTTCCTGCCGTCCGAACTCGATGTAGTGAATGAGCTGCTCGTATCCACGATAGCAGCCGACACAATCGTCTTCGCTGCGCCCGAACTCGACCGCCCCCAGTGCGGCAAAGTACTGCGCGTTTTGGGGAACCTTGATCAGATCTTCGGGCTTCGCGCCTTCGGGAACCTGAACCTTACGTTCCTTCCACATGCGCGGAATGTTCGCCTGCCAGGCTTCGCGCATGCCTTTGATGAAACTGTTGGGACCGCCCAGCAGGAGAACGTGCGGACGCAAGGTGTGCCCGCGGGTCAGCACACTCAGGTTCTGCAGCACGATAGCTTCGAACAGCGAGGCCATCAATTCGTCGGAAGGAGTTCCAACTTTCTGCAGGCCGTTGATATCGGTCTCGGCAAAAACGCCGCACTTCCCTGCCACCTTGTGCAGCTTGATGCCGTGATATTTCTGCTCCGCCAGTTGCTCGGTGGGAATTTTCAGCTTGGCGTTGATCTTGTCGATGACGGCGCCTGTCCCGCCGGCGCATTTGTCATTCATCGAGGGAATTTTCTTCTTCCGCCCGGTTTCGTCGTCGTCTTTGAAGACGATGATCTTGGCGTCCTGTCCGCCCAGTTCGATGACCGAATAGACTTCGGGATGAAGCTTCTCCACGGCCAGCGAAACCGCGGTGACTTCCTGCACGAACTTCGCGCCGATCTGCTCGGCGATCGACCCCCCGCCGGACCCGGTGAGAAACATGCGGGTGTTATGGCGATTGATGCCGACGTCGGATTCCATGCGCTTCAAAAATTCCAGCGTCTTTTCCGGCTGCTTAGTCTCGTGGCGTTGATAGTCCTGCCACACGACTTTGTCGCCTTCCGCTTCTACCACCACGGCTTTCACCGTAGTTGAGCCGACATCGAGGCCAACCAGAAATTTTGTGCCGTGATCGTGGCCTTGCTGGGCGTGCCTGGTCTGCTGGATTGTTGGAACGGCAGGAGGCGTGGGCGAGTCGGGCGGAGCGATTTGAATCAGCTGGGGGCCGCTATGATCGTGCATCATTCCTCACATAAAAAGCTGCTAGGTACGAGCTTTTAGCTAAAGCAATTGATACTGCTTAATCACCCATTACGGGAGCTTCCGTTCTGGTGCTCACGCGCGAGCGCTTCCAGAATCGCGTGTCTTTATCGATGCGATCGCTGACGTGCAGGATGAATTGCGCCGCCGTGCCCGCCACTCCTTCGTGATGCGGCACGTGATAGAACGGCCGCTTCAGTTCGGGATGCTCCTCGATATACTCGCGGATTTCCGCCATGCTCTTGCCGGTCGATTTCAGGCACTGCTCGAATTCCGCCTTGGCCTTCACCTTGGCTTCTCCCAGCGCCATCTGCACCCGGCTGTGCGCGTTGACTTCGCCTTCGCCGGAAGTTTCGATCGGCAGGAAGATCATGTCTTTGAATTTGTTGATGACCGCCGATTGCACTCCGTCAGATTGCGACGACGGCATGCAGCCAAACGGCTTTAGCGCCAGCACCATGTGGCAGAGCTTGTGAATGGTGTAGTAGACGTTCTTGCCGACTTCCAGGTGGCCTTCGCCGCCGCGCGCGAACTGGTTGTAGAACGGATGCGCCAGTTCGGCCAACTCAGTCTGCGGCGCCAGATGGTGCGTAATACCGCCCAACTGCCGGGCCGTCCGGTGATAAAGGAAGTTCCACATCCGCTGTCCCACCCCGATGCCCCATAGCTTCTTGCGCAGGCCGATGTAGTTGGCGAATTGCTTTTTCGCCTCATACCACTTGGGATCGCGATGCGGACGATTCACCGGCCACTTGGCGATCGCATGCGCCTTGGCCTGATACATCAGATACGCCACCCAGGTGGCGATCGGCTCAACCAGCACCTGCGCGCCTTCGCGCTCCAGGAATTCGAACATGTGGAAGTTGCCGTCGCCTTCGGTGAGTTGCGCCCAGAACTCTCCCGTGATCTTGACCAGCGGCTTCACCCGCGTGCGGTCGATCTCGATCGAGTTCATCTTCTCGCGGGCGGTCTTTAAAGCGTTCAGATAATCCTTGCCCCACATGTGCTCATGCCACTTGCCAAATACATTCAGCGTGTTGCGCAGGATCTTGTTGCTCTTCACTTTGGGCTTGAGCCAGTTCGGCCCGTCCTGCTCAATCTCGAATGACCTGCGATTCTTCAAGTCCTCGCACAGCCCATCGACCATCTCGCGGAACACACGATCCGTCTCACCCTGATGCACTTCATAGGGACGGATCTGGTAAATCAGATCGTTAATCACATCGCCCATATGCATGGCATTCAGCATGCCGAAACCAAAGTCGATTGAAAACTTCAGACCGGGCTCTCCCGACGCTGCCTTGATTCCGTCGCTGTCTTTGAACAGCAGCACGCGGAATCCGTCGAATCCGGCATTCTTCAGCGCGTAGCGGTATTCCGCCTCATACATGCCAAAGCGGCACGGTCCGCATGAGCCTGCGGTGAAGAAAACGTAATTGTTCAGAATCTGCTCGCGCGACAGCCCTTCCTTCTCCAGGAATTGCAGGTACTGCACCAGGTTTCCCACGGTGAAATATGTGGGATTACACTGGCCGTTATTACCAAACTCCTTACCCGTCTGGAAACCCGCCACGTTGGGGACAGGCAATTTCTCGCAGCGATAGCCGCAGCCTTGAAATACGGCGCGGATCAGATCTTCGTGCTTCCAGGTGAAGCCGCCAAACAGAATCGTCGTATGCGAGCGCTGTTCAGCAGTAAAGGCGCGTTCTACGGGACGGTGAAAATGCGTTGGCTGATCGAGCCCTGCGATCTTGCGCAGGCGGGCGCGTTCGGCTTCGAGACGCTGCTTGATTTCGGTGTCATTTTCAATTTGCACGAGATTAGTCGCCATGTCTTCCTCCGGCGGTAAGTTGAAGAATTTCTGGATGGTTAGGAACCAGGCAGGAGAGAGGGATAAAAATCGCGGCCGGGGACAAGATCAGGACAGGATTGGACGAACAGTGCCAACCATACCGACCGATACGACTTTCACACTGCATCCGAACTCCAAAATCTTGGCTAGGAGGTTCGAAGCCTTACACCGGCGGAACCGCAGAAGTTCCGTAGGCGCCGGATTTCATGAAGTACCACGTGAGATGAGCCCAAAGAGAAAAGCGTTGTTGCGGCAACTCTTATCGGCCTTCTCAAGACAAACTGGCCCGCTTAGATCTTTTCTAGCAAAAACCGGTCCTCGATTTCAAGTTGGCCTGTAGATTTTTACAACAGTTGGGCTGCCAGCGCATTCCTCGCCAAGAAACGCTTATCGGTTCAGCACGCTCTTCTCTGGACATTCGTGGCTCCCGAAGAGCTTGGGCTACCACTCTTCAGATTTCTGCACCTAATTCCAATACTCCACTTTCAAAAAGAGGTCCTATGTATCACCACATTAAGAAACTGATGTACACCGTGAATGTTGGCACTCCAGATCCTAGATTCGGCACGATGTTGCTGGAGCAATTTGGAGGCGCAAACGGCGAATTGGCTGCAGCAATGCAATATTCCGTACAGGGCTTGAATTGTGAGGATCTTGCGCGCAAAGACTTACTAATGGACATCGGAACAGAAGAATTAAGCCACCTCGAAGTCGTTGGCACATTGGCTCGCATGCACCTGAAACCTATGAAAAAGAAGGATCGCGACGCGGCGGAGGCGGACCCCATGATCGCGATTGCGGGCGGCGGAGGAGTGAACCTATACAACTCAATCGGTGATCCATGGACCGCGGATTACCTGAAGATTACTGGTGAGCTGGATGTTGATTTACGAAGTAATATCGCCGCAGAGGCGAGAGCAAAGATTGTATACGAGAGACTAATTGACTACTGTGAGGACGCGGGTTCGAGAGATGCCTTGCAATTCTTAATGACACGCGAGATTACCCACATGAAGGCGTTCACCCTAGCACTGGAGAGCTTGGGAAAAAAACCATTTTCAATTGGGCGGATTTCTCCGACCCCTGGTCTAGTAGACCAGTATTTCAATGACTCCACCGGACAGGGAGAAATGGGAGAAACGGACGCACGAGGACCATGGAACGAAGGAAACGGGTGGGAATTCGTGAATCCACCCGCGCTGCAACACGGCGTGCAACATATGGAGCAGAATCTTTCGACGAAATCGACCTCTGCCCTGGAAGCAGAGAAGACAATGCGGAAGAAAACAGCTTGAGTTTCAGCAGATAGTTACCGAAGCGCTCCGGGAGATCGGAGCGCTTTGCCGTCCCGGGGATCTATGGCTGATTTTCCCCTTCCATACCCGAAGTCCCTGATCGCGCAAGCTGTGCTCAAGTTTTAGCGTCGGATGAGGCAGTTGTACCTGGCCAACTGCGCTGAGAACTGGAGGGTTCAGGAACGTCTGGAGTAATTCCCAGGCGAGACATGCGGAAGGCTGCGATCCACGGGTAAAAGACGGATGAATCCCAGAAGGGGGACAATATGGCAGTGATCAATACCGTTGCAAAAATAGCGATGAAGCCAATGCCACGAGTGATCTCGCCTAAGGCGCGTGCCGGTCTTGACTATTTGAGTGGGGCTCTATTCTTGGGATCAGCCGTATGGTTCTGGAAACATAACAAACGCGCGGCACTCGCCGCAATTGTATGTGGTGCAGCCGAACTTGGAGTCGCGCTACTCACTGACTATCGAGGCGAAAAGAAGAAGGCAATTCATTTTGGAGCTCGCCAGGAAATCGATTTGGGATTAGCCGCGATGACAGCAATGATGCCGGAGTCCCTCGCGTTCAAGAATGAACCGGAAAGCAGGTTCTTTATCGCCGAGGGAGCTGCAATCACGGCAATGAGCCAACTGACTCAGTTCCCGAAAAAGCCGGAACACATGGCGAAAAAATCGCGGCGAGAAAAGGTAGCTTAGTGACATGCCATCGCTGTGGAAATTTACTGGCTTAACCCCGCGCAAACTTGTGAAGCTCCTAATCAAAAAAGTTGGGGAAGACGAGGTCTCAATCCGTTCTGCTTCGTTGTCCTATTACTTTCTGCTGGCGTTATTTCCCTTGATTTTGTTTCTATTCTCAATCATTGGCATTTTTGCAGCATCCAGCTCGGTCTTGCGCGATAACATCGTCTCCGAGTTGACCCGAGCTGCCCCTGCATCGGCATCTCAACTGGTGCACAAAGTGGTTCGTGGAACTCTGAAGTCCAGCGGGGGGCTCAAACTTGCGGCGGGTCTGATTGGCGCTCTTTGGGCGGCTTCCAGTGGAATGAGGGCAGTTGTAGCTTCGCTGGATGTGATCTATCAGGCGAACGAAAGTCGGCCGTGGTGGAAGCAGAAGTTGCTTGCGATAGGACTTACCGTCGCTCTCGCTTGTCTCATGCTTATCGGCCTGACACCAACACTATATGGCGTCAAGCTTGGCAGATTGCTCGGGGAGCACATTGGATTCGAGCACTTATTTCGTTTCTCCTGGAAGATTATTGAATGGCCTATTTCGTTTGCGGCGATGTTTCTTGGATTCTCGATCCTGTATTACTTTGCTCCTGATCTTGAGGAACGGCATTGGCATTGGGTTACGCCTGGCGGAGTTATGGGTGTTGTGCTTTGGCTCGTTGCCTCGGTCGGATTTCGCTTCTACCTGCACTTTTTTAACGACTACAGCGCCACTTATGGCTCAATTGGGGCGGTCATCATCCTGATGCTTTGGTTGTATATCACGGCCCTCGCCATTCTGACCGGGGCCGAATTGAACTGGCTGATTGAAAATCAAAATAAGCGAAGTGCGGCATCCCAAAACAAGAATCGAAATAGCGAACAGTCGGTGAAAGCGGCTTAGATTCTGAGGAGCGCAGGCAACTGCTGCAAGATTTCCATTGTCGATTTTCATTTTCTGCCAAGAGAGAGATCCTGCCCACTCAGAAATCTACTATAATCCGGCGCTAAATCGTTTTACTGCAATTTAAGGTGCGACATGAGACACATATTCGTGTTTTCCGCGGCTGCGCTGATCTGGTATTCATTCTGGTCTCCGTCGTCGGCCGTGCCGCAAACCGTGACCGTCGACATTACACATGCGACAAACCACTTTCTGCCGAAGGAAACGATCGGAGCCGGAGTCGATCGTATTCCAGTAGCGGCGATCGATAAAGACACGGTACAGCCAAACGTTGACGAGACGCTTGCATCCGGGTGGCAGCCCGTTACCTACCGGCAAAATACGGAACTAGCAGTTGAGGCATGGCATTGGAACCCCAAAGGATCGTGGAGCGATTCTGGACAGAAAGGATATTTTGTCGGGTCGGACAATCCGACGGAAATGATTCGATACTCCTATGGATACAAGCTCCCGCGGCGCGGATTCACGAGGAATGATGGAACGGATACTGTAGGATTTTCACGTATCACCGATGGAGATCAGAACAGCTTCTGGAAGAGCAATCCTTATCTTTCGGAGCATTTCACAGGTGAGAGCGATTCGCTGCATCCGCAATGGATCGTGATGGATCTGGCGCAGATGCAGAGAGCCGACACGATTCGCATTGCATGGGGGAACCCCTACGCGAAGAAGTACGAGGTGCAGTATTGGACCGGGAACGAAGATCCGATGCATGCGCCTACTCATGGCGTGTGGCAGACGTTTCCTCAAGGTGAAGTCGCAGCGGGCCAAGGCAGCACGGAAAACATCCGCCTGAGCGGGGAACCCGCAAGCGTCCGCTTTGTACGTATATGGATGACAGAATCCTCCAATACTTGCACTAGTGATGGCCCGGCGGATCCGCGGAACTGCGTGGGATACGCCATCCGAGAGATCTACCTCGGCGCGACCTCGAGTGATGGAAAATTTCACGACATTCTGCGACACACTCCGGACCAGGAACAGACGACTACCTACTGCTCATCAGTCGATCCCTGGCACGAGGAATCGGATCTCGGATCGACCAAACAAGCGCAGATGGGCTTCGATCTTTTCTTCACGAGTGGGATCACGCGCGGCTTGCCGGCGATGATTCCCGTCGCTCTGATCTATGAGACGCCCGAAAATGCAGCAGCGGAGATTGCTTATCTGAAGAAAAGGAACTATCCCGTCTCGTACGTCGAGATGGGAGAAGAGGCGGACGGGCAGTACATGCTGCCTGAGGATAATGCTGCACTGTACATCCAGTGGGCGGCAGCAATCCATCGCGTAGACCCGAATATCAAATTGGGGGGACCGTCATTCCAAGGAGTAAATCGTGATATCGAAGTCTGGCCGAATGCCAACGGCAAAGTCTCCTGGCTCGAGCGCTTCTTGGATTATCTGAAGGAGCATGGCCGGTTGCAAGATCTGGCCTTTTTCTCGTTTGAACACTACCCGTATGATCCATGCCGAATTCCATGGGGAAGCTTGTATGACGAACCCCAATTGGTGAGTTACATCATGCAAACGTGGCGGGAAGATGGATTGCCGGAAAATCTTCCCATGTTCATTACCGAGAGCAATCTTTCGTCCGGCGCAAGCGAGACTTTTCAGGACATCTTTTCTGGACTTTGGCTCGCGGATTACATCGGATCATTTTTGAACTCGGGGGGCAAGGGCGTTTACTTTTTCCATTATTTACCATTACAGATGGAGCCTGGATGCAACGGTTCACCCGGAACATTCAGCATGTTCACCGTGGATCGGAACTATCAAATTCAGCAAAGGCTGCCGCAATTTTTTGTGGCGCAGTTGATTAACTTGGACTGGGTGCAATCTGACGGCGCCGAGCACGAGACTTTCAATGCACATAGCGATGTACAAGATGGCGCCGGCCACGAATTGGTTACGGCCTACGCAGTGAAGCGACCGGATGGAAACTGGGCCTTGATGCTGGTGAACCGAGATCAGGAAATGGCTCATGCAATGCACATCGCGTTTAACGGCAGCGCCGATCGGGTCAGCCATTTTGCGGGTCCAGTAGAGATCTCAACGTTTGGAAGCGGCCAATATCACTGGCATCCCGCAATCACCGGATCTATGTCGCACGCGATAGCGGGAGCGGAACGGAACATAACCGCCTACACCAAAGGGAAGGCGGATCCCGATGGTCCGATCGTGCAGAGCACTATGAATGCCACTAAAGATGCGGTGTTTGAGATACCCGCGGCGTCGGTCGTTGTGATCCGAGGCAAAATCAGTTCGCACTAGCCGATCGACGAGGTTACGGAATTATAGATTCGCAATTCGGGGGACACCTTTGCCCCAGGTTTCGGGCGGTGCAAGGTGACGCCGAATTGGTGGTGGTTCCATTGGGCGCTTTTTGGACGTGAATATCTCACGGCTGTAGGCAATCAAATAGTCGGCAGTTCGGGCTGCCAAAGCCTGAATCGTCAGCCCGGGATTGGCAGATCCCTGGGTGGGCATGACGCTGCCATCGCAGACGAACAGATTGGGAATGTCGTGCGTGCGGCCGTACTTGTCCACAACGGAAGTTCGCGGGTCCGCTCCCATGCGCGCCGCTCCAACGAGGTGAGCATAACGCGATTCCTGCACGACCTCTTCGGCCCCTGCGGCACGCATCACCTCCATGACTTTATTCTTCCCGTAGTTTGCTAAAACCTTGTCGTCATCATGCAAATTAAACGTGACCTTAGCAACAGGAATTCCAAACCGATCTTTTTCTGCAGCAAGTTGGACGCGGTTGTCCGGCCAAGGCAAAATTTCGCCGAGCAATCCAAGCGCAGCCCAGTGGTTGTAGTCCATCATTACGCGACGCATGCCCCATCCCCAGGCACCTTTGGCGACCATCATCTGTTTAGCAAACGCAATCGGCAATGGCCCCACGGTCTGAATGGCAAATCCGCGAGCAAAGCCACGCTTCGGGTCTGTTTCATAAAACTCTTCTGTGAGTGCGTGCGCCGGGGGGGCCTTATACATGCGAACGAGTTGATCAAAGCGGCCGAGAATGACATTCCCCGCTTGCGCCATCAAGTAACGTCCAACTGTATCGCTCGAGTTGGCGAGGCCGTTTTCAAATCCGGGACAGGCGGAATTCAGAAGCAAGCGAGGAGTTTCGATGGCATATCCGGAAACGATTACCACTTTCGCCTTTTGAACGTGCTCGACTCCGTGGCGATCGAAATAGCTCACGCCGCAGGTCCGGCCTTCCTTATTCATGTTCACACGCGAAACCATACAGTTATCGCGAATCTCAGCTCCGTTTCGCAGAGCATCTGGAACGTGGGTGATCAATGTGCTGGCTTTCGCCCCGACCTTACAGGCTTGCAGACAGAATCCGCGGTAAATGCAGTGCTGTCGATCTCCATGAGAGCCGGCCAGAATTGCAACTGGTCCACCGGCCACGACACGAATTCCCAGCCTGGTGCATCCTTTGACGAGAACGTCACCCACTCCGCCTAGCGGATGTGGGCCATACGCATATCCGTGTGGATCTCCCCAGGGGAAGTAGGCTGGCCCCGAAACGGGCATTTCAAGTTCGAGCTGCTCGTAATAGGGCTTGAGTTCTTCATAGGTCATCGGCCAGTCGACGCCGACGCCGTCCTCTGAATGGATTCGGAAATCGGAAGGATGCAAGCGGGGCGTGAACGCAGCCCAGTGCACGGAGCCTCCGCCCACACCCTTTCCGCTGTTATTGGCACCGAGAGCGAGGGGATCGCTACCACCTGTGATTCGGAGATCTTCCCAATACAAATTGTGAGAACCACTTTCATCGCTGACCCAGTCGCGCTCTGTGTCCCAGAAAGGGCCCGCTTCAAATCCCACAACTTGAAATCCCGCGCGAGCCAGGCGCTGCAACAAGACACCACCCGCAGAACCGATACCGACGATACAGAAATCGACTTCTTCGGTTTCAGCGTACCGCTTCATGGGTACGTCGATGTGCTGGATCGGCCCAAGCATATGACGTGCAGGAGGACTACCGAACTCTCCCAACAGGGGAGTTTTCAATGTGTCCCTCCCTGTCCCGGACTTCCGAAATGCTCTGCCTCTCCGGCTATGAATTCATAATTGTCAGAAACGAATTCGCCGGAAACCTGCCACTCGTAGCGCTTCTCTTCCACTTCCCACGGTTCTGGTTGGCCGCCCTCGAGCCGCATGTAACCGCGAGGATAGGCGGGACCGCCATAGCCAATCTCGTCCCACGCCCAAGGATGCGCGTAATAAACTTCCACACAGTCCTGCACGAGCAACATCCAGAACCGATGAACCGACATGCCATCCCATATTTCTTGTCCGGCAGGGGGCTTGGCATCGTGAAGCGTCTTCAAGACAATTTCTTGCTCGGCTTCGCCAATATCGAGAAATCTGCTCGTGTAAAGATGATTCGCAATTTCGTCGATTCCTTTCAGTCCCAAGTTGTATGCCTGCCGGTCTGGCGGCATCGACTGGAAGCGGTAACCGTCGATACGGCCATCGAAAAGACGCTTGTCGATAAATGGAACAATCGGAACTCTGTGCTCTTCGTCGCGATCGTCCTGGGGAAGTATGCGATTGCAGATCGCGTACATGAGACGTGCTTCGTCAGCCGAGAAGAAGCGGATATCAGGGACACGCCGAATACGGTTGAGAACTACTTTACGAGTAGCTTCGTCCCAATATTCCTGCTGAGCAAGCGTGCGATATCCGGGGTAGTATCCCGGATGCGCCCTAGGCGGGATAGGCTTTCCAGTCGCAGGATCAATCAGAACAACTTTGCGCTGGGTTGTTTCAACGGCAGCCATTACTCTCGCCTCAAAAGGCTCGCAAGCAGCCCCACGAATCCGCAGGCAGCAAACAATAACGGAGCAAAAATCGGCGGGCCATAAATAATGTTGTATAGCGGCATCTTCGCGCCGCCTGGACGACGTAGCACGCCGCGAGCATGGTAAAAGAAGCCGACGGCCCCGTCTGCAACTGCAAGCGCAGACATCGCCGGAAGCCAAGTATGCGCCGCCCGGCGGCTTTTCATGGCTGCAACTGCTGCACCCATTAATGCAGGAGCCAGAATCACAGGCGTCCATTGCATCTTGTAGCGAAAATTGTTCTTGTAGTGTGAGTACCAAGCTTCGAATCCACTGAAAAAAGCTGAAATCGCAGTAGCAGCCGCCATGTGCTTCTGAAAGCGTCCCTCACGAAGATCTTGATCCCAACCGATCTTTTCGTGTTTTCTCCCGGGGAGGCAGACCGCCCAGCTCTGGGCATGCGCAGGCAGCGGGTGACTTTCTTCGTTTGGATGTCCTTCACGCCGCAGAAAATGAGCAATGAGCCCCAAGTAAGCGCTGAGCCCGAACAACAGCGGCGCAAATACCGGTGGACCCATAACCATGTTGACAATGGGAATTCGCCAACCCCCGGGCTTCCGCTGGATGCCTCTGACGTGAAAATAAAAGCCTGTCAGGCCATCGGCGAGCGTGATGATCGACACTGCGGGCAGAACAGTCTCGGCGGCTCGCTTGCTCTTGTACGCCCATATTCCAGCGCCGAGCAAACCAGCACTTAGGATTACGGGCGTGTACATGACGCTGCGGCTGTAGCTTCCGCGATAGTGCTCATAAGTGACTTCGAGTCCGCTCAGAACGCTGGACAGGCCAGCAATCAGCGAGAGACTGCGCTGAAAACGACCTTCGCGGATGTTCTCATTGGCGAGCACCGCCAAACGCATGGCACTCCGACGTGGTCGCTTCCGCTTCTCGGCGGATGAAAAAATCGCATCGGCTACGAGCGCCACTCAGATCACCTCTTTTATCCGGTCTAGAGCGATGGTTTTGACGATTTGGCCGCTATCTTTCTCCCCTTTCGCCAGCGCTTCGGCAAAGTGCAAGGCCTGCTTCGCCGTGATATTTCCCGGAAGTGGCGGTTCGTTTGGGTCGATAACAGCCTCGATGACTGCAGGACCGTCGTGCTCAAGCGCCCTGCGCAAAGTGGCTTCAGCATCTTTTGGATCTTCAATCGTAAAGCCTGCGGCCCCGCATGCTTCAGCAACTTTCGCGAAGTCGATCGGCTGAAGCTCGACTCCGAATTCCGGATTGGAATCCATTACCATTTGTTCCCACTTGATCTGGCCGAGAGCATTGTTTTTCATGACAACGACCTTCACGGGTAACTTGTACTTCACAAGGGTGGCAATCTCACCCATCAACATCGTCACCCCACCATCGCCCACAACACAAACGACTTGCCGGCCAGGGAAGGCCACAGCAGCACCGATGCTGTAGGGCAACCCGTTCGCCATAGTGGCAAGTGTTCCCGATAGCGAAAATTGCATATCGCCACGAATTTCAATGTAACGGGCGCACCAGGTTGCAATCGTTCCGCTGTCCGATGAAATAATCGCGTCGTCTTCTAATAAATTGTTGAGGTGATACGTTACGACTTGCGGCTTCATGGGTTTGTCCATGCGAGTACCACGCGTTTTCATAAGATCGTTCCAATTCTGCACCCGTTTCTGGGAGGTCTCCAGGAACTTGCGATCTTCCTTCCGCTTCAGAAGCGGCAACAACTCTTGGAGCACAATCTTGCAATCCCCCACTAGGCCAACATCCACCGGGTGACGAAGTCCGATCCGCGTACTCTGTACGTCGATCTGCACGCATTTCGCTTTGCCCGGCTTGGGATAGAACTGCAGGTAAGGGAAAGAGCTGCCGGCAATAAGCAACGTGTCGCATTCGTCCATAGCGTCCTGCGAAGGAGCCGTACCGAGCAGCCCCAGACCGCCCGTCGTATAGGGACTGCGATCGGGGAGAACTGCCTTCCCGAGGAGAGCTTTGATCACCGGAGCGCCGATAGTTTCAGCGAGTTGCTCGATTTCATGTCGCGCACGAAGGCATCCTCGGCCGACTAGAATCGCGACTTTTTTCCCATCGTTGATCACCTCGGCGGCTTGTTGCAGCAGATGCTTGGGAGGATGAGGTAGCGTCGGCTGAAAAACATCCCCGCTATGGTGGCGGATATTCATATCAGATCGATGCAGATCCGAGGCTCGCCATTCTTGTATGTCCTTCGGAATCGTAATGTGAGAAACAGTATGTTTACCGAGTGCAGCCCGGATCGCCTCATCCACCACGCTATGAACGTGGGTCGGACCCATAATGCGCTGGTTGTAAGGGGCGACATCCATGTAAAGTTTGTCTAAATCTACATCCTGCTGAAAGCAGGTACCGATCAAATCATGGTAGGTGTGCCCAGTAATCGCGAGAACGGGCTGCCCGTCACACTTGGCATCGTAGAGTCCATTAAGCAGGTGGATGCCGCCGGGTCCGGACGTGGCAATGCAAACACCCAATCGCCCGCTGTATTTCGCATACCCACAAGCTGCAAATGCCGCTGCCTCTTCATGGCGCACTTGAATGAATCTCAGTTTGTCCTGGTGTGTGCGAAGAGCCTCGAACATTCCATCAACGCCGTCGCCGGGAAATCCAAAAATTGTATCTACGCCCCAAGCAATTAAACGCTCGACCAGCAAATCAGCCACCATGCCCGGCATCGTTTCCTCCCATTCTTCGCTCAGAAGATTGACTTACTTATTGCAAGTCATCGCCATTCGTTCGAATGGCACACAATCTCAATTCGCGCCCACACTACGATGCCGGCGGAAGATAGCCGCGTTGCCGCCCAGAATGTGTGATTTGCCCGATCCTTACACGGGGAGGTATGGGCACTCTCCACGGACCTTTAAAAAACCGGGAAGGAGAAAATGGTTGCTAGTGCAAGCCGTTCTGGTTCTCAGCATTGTAGTTTGGTTTCACTGGACGGCGACTTGCGCGTAAGTTGCCATGGCGTCGGCATTTGCGATTGATCCCAGCCGCCACCGAGAGCTTCGATGAGCGCGACGGCAGAAGTCATTTCCTCAACCTCAATCGCCGCTCGGGTTTGCTGGTCATCTAAGAGTGTGGTCTGCGCGGGAACAACATCCACATAAGAATCTATTCCGGTCTGCTAGCGCCCTATTTCGAGTTTGAGAAAACTCCTGTGTATGAGTGACAGCCGCCTGCTGTCGCTCGATCTGTTGTGAATTGATGCGTACGGCCGCAAGGTAGCCTTCCACCTGCTGACAGGCCGTGAGCGCGGTTTGCCGATAAGAAGCAACATCGGGGCTATAAATTGCCACGTATTGGCTCAATTCGGCACGGTAAAGGCCGCCATTGAAAATGGTCTGTGAAATCGAAGGACCGACCCGCCCAAAAACGGCTTGGCCAGCTAAGCCAGTTACTGAAATGGGAATTCATCACCTCCAGCCTTACGCTTACAAAGCATTATGTTCGCCTCGCTCGGTAACGGTTTGCTGCCAAATCAGGCTCGGCTGATGGATCGCAGATTAAGGTGTTTCAGGCCTAGCGATGCGTCAGAGGAGACCGTCAGCGCTGTACAAATCGAAGGTTTCGTATTACAAATAGCGAACTAACATCCGCTACGGCGGGGAAAGTCTTGTCTGGAGAAATCAGAGCTTGTATATCCGGCCCAGGAGCGTGGCTGAAGCCTTATCAGCCTTATCGACGTATCCATCGCAGATTCTGTCCGGAGGAACTGATTTCTTCCCGTCCCTGGGAGATCGCCCGATCCGAGAAACGGTAGTAGACGTTTCTGCCCTACACGAATTGCAGGGTATCTTTCGTGCCACAAACGAAATGCGTATCGGCGGCCTTACTACCTGGACCGAGATTATTCGGACGCCTCTTCCGCGCTGCTTTGATTGCCTCAAAGTTGCCGCACGCGAAATCGGTTCGATCCAAATCCAAAATCGAGGAACGATTGCGGGGAATCTCTGCAATGCCTCTCCGGCCGCCGACGGAGTTCCTCCCCTGCTAGCATTAGATGCAGAAGTGGAACTGACCTCAAGCGAAGGCGTCCGCCGCATACCACTCTCGGAGTTCATTGTCGGCAACCGTAAAACTTTGAGACGAGCGGATGAACTGCTGACCGCAGTTGTCATACCCGATACATTTAGAGACGCTTCTTCATCTTTTGTGAAGCTCGGAGTTCGTCGGTATCTGGTGATTTCCATCTCGATGGTTGCCGCAGTCGTACTCGTCGACGGTGCAGGTTGCGTCACGGCGGCGCGCGTTACCGTCGGATCGTGTTCTGCGGTTGCACAACGCTTGCGCAGTCTGGAGCAGGACCTGATTGGGATGCCGGTCAGCAACTGCGACGATCGAGTGAAGCCGCATCATTTGTCCGTTCTGTCTCCTATTGATGATGTTCGGGCAACAGCCGCTTACCGGCGCGAGGCTTCTATTCGGCTGGTTCAGCGGGCACTGCAGCTTTGCACGTAAAAGGGCTCATGGCAACCACATCGGAAATCGGCGTCCATTCGGGAACAATCTCGATTTCGTTCGCGGTTAATGGTCGAAAGGTCACCGTGTCGACCCCGCCAAGCCGCAGGCTTTCTCGATTATTACGGGAAGACCTCGGACTCACCGGAACCAAGGTTGGATGTGATGCCGGTGATTGTGGTGCCTGCAGCGTTTTGCTTGACGGCGAACCAGTTTGTTCGTGCCTCGTCGCGGCCGCTCAAATCGAAAATTGTCAGGTCACGACTGTTGAGGGGCTAGAGCAATGCTCGCGTTCGGGAGGTCGGCTGCAGAAATCGTTCCTAATCCACGGAGCTGCCCAGTGTGGCGCCTGCACGCCAGGAATGCTGGTTTCGGCTGCGGCTTTGCTCGATCACAACCCCAATCCCACCGAGAACGAAGTCATGGATGCGATTGGAGGCGTGCTGTGCCGTTGCACCGGATATCGCAAGATCATCGCTGCAGTGGCGAATGCCTATCACATGCCTGTCGAGAGGCTCGATGGCGGCCAGAACGTGGGAAAGCGAGTTCCACGACTGGACGGTGAAGCGAAAGTCCGTGGCCATGAAATCTTCGGTGCAGACGAGTTGCCCTCAGGCTGTCTGGGATTGCGTGCAATCCGTTCTCCACATCACCATGCGCGTTTTCGCTTCGAGGATATCGATGCATTTGTTCTCAAACATCCCGGGATCAAAGCCATTTTTACAGCCAAGGATGTTCCCGGCAAGAATCGTTACGGAGTAATTCCCAAGTTTGCCGATCAGCCCGTTTTCCCTGAGCACGAGGCCCGCTTTCGCGGCGAGGCAGTTGCCGCTGTAGTGGGAGATGCAGTTGCTGTCGAATCCCTCGATGTTGGAGATTTCCCGGTCAGTTGGGAGGAAGTGCCTGCCATTCTCGAACTCGAGACTGCTCTGGCGCACGATACTGCTCGCATCCATGAAGATCGCGCGGAAAACGTCCTTGTCCGAGGACGTGTTGTCCGGCGAGACGTAGAACGCGGACTAAGGGAGTCAGACCTCACCGCAGAGCTTGAAGTAGAGACTGGCTTTATTGAGCATGCCTATATTGAGCCCGAAGCTGGGTTCGCTCGCCGTGTTGGTGATCAGATCGAAATACAGGCATGCACACAATCGCCTTATATGGATCGGGCTGACATCGCTGCAATCCTGGGTATCCCGCCGGAAAACGTCAGAATCATTCCTACTGCAGTAGGAGGAGGATTCGGCTCGAAGCTTGACCTCTCAGTACAACCGTTTATCGCTCTGGCTGCCTGGAAACTCGGAGTGCCCGTGCGAATGGTCTATTCAAGAAATGAATCGATGATGTCCACCACCAAGCGACACCCCTCGCGGATCAAAGTTCGGGGGGGATGCAAGCGCGACGGCAAACTCGTGGCCCTTGATTTCGCCGCCGACTTCAACACTGGAGCATATTCATCCTGGGGACCAACCGTTGCAGGACGTGTGCCGGTGCATGCTTCGGGTCCTTATTACGTTCCGCATTACCGTGCACTGACGAAAGCTGTGCACACAAATCTGGTACCCGCAGGGGCGTTTCGTGGTTTCGGAGTTCCTCAGGCCACGATCGCACAAGAGCAACTGTATGACGAATTAGCTGAGAAGGCGCAGATCGATCCGCTGGAGTTTCGCATCCTCAACGCTCTCGACGGAAAGACCCCAACCGTGACTGGGCAGGTGCTCGGAGAAGGCGTGGGAATTCGCGCGTGCTTTGAGGCACTGCGCCCGGCGTGGAACAATTCCAGGGAAGCAACGGGACGTTTCAACTTCAGTAGCACGAGACTGCGCCGGGGCGTAGGCATCGCCGGCATGTGGTATGGCTGCGGCAACACTTCGCTTCCTAATCCTTCGACCGTCAGAGTTGGCTTGAAACCCGACGGACGAATAGCGTTGCACCAGGGAGCCGTCGACATTGGCCAGGGATCAAACACGATCGTGGCCCAGATTTGCGCCGACGCAGTGGGCGCCCCCATCGAAGTCTTCGATCTTGTATCCGGTGATACCGCGATTACCCCGGATTGCGGCAAGACTTCCGCATCGCGGCAAACCTTTGTTACAGGAAAAGCCGCGCAAATGGCTGGTTCGCAGCTCCGCAAAAGAATTCTTGCCCTCGCTAAAGGGTGCGAATGCGCCGTGATCCATTTTGAAGATGCTGAGCTCATCGTAGAAGAAGAAAATCGAAATATACCGCTAGCTCTTCGCGATGTTCCCATGGACCAATATGGATATGTGGTAACCGCGGAAGTGACGTTCGATCCTCCCACGAAGCCTCTCGATGAGAACGGACAAGGCACGCCCTACGCTGTCTATGGTTTTGGGGCACATATGGCTGAGATCGAAGTCGATGTGGAACTTGGGACGATTCGAGTCTTGAAAGTCACAGCTGCACATGACGTCGGGCGCGCAATCAATCCGACGCTCATTGAAGGGCAGATCGAAGGAGGCGTTGCCCAAGGACTCGGAATGGCTCTCATGGAAGAATTCTTCCCCGGCAAAAACGAAAATTTGCATGATTACCTGATTCCTTCGGCCGGAGACATTCCTCCAATAGAATCAATTCTCATCGAAGATCCCTCCCCAATCGGACCTTACGGTGCAAAAGGGATCGGTGAGCAAGCGGTGATTCCCACCGCTCCCGCCATTCTCAACGCTCTTTATCATGCCCTGGGCATCCGGTTGCGGAGAATACCCGCAACGCCGGATCGAGTACGCACTGCGATCATTGCCTCACAAAAGAAAGGTGACGTGCGTGGCTGATGACGCAATCCGTTGCGACGCATGTCCGGTGCTTTGCTACATCAGGCCCGGCCGGACGGGTTCGTGCGACCGTTACGCCAATCATGACGGACAACTCGTCCGTATGGACCCACATGTCGTGCTTGACCGCGCAGTTTCTCGCGGAGATTCCATTGTGCCATTTCTTGGAAAGGGCAACGATTGGAACGGCTCGCTTGTTAGCGAAGCCGATACGTTCGTAACCGCAATTGGCGCAGGGACGACGTATCCCGACTACAAGCCTGCCCCGTTCATAATTTCTTCCCAAGTCGCTGGTGTTGATATGGTCACCGTCGTGACCGAAGGCATTTTCAGCTATTGTGGCGTCAAACTGAAGATCGACACCGACCGGCATCTCGGGAGTGAGTGCAGCCCTGTGCGTGCTCAAGGCGAAGTGGTCGGACATGTCACAACAAATGAATACGGATCGCAGATGCTGTCATTAGGCGGCGTCCGCCATCTGACGGGAGGAAGCCGACGCGAAGGAACGATTACGTGCGAGACTCTTCTCAATCTTTGCAATGGGAACGCAGCCCAATTGGAAATCGAGGGCGGCGCCAATGTCACCGTTCAGGCATCGCAGCCGCCGATCGTTGACGGAATCCGTGAAGAACGCATGCGCGTCGGGTGTGGGTCGGCAACAATCGGCATGTTCGCCAAACAATGGGAGGGAAAAGTCGATGAAGTCGTTATCGTCGACGACCATATAACGGGGGTGCTTTCCGAGCATCAAGCCGGGAAATTGCTTGGCATTCCTGAAACCGGTATCAAGATGAAAGGACGCCGCTCTACTCCGGGGCGCTATTTCAAGGTCGCCGAGCCGGGAACCTCTTGGGGCGGCACAAACATCAGCGATCCCTTATCAATTTTGGCGCCATTTGATGCTGAGGTTGCATGGCACGGCCTACGGCTGCTGATGGTCAGCACTACTGGCGAGCATTCTGCTTATTTTGAGCTCGATGAACAACTTCATCCAATTGAGAAGGAGTTGCCTCCAAGTTTGAACGAATCCGTTGCGCGCATTCGCGAAAATTGTGAGCCAGCTTTGTGTACCGTGCTCTTCATGGGCGGGGCAGGCGGATCCTTACGCGCTGGAGTCACAGAAAATCCGGTGAAGCTCACTCATTCTGTCCGCGACACACTCACCCGCGTCACCTGTGGCGGCGCTCCCGTGTACGTCTGGCCGGGAGGCGGCATCACACTGATGGTGGATGTCAGCCGGATGCCGCAAAACGGCTTTGGCTACGTTCCGACTCCCGCATTAGTGGCTCCGATCGAATTCACCATGAGGCTTAGTGATTACGCTGCTCTCGGCGGATATATGAGCCACGTCCGCCCGCTGAGTTCAGTTCACAAACCAGAACAGGACTCCCGAAAGTGCCTGGCGCCACATCCTGAAAATCCCTGGCCGCTCGACTCATTAGAACGAGGGCGCACGCGTTGAACTCTCGTGCACAGATTCGTGTGCTGCCCGATGGACATCGGCTTCACATGCACGATGGTCCCATCGACTTGATTCTCCAGGCATTCGGAACTCGGTTCGAAGTTGAATCTGCCTACCAGGCAGCGTCGCGGCGCTTCGTTACAGTCCTAGATGAACTCTGCCGGGAATTGCGTCTGTTGCGTCAACAATGGTGCGAGAACCTGGTTCTACAAGGCCCGATTGCTTGTCGCATGCTGGGCGCCGTGGCCCCTTACGGATCATCCACTTTCATCACTCCGATGGCTGCGGTCGCAGGCGCCGTTGCGGAAGAAATACTTCATGCGATGACAAGCAGTGCGGAACTTTCCAAAGCCTACGTTAACGATGGCGGCGACATTGCTCTTTATCTTGCACCTGGTGAAGAATTCAGCATAGGCATGGTAGGTCGGCCCGATCAGCCCTCATTATTTGGCGCATCGCAGATTTGTTCCTCGGACGGGATCCAAGGAATCGCGACGAGTGGCTGGCGCGGAAGAAGCTTCTCGTTAGGAATTGCAGACGCCGTAACGGTGCTGGCTCGTACTGCCGCTGAAGCGGACGCTGCGGCTACAATGATCGCGAATACAGTCGATCTCCCGGGAAACAGCAAGATCAGCCGTGTCCCAGCGTGCGAACTCGCCCCCGATAGCGATTTAGGAATGCTCTTAGTCACGCAGTCGGTTGCCCCTCTCACTGCGTTCGAAGTTCACTGTGCTTTGCAGGCGGGAGTTCAATATGCCAACGACTTATTCCGGCGCGACCTGATAATCTCGTCGGCGCTGCACTTGCAGGGCCGAACAGAAATCGCAGGAACTGCTGAATTCCTGTCAAACGACGCTCGTGCTCGGAGGAATCTCTTACATGCCTGACGTTCAAGTTCGCAAGAACCTTTTCATATTGGAAGAAGTTTTCCATGAAGGAGGTCCGGTTTCGCAGAAGCCTTTGAAGCGTGTGGCGGCCATTGCGGTGATCAGAAATCCTTACGCCGGAGCATACGTGGAAAACATTGAAAGTTTCATGAATGATTTGAAGCCTCTCGGACTGGCTATGGCGCGGCACATGGTCGATGCACTCGGCGGAGATCCCAAGGTTGTCGAGGGCTACGGCAAGGGAGCGATCATCGGTTCGGCAGGGGAAATCGAGCACGGAGCTCTGTGGCACGCGCCAGGGGGATACGCGATGCGCGAGGTTCTCGGCGGCGCGAAGGCCATTGTTCCCTCTACCAAGAAGGTCGGTGGTCCCGGCACACGTCTCGACGTTCCCATCACTCACATTAACGCTTCGTACGTGCGCAGTCACTTTGATGCGATGGAAGTCGGGATAACGGATGCTCCACGCGCGGACGAGATGCTGCTCGCCTTAGTGATGACAACCGGGGCTCGCATTCACGCCCGCAGTGGAGGATTGAAAGCTTCAGAGATCAAGGGTGAGGACGGACTGCGATGAGTAACGGTTCAAAAGCTCTGAAAGCAAAGATACGGAAGATCGTTACCTTCGTGGAGGAAACGCGTTCGGAGATGGGCCGCAGTGTCGATCCGCCCACCCGCAAAGCCGCCGTAGTTGCTGTAATCGAGAATCCTTTCTCTGGGCGGTATGTCGACGATCTCTCGGATCTGATTGCTGTCGGGGAAGAACTTGGAGAACTCTTGACCCAACGCGCTGTCTCGGCGTTGGGGATTCCCGGAAGCGTGGCCGAAAGCTACGGCAAAGCGGCTGCCGTTGGCGAGAATGGGGAACTTGAGCATGCGGCAGCGATACTGCACCCGAAAATGGGAACTCCGGTACGGCGTGTCTTAGGCAAAGGCGCTGCGCTGATCCCCTCCTCCAAGAAGCGCGGCGGCTTGGGTGTGACGCTGGAGATTCCTCTCGGGCACAAAGATGCGGCATTCGTTCGAAGTCACTTTGATGGAATGGAAGTCCGCATCAACGACGCACCGCGGGCGAACGAGATCATCGTAGGAATTGCGGTAACGGATTCCGGACGTCCCCTGGCACGCGTCGGAGGACTCACCAAAGATCAGATAAAGGGCGTAGATGGTCTGCGCTAGGCAGTGGGGCCTTTAACGCCCCGCGATTTCCGGAATTCGGGTCGCCGGGGGGGTGTTTCGGCTGCGCTGCGCACTCACAACCCCATCGGTGATTACCATCCCAATCCCAGGCAAGTCGCCCTTTTGTATGCTGTCCAGCAAGTTCTTGCCCGCTGAGTGCTGAGCTTTATCCATCAACACAAATGACGCTTCACGACCTGGAGCAATAATTCCGCAGTTAAGATTCCTCATCTTGGCAGTGTTCCCCGTAGCTAAGCAGATTGCCACCTCGGCTGGAATCTCTCCAAGTGACGAAAGAGATGCGATCATGCGGGCGATCCCGAGCGGCTGCACACCAGAACCTGCAGGAGAATCCGTTCCCAGGATGACCCGCTCCATCTGTTTCAGTTCTTTGGCAGTACGCAAGGCCAGCAGTCCGGCTCGTTCGTTACCGTTGTGAACGATCTCCAAAGCGCGAGTGGATTTTTCGCAAAGCTCAATGATCTGATCGTCAGGTAATGCTGTATGTCCGCCGTTCACGTGGCCGATAACGTCAGCATCGGTTTCGAGCACCATGTCTTTGTCAATCAGGCTCGAACCGGGGATGGATGGGCCGCCAGTATGGATTGTGCTTTGAATTCCGTGTTTCCGTGCCCACATGACCATCTCTCGGGCAGTTTTCCCGTCTTTGACGCTACCAAGTCCGATTTCCCCTAACAGTTTCACTCCGGCCCCCGCCAGTTCCTTGAAGTCGCTTTCCACCATGCCGTGTTCGATTACCGGAGCCCCGGCATAGATTTTCGCCCCACCGGGACGGAAAGCCTGAAAGGCCCGCTGCGCAAATACGGCCATGGCTTTCAAACCTACAATGTCTTTGGGACGCCCGGGGGTGTGCACTTCTCCAGCCGATATCATTGTCGTGACGCCGCCGTGAAGATAGCTGTCGATCCAGCCAAGTTGATTCTGGCGCGGAGTCCAGTCCCCACAGACTGGATGCACGTGGCTGTCGATCAATCCTGGGGTAACAGCGCAACCCCTTGCGTCAACTGTGATGGTCGCAGATGATATATCCACATCTGCTTCTCGGCCCACTGCAATGATACGATCGCTGATCGCAACAATGGTGTCGGCCTCTAAAATTGGATTTTGCAGGTCACCGCTGAGTAGCAGACCGATATTTCGAATTACCAGTTTCGATGGATTCGCGGGTTTTACTGCTTCGTCGTGGGCCATTGAGTCCTCGTCCCGGCTGTCATTTACAGTGACACAGTCTTAAAGGCAAACAAAATTCGGAGATTAAGAATGCTATCGCGTGACTTCGTTCTCTGGGAAGTGGACGTTCAGGCTGACTTTATGCTCCCGGGCGGTAAACTCTACGTTCCGGGAGCGGAGAAACTGCTCCCGAACATCCGGAAGCTTACGGATATTGCCCGGCGCGGCGAAGTGTTCCTCGTATCCCATGGGTGCTTTCATACTGCAGATGATCCTGAATTCACGCAGTTTCCACCCCACTGCGTGAAAGGCACTGCCGGAGCAGAACTAGTTCCAGAGGCGCTTACGGACAAACTTGTGCGAATTGAAAACGTGCCTGAAGCAACGCTTCCCAAGCACTTGTCCGATTACAAGCAGATCCTGCTCGAAAAACAGACACTGGACGTTTTCGAAACATATCACGCGGACGAATTGGTAGCCCGCCTGGGAAGCGAGGCTGAGTTCATCGTTTTCGGTGTGGTCACGGAATATTGCGTCCTCCGGGCAGCTAAGGGGTTGCTGGGTCGCAAGAGGCGGGTTGCTGTGGTGCGCGACGCCATCGAAACCCTGTCGAATGATCTGGGAGAAAAAAGCCTCTCCGAACTGCAGAGGCTGGGAGCACGTCTGATAACAACCGAGGAGGCTTTGGCCGCTGTTCAAACCCGACCAACCCGATAGGAACTTCGAATACCTCGAGTCAGGCACGCCATACCCCGGACAAAGCCGGCGCGAGTTTCTTATTAGCTGCTGCCAGGGAGCCGCCTTCCTCCCAGCTTTTCGCACGTTGCGGTTTGCACCCAGCCTTATTCCTATCTCTTCTGGTGCTCCGACGCAATTTCATTTGCATCCTCACTACCGCAGCGAGATCCCCTTGGATAAGATGCTGGCGAAGTTCAAAACTGATCGTTTCCCGTCCGAAAAGTCTGCTCGCCAGATTGACGCGGTTCTCTGTGACTGGAGTTCGACTCTGTTGCAGTCGGCTTCAGACACATCCATTCTCGAGAAGGCACTTGCCGGCAACTTCAGAGGAAGCCCATTTCCTTCCACTATTTCTTCGAAGCGTTCAGGACCTCAGTTAAAGGTTGCCGATTACAACCCGACAAAGTCGCCTCATCTGCTGCGCGATGCCTTCATACGGGCATGCCGTTCCTGGCTAGCGGGTTTCACAAAGCTGTTTGCTGTCGATTTCGAAATCACGAGAATCAATACAAATTGCTCTCCGGAAATGCTGGCCGCTTGTGGTGTTTCGTCGCTTAATGAACTGGAGAATAATTCTCGCCTCATATATACCCGGATCCGCTACGAATTTGTCGGGGAAGGTAGTAGATTCTATCGCGAACAGCGCCTCGGTTATTGGGATCTCCTGTGGCAGACGTCCCCCTACGGGCAACTTTTGATCCGACACTGGGCTCCGCAAGAAGAAACCCGTAGCGCCTCCGCCCGTCCGATGTTTGCCGAGATAACGCAAACCGCCTTTGGCGACAATGCTTCGTATTCGAAGCAGATGCTTCGTGGAACCGATTACTGGCGCTCGGTTCTTGATGTTGCGTGTGGCATTGATATCTACGGCCACAATGGAATCTCGGTCGGTGATATCGATGGAGATGGCTTTGACGATGTCTATATCTGCCAGCCCGGCGGGCTGCCTAATCGCCTTTACCGAAATCGCCGCGATGGAACCTTCGAAGACATCACCGAAGGCGCCGGAGTTGGAGTGCTCGAAAACACCGCATGTGCCCTGTTTCTCGACGTCGCGAATAGCGGTAGGCAGGATCTGGTCGTCGTGCGAGCGGATGGTCCGATGCTCTTCATGAACCAGGGCAACGGCAAGTTTCGGCAGCAAGCGAACGCATTTCGTTTTGCTACTCCTCCGCAAGGCACTTTCACGGGCGCCGCGGCGGCTGATTACGACCGAGACGGATGGCTCGACATATACTTTTGCCTCTATGTTTATTACCAGGGAACGGATCAATACAAGTATCCGCTTCCGTATTTCGACGCGAACAACGGGCCACCTAATTTTCTGATGCGCAACAACCGCGATGGCACGTTTCGCGATGTGACCGTCGAAACCGGCCTCGATAAGAACAATACCCGCTACAGCTTTTGCTGCAGCTGGAATGACTACAACTCCGACGGCTGGCCCGACCTCTATGTGGTAAATGATTTCGGACGCAAGAACCTGTATCGCAATAACGGGAACGGAACGTTTAGCGATGGCGCGCATCAGGTTGGCGTGGAAGACGTAGGCGCGGGAATGGGCGTCTCCTGGTTCGATTATGACAACGATGGCTCAACCGATCTTTATGTCGCAGATATGTGGACCGCACCGGGCGAGCGAATATCGATGCACGACGACTTTAAGAAGAACTCGCCACCCAAAGTCCGTAGCTATTATCAAAAGCACGCGATGGGCAATTCGCTATTTCATAATGGCGGATATCCGGCAGCTGCATTTCAAGACCGAACCATGGCGGCCGGGGTCGGCATCGGACGATGGGCTTGGTCAAGCGATGCATGGGATTTTGACCATGACGGCTTCGCTGACCTGTACATCGTGAACGGAATGATCTCCGGACCGGTTCCGGACCGAAGCGCTTCCCAGCCAAGGTCCGCATCCTCAGATGATTCACAAACGGACTTGAACAGTTTCTTTTGGCAGCAGGTCGTCGCCACTTCGCCGGACCAGCCTCAGCCGTCGCCGACATACGAACAGGCATGGAACGTTATCAATGAACTGATTCGGATGGATCGCACCTGGAGCGGCTATGAGCGAAACATCCTCTACGCAAACAATAGGGATGGAACTTTCTCGGACATCTCAGGAGCCGCTGGCTTAGATTTTCCGGAAGATGGCCGCACTTTTGCCCTAGCTGATTTCGATCATGACGGACGCCAGGAACTCCTTATCAAAAACCGGAATAGTCCCCAGATTCGACTCCTCAAGAACGTTTTCGACCCAATTCCTCCTTCCATTTCATTTTGTCTCGAGGGAAGCAAGGGCAACCGCGATGCAATCGGCGCCGTAGTAACAATTGAAACGGACGCCGGACAACAGACGCGCTCAATCCAGGCCGGCTCGGGCTTCCTCTCCCAACACAGCAAAGAATTGTTTTTCGGGCTGGGAGATGCGAAGGGCACCGTCAAAGCCTCGATCCAATGGCCCGGCGGCAATCATCAAATAGTTCACAATTTGCCATTCAATCATCGGGTTTCTATTCGAGAGGATAGCCCACCTTCGAAGATCGAGCCGTTTCGTCCATTCATTCAGCCAGCGCATCACTCTTCAGAAGACATTTCCGCAGAGCTTCCTGAGAACTTTGAAACCTGGTTGCTCGCTCCCATCGATGCGCCCGGTTTTCTCGCCGAAGATGCCGCCGGAGCACAGCATCTTCTCGAGTCATATCAAGGCGGGCCGGTCCTGCTGTACTTCTGGGTTTCGAGTTCATCGGATTGTCAGCAAGACCTGAAAATGTTCGAACAGGCTCATGCACGCTGGAAAGAAGCTGGGCTCCAGTTGCTCACCCTGAACTTCGATGATCTCGGAAATGCCGCCGCCAGGAACAGAAACCTGATCGCCGCGAATTGGTCATTTCCTGTTTTGTACGGATCGGACGATATTGCGGGCGCCTATAGCATTGTCTACCGCCAGCTGTTTGACCGACGGCGTGATCTCCTCCTTCCGACTTCATTCTTGCTCGATAAACATGGGCAGATTGTCAAACTTTATCGGGGACCAGCAAATCCCGAACAGATGGAGCGCGATTCCCGCGACATTCCGCGAACGGACGAGAAACGCGTCGCCATAGCTCTGCCGTTCCCTGGGATGACCGACACGTTCGACTTTGAGCGCAACTACCTTTCTTTCGGTTCACTTTTCTTTCAGCGGGGGTATCTGGATCAAGCGCAGCAGGCTTTCCAGCGAGCGCTGCGCGACGATCCATCGAGCGCCGAAGCGCAGTACGGACTCGGCAGCGTCTATCTCAGCAAGGGCAACGCGAGCGAAGCACGGACTTGTTTCGAAAGGGCGATTAAATTGCCCGCCAGCTATCCCGATACGCTGCCGAACGCATGGAATAATCTCGGGCTCATCATTGCCCGAGAAGGACATCCCGATCAGGCCCTGCCCTTTTTCGAAGAGGCACTGAAGCAGAGTCCCGATCACATCATCGCGCTCGTGAATCTAGGCAATGCGTACCGGCAACTGCAACGATGGACGGTTGCCATCGAGACTTTCCAACGAGCTTTAGCGATTGATGACCGGGATCCCGAAGCAAATTATGGTCTGGGTATGGTGTGTGCAGCTATGAACGATACCGACAGTGCCTATGAGTACTTGCAGAAAGCCCTCAGCGCTCGTCCTGCATATCCCGAGGCACTGAATAATCTAGGAATTCTCTACCTGCGGACGCAGCGCCGTGACCAGGCCGTTGCCAGCTTCAAGGAATCGATTCGTGTCGCTCCAACCTTTCCCCAGGCGTACATAAATTTGGCAAAGGTCTATGCAATTGAAGGCGCGACCCAAGACGCCAAAGCCATACTCCTCGACCTCTTAAAGAAGGAACCAGCCAACGAGCAGGCTCGTCAGATGCTCGAAGAACTGGGGCCTTAACCGACCTCATCATTGCTGTGAT
The DNA here is from genome assembly GCA_027452245.1 of Acidobacteriaceae bacterium. Taxonomy (GTDB): domain Bacteria; phylum Acidobacteriota; class Terriglobia; order Terriglobales; family Acidobacteriaceae; genus Sulfotelmatobacter. The sequence goes on from DAIDGW010000227.1 coordinate 30,385, forward strand.
GTTTCCGCTTTCGGCGTCGGCGCCGACAGCAAATCGACAAACATCTTGTAGAACCTATTCTTGTCAAGATCCGCCTGGATCTCTACCTGTTGCGTTTCCAGTTTTGGTTTGTCACTGTCCGACCACGTCAGGGTATCGCCGTAATTTGGCCCGCGAGCAAAATTTACATCCATCCGGCGTGTTTCGGTCTTGGTGATGATGCTCGGATCTAGCCACGCCGCCGAAGCCAACTCGTCCCACAAGAAATTGTACTGGCCATACAGATGAGCAAACTTCCCGATGTATTGCGCCGCTGGAGCATTGCTGGACTTGATGCGATTAATCAAATCCGGTGTCAGGCGCGTCTTCACCGAAATATCCACCGTTGTACAGACAATCTTCTTCCATGGCGCAGTAAGAGTGATGTGCGCCGCTTCCGGATCGAACCACAGGTTGAACTCCCTGCGTGGAGTATTGACGAACTCAGGATCGGAAGTGTCGGGGCTTAGGCTCGCCCCCATAAACACCAACTCTTTTGCGAGCTGGGGAAAATCGGGGTCGATCGAGATGGCGAGCGCTAGGTTCGTCATCGGACCACCCTCATAGATCGTCACCTCATGGGGATACTCGTGAACCATTCGCAGCATAAAGTGAATGGCATCTTCAGTTGATGGCTTAGTGGTAGGTAGTCCTTCAGGCATCTCCCCCAATTGATCCGCAGGATGGTAAAAGCGGGGTGTCCACGCACCGAGCCATGCAAATGTTCCATATTCTTGTTCCCACAGCTCGGTCTCTTGCTGCCGACGTACAAGGGGATACTCGGCACCAGCGAAAACCGGGATGTCAGTGCGACCGATGATTTCGAGCATCCGAAGCGTGTGTGCAACTTCAGATTTGAGCCACTGATCGCCCGTAACCACCGTAATTCCTAGCACTTGGGTATGCGGCGACTGGATCAGAAGCATCATGGACTCCTGATCCGTGCCGGCCGGTCCAGCTGCGTCCTGATCAATGATGATTTTTCGATTGCCTTGCGACCAGGCCGTGAAACACAAGCCCAATGTCAACGTGCTCGTAAGGATGCAGAAGCGAATGAATTTCATTCTTCCCCCCAGGAACGTTTTGAAGAATAATCGAGTGCGAAAGCGTGCCATTGTAATTCGTGTACGGGTCGATCTGCCACTTGAAACATTCCCCTCTCCGGCTTGCGGATTGCAGCAACGCTCGATCTGTGACTAGAATTGCTTTTCAGACATCCCACTTCCAGTTCCCTATGTTCCGCTACAGCCCATTCAGAAGTCAGTGGCGTATCTTCCTCACCTTCATAGGCATATTTGTTTTGGTTGATTTGGGCGGACTGATACTTCTTGCTCAGATGAATAACTTCGCAACTCTTACGGGAATCGTCAGAGATTCCAAGAGAAAAGCGGTCAGCGGTGCGACTGTCGACCTTTCTATTAACAATGGAGCAAGGCAGGTTCTCACGGTCCGAACGGATCATTCCGGCAGGTACACTTTTGCGTCAGTTCATCCAGGCAGCTACAGCGTGCACGCAACGATGAAGCAGGTTGGAGTGGCCGAAAACCTGTTGACGTTGGCCGCGGGAGAAACCAAACAAAATGATCTTACGTTGCATACTGTGGCTGCATCCTCACCGCAACCGCAGTTTTTCGATGCTCCTCAATTTGAGGTCGCGGGCATCACGCACAACAGCGCCGCCGGCGGGCACGGATCCGATAACGTTCTTCGCACCACGGAAACATTAGCCAAAGCAACCGTGTCTTTGGGCAACACCCCCCCTACCTCCACCGGTGATACGGAACAATCGTTACGACAAGCAGTGAGCCAAGATCCAGAGAACCCCGATAGCAACTACCATCTTGGAAAGATGCTCCTCGCCCATGGGAAGGGAGATGAAGCAGTTCCTTACCTTGAACGCGCGGCTTCAGGGGGTCAAAACACTTTTTCAATCTCCTATGACTTGGCCCGCGCCTATGCTCAGGGCGGAGACTTCTCTAAGGCAGCCGCGATCGTACAGCAATTGCTTATCCGCAAGGATATTTCCACCGAGCAGCAAGCAGACCTGCACCACCTCACCGCCGAGATTGAAGAGAAGCAATCTGATCCGCTCGGAGCTGTCCGGCAGTACGAAATCGCCTCCAAAATCGACCCTAGTGAACGAAACGTCTTTGATTGGGGAGCGGAACTTCTCGTGCATCGTGGCCTTGAACCTGCCGCTGAGGTTTTTCGCTCGGGCGCTCAAGCCTTTCCAGAATCAGTTCGCATGCTACTTGGCCTTTCCGCTGCGCTCTTTGCGCAAGGTTCCTATGAGGATGCCGCAAAGGCCGCGTTCAAGGCCTGCGATTTAGATCCCACAAATTCCGCGCCTTACCTGTTCTTGGGAAGAATTCAAAGCGCGGAACGTGTGGGTTCAGTGGAGTTCACTGAGCGGTTTGCCTCATTCGTCCGGCTCCAACCGGACAATGCCCTGGCCGACTATTACTACGCTGTCAGCCTCTCTAAGCTGCCCAGAGCCAACGGACAAGATGCCGATAGCTCCAAAATCACGGAACTCCTGACCCGGGCGGTTACGTTAGATCCAACTTTCAGCTCCGCTTACTTGCAGCTCGGAATTCTCTACTCCGAAAAGGGTTATGTGCTAAAAGCAATCGAGGAAGATCTAAAAGCCAGCCAGACCGACCCCGATTCACCTGAGCCCCATTACCGCCTCGCGCAACTTTATCGAAAAACGGGCGACACCGAAAAAGCCGCAAATGAATTCCAACTTTACAAAGACCTTTCGAAGAAAGACGCCGAGGCCAAGGAACGAGAACGCCGCGAGCTGCAAAAGTTCATCATTAAGATGCGGGATGGCAGCGTAGTCCAATAAAGCTAGGGCGCATCCACAACGCAACGGAACCCGATTGTTCCTGCCCGGTCATGTCCCGGCGACATCAATAAGTATTTCTGATGCTCATCCAGTCGATACGTCTGCGGAAAGTACCAGATTGAGCCGCGTGGCTCGTACGCAGCTCCTCCGCGTAAAATCGCGGTGCGGGTGTGCTCATCGCGATATTCGTCCGTCCATTGCGAGATATTTCCTTCAAGGTCGAGCACACCAAAGGGGCTTGCGCCCTCGGGAAATGCCGCCACATCCGAAAGCGGATGCATAGTCGGCCCATGATCCGGCTGCGGCAGCGCTCCCGGATTCCACTTCGCACCCCAAGGATAGATCCGTCCATCCAGCGATTGTGCAGCGTACTGCCACTCCCACTCGTGCGGAAGGCGCTTCCCTGCCCATGCGGCATAAGCTCGAGCATCCTCTATTGAAACCCAGGTTACGGGCTTATTTCCCCAGCCTTGAGGATAAAAACCGTCCTTCCACTCCCGCAAAAAATTGTGATCGTCTGCCGGACGATAGTGCGTCGCATCTACAAACTTTTTAAACTCGGCATTCGTAACCGGAGTACGGTCCATGTAGAAGCTGTGAATGTGGACTACGTGGCTGTGATACCGCCGCGGCACATCTTCCCACGGATACTGCACATCCACTCCGGGATCGTTGCCTCCCTCAATCTCGATGCCACTCACATTGAAATCAAAATCAGCTTCCCGTATTCGGACCATTCCGTCAGGCGCGGTCGCCGCCGCCTTCGTCAGCGCAATATCGACCAGCATCTGTGGTACGGGCTTCCACTCCCGCGAATAAGAATTGAGTGGACGCCGCGAACGCTCGGCCATGAACTTCAACAAATCCGCGATATGCGCCTGCGGCGGAGCTTCTGCTGTCGCCAGAACTGCGCCGTATCCCAATCCTTCCAAATCAAAACTCAGCGTCACCATTCCCTGAGCCGCCACGGGCCGCAATTCGGCCCCATGCCAGAGATCGTAATAATGCATGCCGGCTTGATCAGGCACTTTGAATTGGGCACCCCTGACGTCGAACTCATTGCGGTTCACGATGGTCCACAAAGTGCCCTCATGTAACGGAAATCGAGTGGCAAATACCCCGGCCTGGATCATCGGTGCATGCGGTTCCCAATCTGGACTGCGTAGGTAATCGGCCATTACCCGTTCGATCCGAGTGAAGCGCATTATGGCTTCGGCATCATGAGGTGTGTCGCCGTACCAGAACCCCCACAGGTTCTCGAGTGTGGCGTACCCTTGACCATTGAAGAATGCGTGCTGCAGGCTATCGGTCTTGTCGCGCGTGAAGCGATCGGTGACGTTGACCATATGGCGTGGCTCCATCCATTTGTCTTTACTCACCATGGGAACGAACGGATAAGGCTTACCCTCCCATGTGACCCAATCGTTCCAGCTGATATTCGTCCATGCCAGCGACTCATCCCGTGGCTGGAATTGCGGCTCAAGTGCAAGAGGATGGCCGATAGCATCCGACTCCTGCCGAAACTGGGGCGGCACGGTCTCAAGCGTGTCAAAGTTAATACCGTCCGCGCCAACCTGGTTCATCAATTCTGACATCGCCACCGATGCTGGCGCCCCCTCAGGACGCGTTCCTGCGTCCCAGGCAAGAATCGGAAAGAACACCTTCACGCCCCGAGAGTGAAACTGTCGTACCAGTTGGCGAACTCCGGCGATGCCTCCCGGCATGTCGCGCAACATATCGAACTGATTTCGATCGTCCACTCCCAGATTCGGATACACATGCCAGATCAAGACGGCATCGATGGGGCCGATGCGCTCCTCCGTCTCTGACAAGAATTTGTCGACCGTATATTCGCGCTTCTCGGGATCGTACAAACTACGGTCCCAGATGAGTAATTGCACTTGCGAGAATATGTGCTGCGTCCATTCCAATTCCCGGCGGGTATACTGCGAACCGTCGTAGCGGAGAAGCGTCGCACGACTGGCGCGCCACTTCTTCAGGCTGTCGAGCCAACTGGCTTGATCAGCCGGCGAATCAGGCCCGGCAAAGAACACCTCGCTCGGGGGTGGAGTCTCGGTCAGATTCATCACACCGGTATGCGAGACGAGATCGTGTCGCGCCCTCCACTCATCCGCCGATAATGGAGATCTTGTTAGAAGAAATGTGATCAGGAAGGCAACCGCGCAGGCTAAGCACAACTTCAACCGACCAGAATCATGAGTAAGCATGGGTAAGGGATGAGACTACACGAAATCCACGGTGGATACAGTGCTGCCGTCGCTAAGTAGAAAAAAGAGGCGAACCGCCATCACGGGGTTCGCCTCGCTCTCGCCCATTCCATTCGCTTTTAGAAATCCAGCCGGAGCGCAAACTGAATCACGCGTGGGTTGTTAACCGTACCATAAACACTTCCGAATGTTGAGACGCTGCTCAGGTCTTGCATGCCAGTGGGACCTCCGGGCAAGAAGAACTGGGCATGATTGAACAGGTTAAAAAACTCTGAACGGAATTGAAGTGTGTACCCCTCATGAACAAGAAAGTTCTTGAAGATGGACAAATCTGTGTTCACGAAGCGTGGCCCGGAAAGCGGTGCGCGCGACAGGGTTGAGAGTTCGCCCGCAGGAGCATGATCAAATGCACAAGGATTAAACCACACGGAATTGTTGTGGACCGCAGTTGGTGCAATGCCGCCCTGCGTATCCAGCGCATGGCAAGAGGGATTGGAATTGTTCATGACGACGCCGGCCTTATATGGGTTCGAGATCTCAATGGGACGATTCAAACTGCTTCCGTTCCATTGGAAGTTCGTGCCGCTCGCATTGGTGCTATCGGTCAAAAACAGCGGGAATCCTGAAGTGACTTTTTCAATGACATTCACCTGCCATCCTCCCAGCGCGGCATCGGGAAGGCGGCCCCAATCACTGCCGAACTTCTTGCCCTTACCCACGGGTAAGCTGTAAAGCACGCTGGCTGTGAATTGATCGTTCAAATTGAGCTGCGACAGGCCCCAATCCAGTCTCTGCGTCCCGGGCAGTGGCCAATACATTGCTCCCGGGAACGTTCCGTCGCCATCCGGCATACCACTGTCGAACGTCCGAGACCACGTGTATCCCAGTAGGGCATACAAGCCATGGCGCGTGCTCTTGGTTTCCGCCTTGATTTGCAACGAGTCGTAGCGAACCCTGCCGTTGTCCGTAACGTTCTGAACATTCGTGAACTGACTCTGGTAAGGAGCTGTGAAGGCCGTTCCATTCGGGCCGCAACCCAGGGTGTATCCGGGAACGACGCCGCAAGCAGACGGAGAGTTGAGGTTCATGTTCAGCCCGTAATCGAGAATGTGGGTGGCGCGACTGCCAGCATAACCGGCCGTGAGGACAACGTCTCCGGGCAACTGGCGTTCAATATTCAAATTGAACTGCTGCACCATTCCCTGCTTGAAATTCGAGTTCTGAGACAAAAGTGAACCCGTAAACGAATCTGGATTGGGAGGTGCGGTGAATGGCTGCAGGTGGGTTGCTCCTGCCGGACCCTGCTGTTGCAGGAAGCCATACTTCAACCCGCATGGCAATGCACCCGCGCTTCCCGTGCCTGACATCCAGTTTCCAAATGGGCACGGGTTGCTGGGGAAAAAGCCGAATTGGTCAGTCTCGGCGTAATAAGGCGGATTCTGCCATAGCCCCTGGGCTCCTTGGCTCCACGCTGAGTCGTGATAAATAGCGTATCCCGCCCGAACCACGGTATTCTGCACTCCCATAGGCTTCCAGGCAAGCCCAATCCGTGGCTCGATCGCGGTCTTGTCGAACTGTATCCCCACTGCCGGGCCGCTACGGACGCAATTCGTACAGCCGTTGAATGGAACATTTCCGGCGATCAGGAACTGCTTCGTCGTCCAGTTGAAGTTAGCCTGGCGGTTCTGTGCCTCCGTCTCCGGAGTCACCAGCGCCCACGCGACGCCAAGGTTCAGGGTCAGATTGCTGTTGACCCTCCAATCATCCTGCACAAACGGGCGAAACATCTTCCAACGCCTGCCCGTCGTCGCGCCATAGAACGTCTGGTCGTGAATCGCGCCGTAGGGCTGCCCAACCAACAGGTCCGCAGCATTATCCCCGGTGAAACCGCTACCCACCAGGAAATATCCGTCCTGGAACCCGTTGGTCATCACATTCATTTGATTGATCCCGATGGCACCGCCAATCCGTATATCGTGATGGCCTCGGATCATGTCGAACGTGTCAGAGAAGGTGTAGATGTTCGTGCCGCCGACGAAAGGTGCAAAGCCACGATCTCCCAAGGACCAGTAGGTGCTCATCTGCGTCGAACTCAGTCCGCAGCTCAAGCAGTCTTTTGTGTCCTGAGTGAGTCCCGGAGGTGCCAGCGGACAATTGCTATTCAGATCCGCTCCCACAATTCCCAGCTTTGCCGACATGCACAAATTAGCGCTGTTGAACTCGCCGTAAGATGCAATGTGGTTAAAAATCCGGTTATAGCCCAGGTAGGCCTGGTTAATGTTGTTTGACGAGAATATGTGAGTCTCTGAAACAACCGCGTTCCGAGCGTGGTTGCTGATGTGCTGATTACTTCCGAATGGGTTCTGTTCCGCCCACGATGGGGAACCACCGGGAACATACGAATTTGCCTGATCGTACGTGAACCGCGCAAATGCCATATCCTTGCTCGAGAAGTTGTGATCGAGCCGGATATCGGCATTACCTTCTTGCAAGCTTCTTACCGGAACATTCGCGTAATTGATCCCATTCGTGAAATTGCTATTTGCGGCCGGATACAGTTGAAGCATCGCCAATCCGATGGGGTCAGCCAGCCCGTACCCTGTGGGACCGCCTTTGATAGGAACTTTGTTGCACGGCGTACCCGCAGTCTGCGCTCCTCCTGCAAGTACCGCCGTCGGCATGCCCGAAGCATCGCACTGAAACGGCGTGCCTGTATACGGATTGGTCAGATTGCCGGACAGAAACGGATCATTTGTGAAGTCCGCATAGAGCCCATTCGCGCCCCTCATTGCCGCTGTCGGGATGGTTCCCACGAATGGAATTCCGTGCAGTTGCCGTTTGGCTTCGTAGTTCACGAAGAAAAATGTCTTATCCTTCTGTATCGGGCCGCCCAGCGATCCGCCGAACTGGTTCAGATTGAACTTCTCCCGGAACGCCGCAAAATAGCTGCGCGCATCCAGCGAAGTGTTCCGGAAATATTCGTAGAGAGAGCCGTGAAACTTGTTCGTGCCCGACTTCGTCGTCACCAGCACCGTCGGACCCGCACGCGTGCCGTATTCCGCCGAGTAGTTGTAAGTCAGGACCTTGAATTCCTGGATTGAGTCGATCGAAGGAAGGATCGAAATGCCGCCGGAAGTCAACTCATCGTTACTGTTGTTGTCCAGCAGCCAGTCCGTACTCTGTTCGCGCGAGCCGCCCACCGAAAGCGAAAACGTTCCTCGAGCCGCTACTTCGCTGCTCGCCGCGCTACTGAAAAAGCTATTGGGATTAGTCTGCTGTGTCGTGCCCGGCGTTAAGGTAGCCAACTGGACAAAGTCACGCCCATTCAGCGGCAAATCCGCGACCTGCCGATCCGTAATAACCTGGCCCAGTGTCGCGTTACCGGTCTGCACCGCGACTTCCGTCGCGCTTACCTCCACGTTTTCGGTCACCGAGGCAGGGACCAGTGTAAAGTCCACTTCCCGTTGCTCATTGACCTGCAGGTTTACGTTCTTCTGCTCAGCCACCTGGAATCCCGAAGATTCGACCTTGATGCTGTACACCGAAACTGGCAGAAACGGGATGGTGTAGTGTCCTGAACTATCCGTGGTTGCCTGTCGGGAGGTGCCCGTGGCTTCTGAAGTGATGGTAACGGTGGCCCCGGGAATCACTGATCCCGTCTTGTCGCTTACGGTGCCGGTAAAGGTGCCGTTAGCTTGTCCAAACAGCAATGGAGAGAGGCTCAAAGCAAAAAAGCACACTACCAAAACGCGAAAAACGCATCTTGTCAGCATTCATACCCCGCATGTAGCCGCCTGCGCGCGGCGATTGACACTCGTCCACGACGTAAAGACCAAAAAAATCAGAGTGTTCCCAAGTGTGGCTGACATGAGAATGCAACCGCCTGTTGAAAGTCAAGAAGTTTATGGAAATCAGTCAACAGCGTGCATCAGACTTGTGCGATACAGACAGAGTTCTCGACGAGATTGCAGACAGGACCTAATCACCGCCTCTGCTGATCTCATCCGTTCGCTCGCGCAACCAGCGCGATAGCAAGACAGTAGAACCCGAACATGAGGACCAGATAGGCCCATGCCTTCCCCGGCGCACCCTTGAATTCTTTCCAGGCCAGCACACCCCACAAAGCAGCTACCATCGGAGCTGACTGTCCAATCGCGTATGAAATCGCTACTCCCGTGAAGTTCGCTGCAACCAGGTTGAACACCATGCCCACACCCCAGATGAATCCACCCAGCAGTCCCAGCATGTGGCCCGAAGCAGGCCCGCGGAAAAACTGCGCGAAGCTGACCGGCTTCCCCACCAAAGGCCGCCGCATGAAATAGATATTCCAGACAAAACACGAGAGCAATGCACCAAGTGTGAGGAAGATTGCCGCGGCATAGGGCCCAAGCGTCCCCACCATTTTTCCGTCCACTTCATGGGGCATGGCACGGGTCATAAATGGAGCCCACAGCCCCATCAGGACACCCGAAACGATGCACGTAACGATGCTCTTCCGCGAGACTGTTCGCCCGTCTCCCGACAAGCTACCATAAGCCTTCCCGTCAAGGATCACGGCCACAACGGCGCACAGCACGCCGCTTCCAAGCAATACAGCATTCCCTTGCGGATGTTGCGCATAGCTGCTGATCACGCCCACAACCAAAGCGATGCCGATCGAGACTGGAAACGCTATCGCCAGCCCCGCCATGTCGATGGCGGCCACGAGCAGCAGGTTTGCCAAATTGAAAATCGCCCCGCCTACCATCGCGAAGATCACGTCATTCGTGCTGGCGGCATGGATGTTGTTCACCAGGCTGGACGCATCATGCCCCGTACTGCCCATGCTGTGCCCCAGAATCAACGAAACCAGGAAAATACCAACGGCATAGTCCCAATAAAACAACTCGAACCGGTAGTTCTTGACGCCTTTGAACGTATTGGCCCAGGACCCCCAGCAGATCGCGCTGGTGATCATCATGATGAGTGCCGTGCTCAGGTTATGTGGAGTGAACATTCTTTCTCCTTCAAATCTCCATCACTGGGAATATGCGGCACGCGATAGCACAGACCTGGGACGCTATCCGCGCGGGAACCGCGTAGCCTAGCCTTCGCACCGCCCAGAGTCAAGGAAAACTCTCATCACACCAAAAACACGCCTCGCTCAGTCGTGATTGCCTCTCCAAGGTATGCCGTCAATTTGACACTCCTTCCGTCGGCTCAATACACTCTGCCTTCGAACAATTACGCAGTCGGAACGCCGACTAGCTAACGACGGGCCATGACCAAACGTCCTCGGATCGCAGTGGTGGGTAGCGCCAACGTGGATATGATCACGTTTGCCGATCAATTTCCGCGCGCGGGAGAAACCATTTTTGGCAACAAATTCGACCTCGGTTTCGGCGGAAAAGGAGCCAATCAGGCCGTCGCTGCACGCCTGTGCGGAGCCGAAGTGTTTATGGTCGCTCGGGTGGGAGACGATCTGTTCGGTCCCGCCACGATTGCAAACTTCTCCAAGCTGGGAATCGATCCCAGTCATGTTCGCCAGGTAACTGGCGTTTCCAGTGGAGTGGCCCCGATCTTTGTCGAATCCTCGGGGCAGAACCGCATCATCGTCGTGAAAGGTGCCAATGATGCCCTGAAGCCCGCCGACGTTGATGAAGCTGCCGAACTGTTGAAGAGCGTCGATTGCATCGTCCTGCAGTTCGAAGTCCCGCTCGAGACTGTCTACTACACGATCCAGTTTGCGCACAAGAACGGAATCCGCTGCATTCTGAATCCCGCTCCAGCCCAGCAGATTGATCTGGCCGCCCTGACCGGCCTCGATTATTTCGTTCCCAACGAAAGCGAAGCAGAAACCATTTCCGGCATGCCGGTCCGCAACGTCGATGATGCCAAGAAGTGCGCCAGCCATTTTCTGGCGAAGGGTATCCGCCGCGTGATCCTGACGCTGGGATCCAATGGCTCGTTGTTGGCGACGCGAGATGGCATGGAACATCTGCCCGCTTATAGCATGAAGTGCGTGGACAGCACCGGCGCGGGGGACGCTTTCATCGGCAGTTTCGCCACATTCCTCGGAGAGCAGTTCCCCGAGCAAGAAGCTGCGCGTCGCGCCAATCTCTATGCCGGACTCTCCACCACGGGCGTCGGGACCCAAAAATCTTTTTACGATCGCGACCGCTTCGATCGCGAATGGGCCTCGCGGCAGTAACTTACAATACACCAGTTCCTTCGGCTTCATCTGATAGCTTGATCAGGTGAATGTTTTCTTTCACAATTCGGCAATCCCGAGAGCGAAAAAGAAGTCGTTAGAGCCAGAGGATCAATCAAAACGCTTCCTGGCCACTCTTCTGTGCCTCGTAACCACTCTCCTCTTGCCGCTTCTTCCAGTCGAAGCCAGAGCTCAGTCCAGTATTGATGCGCCGGAACAAGGCTATGAAGTCGTTCATGTCTACCCTCACGATCCCAATGCTTTCACCCAGGGACTGATTTACGTTGATGGACGTCTATTCGAAAGCACCGGCCGCTACGGCAAATCATCCCTGCGGATGGATGATCTGGAGACCGGCCGCGTCCTTCAACACTACGATCTTCCTGCAAAATACTTCGGCGAGGGCCTAACCGACTGGGGCACAGAGTTGGTTCAGTTAACCTGGAAACATGAGATCGGTTTCGTCTACGACCGCTTCAGCTTCTCCAGCAAGAGGACCTTTCACTACACAGGAGAAGGCTGGGGATTGACCCATGACGGCAAGCACCTGATCATGAGTGACGGAAGCGAGTACCTTCGTTTCCTCGATCCAAACTCCTTTCACGAACTTCGCCGCCTTCGGGTTGTCGACAATTCCGGGCACCCCATCAAGAATCTGAACGAGTTGGAATACATTAGAGGCGAGGTTTATGCCAATGTCTGGGAGACTGATGCGATCGTTCGTGTCTCACCCACAACGGGCAAAGTCCTGAGTTGGATTGACCTTGCCGGCATCATTGACAAGAGCGAACTCACCGATCCCGATGCCGTGCTGAATGGCATCGCTTACGATGCAACCGGAAGCAGGATCTTTGTCACCGGAAAGCTATGGCCGAAGCTGTTCCAGATTCGGGTCGTTCCAAAATCCAGATAAATCCGTGTGCCACTTAACGAAATTTCTTGCAACCACCGTGCCTCTGCGGTCCTCTGAAGTACAGGACTTGCCATGGACCGTCGTCGCTTTCTAAAAACTGCTGCCGCCACCACCATCGCAACCTCTATGTCAAATAAATTGGCTCACGCCATCGCCACCACAGTTCCGATGCGCACCCTTGGCCGCACCGGAGAAAAGGTCTCGATGGTCGGTCTTGGGGGATATCACATCGGGATGCAAGCGGATGAACAGGAGAGCATTCGCATTATTCGTACCGCGCTCGATAACGGCATCAATTTTCTTGACAACTGCTGGGATTACAACAACGGGGAGAGCGAGATTCGCATGGGAAAGGCTTTGCGCGATGGATATCGCCAGAAAGCTTTCCTCATGACCAAGATCGATGGACGCACGAAGAAAGCCGCGGCGCAACAACTGGAGCAATCGCTAGAGCGCTTGCAAACCGATCACATCGACCTCCTGCAATTCCATGAGGTGATCCGAGACACCGATCCCGATCGCATTTTCGGAAACGATGGCGGCATGGGTGCCGTTCTGGAAGCGAAGCAGCAAGGTAAGGTTCGCTATCTCGGATTCACCGGGCACAAGAGCCCCGACATCCATCTGAAAATGCTTCACACCGCCTTTGCCCATCATTTCACCTTCGATGCCGTGCAAATGCCCCTGAACGTCATGGATGCCCACTTCGACAGTTTCCAGAAGAAAGTGTTGCCCGTGCTGGTCCAGCACAAAATCGGCGTTCTGGGAATGAAGCCCATGGGCGACAAGATCATTCTCGATAGCAATACAGTGACCCCAATCGAATGCCTGCATTATGCGATGAACTTGCCGGCCAGCGTGGTCATCACCGGGTGTGATTCTATGGATATCCTTCAGCAAGCGCTCCAGGCCGCTCGAACTTTTCACCCACTCAGCGAGCAAGACGTCGCAACTTTGCTGGCCAAAACAGCAACGGCTGCCGCGAATGGACAATTTGAGCTCTACAAGACCACCCACAATTTCGACGGCACGTACCAGAATCCTCAGTGGTTAGGATGATCTACCCGACCGCGACACACTCAATGAACTAGAATTCTCGAAAATGACAGATTCAGGCACGAACGTTCCGGGCAGCTCGAATCCCCAGAGTTCCATTCCGCCCACCGCTGCTCATTACACAATCTTTCGCGGGCCCAATGGAATTCGTGCAGGATGGCGAGCGTTGCTGTTCCTTTTTTTCGTCGCCAGTCTCTTCTTTTTAGGCGGCATCATCACCCTCGTGATGCTGCACGGGAAACGCGACGGTCATATGTCTGCGCTCACTCCTTTGGGATTGAGCATCTCTGAGGGCGTGATCTTTCTTTTCACTTCAATCGCCGCCCTGATCATGGCGCGAATCGAGAATCGGCATTACGGCAACTACGGTCTGCCTCTGCGTTCCGCCTTCGGAAAGCACTTCTGGATCGGCACTCTGATCGGCTTTCTCGCGATCAGCGCCTGTTTGTTCGGCATATTTCTATTGCACGGCTTCCATCTCCAGGGCTACGCAACTTATGGGAACGCTCTGATCTGGGCCACTCTGGAATGGACGGCAACTTTCATTCTGGTAGGCCTCTCCGAGGAGTTTGCCTTTCGTGGCTATCTTCAGTTCACGCTCACCACGGGCATGGGATTTTGGCCGTCCGCTTTCCTCCTTTCGGCCTTGTTTGGACTGGCGCACTCGGGAAATCCCGGCGAATCGAAATTCGGCTTGTTCTCTGTCGTCTTGTTCGGACTGCTCTTCTGTTTATTTCTGCGCCGCACGGGAGACCTTTGGTGGGCCGTTGGATTCCATGCCGGATGGGATTGGGGCCAGACTTTCTTCTATGGCGTTCCCGATAGCGGACTTTCTCCTTATCACAGCTTCTTCCACTCAAACTTCTTCGGTGCATCGTGGCTGACCGGGGGAAGCGTCGGCCCCGAGGCCAGCATCATGACTCCAGTTGTGCTGGCCATTGTTGCTTCCGGGTTCAGCCTTCTCTATCCGCAAAATCGCTACCATGCGTTTGCAACTGAACCCTCCCAGCAGCACCTCCCGACCGAAGCACCACTGCCACCGTTTGTTCGAGGTTGAGTTGTCACGCCGCTCCTGAGCAAAGCCAAGGGAACGACTCTTGTTGTCGTCCAACGTTTGTTGTGCAATCAAGCGCAGCGAAGGAATCTGCTTTTGGATTCGTGGTGCTACTCCTAAGGGCAAGCACTCCTAAACTCGCGATTCGAAATCAGCAAGACCCTAGCGCTTCCTGCTCATCACCCCCTTCTGCGTTAAACTCTTCTTTCACCATCCTTGGCGCTTGCCGGAGTCCATTTCTCCATGTCTGAGCCTCATACTTCTACCGTGCGGACGCGTGTCGTTCGCGAGCCTCACCGCGCCGCTTATGATCGCGAAACGGCGTACCGCATTCTCGACGAAGCCTTCCTGTGCCACATCGGATTCGTGGTTGAAGGGCAGCCCTACGTAATCCCCACGTCGTACGGACGCAAGGATTCAAATCTCTACATCCACGGCTCCGCCGCCAGCCGCATGCTCCGGCAGATGAAAGCTGGGGCTCCGATTTGCCTTACCGTCACCTTGCTCGATGGACTGGTGCTCGCACGCTCTGTTTTCAATCACTCCATGAACTATCGCTCGGTCGTGGTCTTGGGCACAGCAACCCTGGTCGACGATCCCGACGAGAAACTGGCCGCGCTCCGCGTTCTCTCGGAACACATTCTTCCCGGCCGCTGGAACGAAGCACGTCAGCCAAACGAACGCGAGCTTAAGCAAACATCTGTGCTGCGCCTGCCAATCGAGGAATTCTCAGCCAAGGTGCGCACTGGGCCGCCGGTCGATGATGAAGAGGATTACCCATTCCCAACCTGGGCAGGAGTGCTTCCGCTCGCCCTTTCCCCGGGGACACCAGTCGCTGATCCTCGTTTAGGTCCCGGACACGAAGTACCGGAGTACGTAAGATCGTACCGCCGTGGAGAATTCAATTCTTAAATTCTTCCTCGGCAAAGAACTGAACCGACCGCCGCGGTAATGCAGTTGCCGATGGAACTTACAGCAGCTTCTCGAGTCTCTGTTGCTTTCACGGTTTTTCTTGCTTGTATTCGGGCCCTTACGGAATCAGCAGAAGCTTCCCGGTCGTCCTTCTTCCTTCCAGATCACGATGGGCCCGCTGCGCTTCTACCAGAGAATATTTGTGCTCGATGCGGAGCTTCAGTTTCCCGGCAGCGATCATGTCAAATACTGCCTTCGAGCGCGCCATCAGTTCCTCACGAGTTGCAATGTAGTTGACGAGCGTCGGGCGGGTCAAAAACAGCGACCCCTTTTGAGTGAGCGTGATCGGGTCGAATGGCGGTACGGCGCCGCTGGATCCTCCAAATAACACCATCATGCCGCGAGGACGCAGCAGGTTCAGCCCTTTTTCAAAAGTCGTCTTTCCCACAGAGTCATAGATCACATCAAGACTCTTCCCGCCGGTCAGTCGCTTTGTTTCCGTCTCGAAATCTGTCTTGGTGTAAAAGATAATTTCATCCGCCCCGGCATCCCGCGCCAGTTGGGCTTTTTCTTCCGTCGACACCGTTCCGATCACCCTCGCTCCGATGTTGTGCGCCATCTGCACCAGCAGCAAGCCTACCCCACCCGCCGCCGCATGAATAAGTGCCGTGTCTCCGCGTTTTAGGGTAAACGTGTCATGTGCCAGGTAATGTGCAGTCATACCCTGCAGCATCGTCGCTGCGGCTTGCTCATCAGTTATGCTTTCCGGAATTGGAACCAGGCGGTCTGCGGGAACCGCCGCATATTCGGCATAGCTGCCGAGCTGCCCGGTCCATGCCACGCGATCCCCCACTCTGACCGATTTCGCTTCCGGACCAGCTGCAGTGACAACCCCCGCACCTTCCTGTCCCACAACAAAGGGCAACTGCGCCTTGTACCGGCCTTCCCGGTAATAAACATCAATGAAGTTCACTCCCGAAGCAGCAATTTTCACTACTGCCTCAGTACCCTTTGCCTGAGGAATTGGCAGCTCCACCGTTTCCATCACCTCGGGCCCGCCGACTTGCTTGACTTGAATGGCTCTCATATGAGGGTTCTCATAATCCCGATTGGATTGTAGTACTCGCCACAAAGATCCCGAACAATAGAAACTCTGATCGCCTTTTTGCCTCTCCCCTACTCATGTACTCCATAACCTCCGGCGGCGTCATTCATGGGATGCCTGTATTTACTCGGTATAACAATTAACGTCTACTCTGGGGTTGGACTGGTGCGACTACTTCTGAACTATTGCGCCTCACCAAACGTACTGCCATGATAACGACAGCATCTGACGCACACTTCTCCCGTGGGTGAGAACACATTATGAATTCTGATATGCGGCAAGACGACCTACGCGCAGAAATCGCGCGATTGCACAAGGAAATCCTCCGTATGAAGTGCATTGGAGCCGGTATCGCCTCCGTGCTGTTTGTGGTAGTCGCGGCCGGATGGATTCACGGCCATCACACGATCAAGGCAGATCGCGTCGTTGCGAAAAGCTTCGTAATGAACGACTCCGAAGGTAACGCCCGCAGTCGCTTGGCGGTATTCCCGAATGGAGCAGGCCTCGAGATCTATGCGGCCAGTGGGGAAAGCCGGGTTCAACTTCTAGGCGGCGGCGAGGATGCCACCCTTAACCTTTTCCTCCCAGAAACCGCAGTTCATGAATCAGCGTCAGTCAATCTCCTGCACAACAATGCTGTCATATCCTCATTGCGCAGCGATGCCACCGGATCTGAACTCGAAATGCATTCCAAAACCGAGGATGGCTCGGCAGTGATAGATGTCCAAGGTACAACGACTTCGCTGACGCTCAACGGAGCCGACGAGAATGTCCCCAAAATCTCCCTGACTGCCGACAAAGACAAGGCCTGCGCCGCCTTGAGCCAGGAGTCGAATTCCTCCGCCGGAAGTTCCTTATGCCTGCATTCCCCCGGCATGCCGACCCTTGAACTGGCCGATCTCAAGGGAAATCGTGCCGTAATCGGTATCCCACAGAGTCCGGACCTCAATACAAAGAATGGTTCCGCCGCCTCGCTCATTCTCAAGCACAACAGCGGTGCCAAGGTGCAAGTGACCCCGGTGCCGCCTCCCGAATAGAAGCTCGCGCCGACTGATATCTCAAATCCGGCGAGATTGCAGGCAGAATCGCTGCCAACCACCGCGCCACTGCCGGCATCACAACGCTGGTTAAATGCTTGACAGGATTAGCTTTGAGTTTGCGAGTAACTTGTAGAGCGAGTGCCGAAAGTAACCAGTCTGGTGCCTTTTCGGCGATTGACCCCACGAGCCGGTGGCGCGTACGATTCTGATAGAATCCACACGGCTTTCATCTAAGGAGAAGTTTCGCATCTCATAGAAGAATATGCGGCTTACCCACCTCCATTTGAGGATCTCAGCTCTGGCCCTGATAGCTTTGGCAGCTTCTTCCTGTCAAACTGCTCAGAAACCGGTCGCGCTGCTGCCGCCCAAGTCCGCTCCTCCGCTGAATGCTTCTACCGCTGCGCATTCATCTGTCTCGAATTCACAATCGGTAGCCGCTACGTCGCTGAATCCCTCGGGGCCTGCGGCGCAGACAACCAGTGCCCATCAGTTGGCACCGTCGGCAGTCGCCGACACCCAACCTACTCCGGCAGCCGACCCCGTTGCGACCCTGATCAGCAGTGCTGAAAAGCAATATCAGACAGGACTCGCGAACTACCAGGCCGGTAAAGTCGATCTCGCCAAGCAGAATTTCGACAGTGCCCTGAATTCGCTTCTTAGCAGCAACTTTGACGTTCGTTCGGACGATCGCCTGGAGACCGAATTCAACCATATCGTCGAGGGTATCAACCAGCTGAACCTCGGCGGCTCGGGTGGCGATCAGGAGGCTCAGCAACAGTCCGAACCGGCCCCAATCGATGAGACCAACGGCATCACTCCTTCGGCTGACCCCAACGTCAAAGCCAAGGCGCAGGCGGAGATCAAACATACCCACTCCGATCTCCCCCTGATGATGACCGACCAGGTCGCGGGATATATCAGCTATTTCTCTAATCACGGCCGCGGCGTCTTCGTCCGCGCCCTAGCTCGTTCCGGACGCTATCGCGACATGATGCTGCCAATCCTGAAACAAGAAGGCGTTCCTCAGGATCTGATCTACCTGGCCCAGGCCGAATCAGGATTTCATCCACTCGCCGTCTCCCGCGCCGGCGCACGCGGCATTTGGCAGTTTATGAGCAGTCGCGCCCGAGGCTACGGGCTGCATCACAGCATGTGGGTTGACGACCGCCAGGATCCCGAAAAATCAACGCGCGCCGCTGCCCGTCACCTCAAAGATCTTTATAACCAGTTCGGCGACTGGTACTTGGCAATGGCCGCGTACAATTCCGGCCCGGGTACCGTCCAGGCAGCCGTCAAGCGCACCGGATACGCGGATTTCTGGGAACTCTATCGCCGCAACGTGCTCCCCAAAGAGACCCGCAACTACGTCCCGATCATTCTGGCAGTGACTATCATGGCCAAGAATCCATCACAATACGGGCTGGATGATGTTGTGATGGACAAGCCGGCGGACTACGACAGCGTCACTATCGACTATCCCGTCGATCTTCGTCTCGCCGCCGAATGCGTTGGATCAACGCAGCAAGAGATCCAGGACCTAAACCCCAGCCTGCTCCGGCTGAGTACCCCCCGTGATGGCAAATTCGACCTGCACCTCCCGCCTGGAACAACAGAAACCTACCAAGCCGCGATCGCTTCCATCCCGACCGACATGCGGCTGTGGTGGCGCTATCACACCGTTCGCCCCGGTGATACTTTGGCTTCCTTGGCACGTACCTACCGCGTGACAACCAAAGCGATCATCGAAACGAACAACCTCGATAGCAAGGAATTGTCCGCCGATGCCAAGTTGATCATTCCCATCGCTCCGGGCAGACACCCCGTGAGCGATGGCGCAACCTATGCCCACCGCATCACCCGCTATAAAGTCCGAAGTGGCGACACCGTCGAAAGCGTGGCCGACAATTTCGGTGTTTCAGCCCGAATGCTGCGCCGCTGGAACGGCTTGCACGGAGACAGCCTTCGCGGACGCCGGGTACTGGCTCTACACCTGCCCGTATCGCCCCGCGTCCATGAGGCTGAAGTCGCGTCCGCGCATAAATCCGGGTTCCATACTAGGACGGTAGAAACCGCCAGCAACCAGACCCATACAGTCGCTTTGGAGAAAACAGCCCAATCTACCCCGGACAGAGGTTCTCCCGAAGACAGTGTCGTTCACCACAAGGTCAGGACGGGAGAGACGCTCTACTCTATCGCCAGTGCCTACAACACGACCGTGGAAGCCCTGAAGCGCACGAACCGTAATATTGCCGTCCTCCGGCCTGGGATGATTCTCACCATTCAGATTCCCCGGTAAGCGCACATTCAAACTGTCAAAATCAACCATTTTCACTTCGGTAACTCGCCCAGCCTCCTAAAGGCATGTGTTTCTAATCACGGACTGCCTCCCGATCACTGGATAGAATTTCCTTGTTTTTACGAGTTTTCGACTCCTCGCGGAAACTGGCAATCACACCACCAACGTTCAGGAGGACTTCATGAAGCATGTTCTCGTAGCTCTACTCGTTATTGCATTTGCCGTCTGCATTGCAGTGCCTCAACCGGCCCTGGCCGCAGACGGAGCCGCAATCTATAAAGCAAAATGCGCTGCCTGCCATGGCGCCGAAGGCCAGGGCAAAATCGGACCGGCCCTGAAGGGCGCAAGCCTGAGCAACGGACAGATTACCGATCTGCTCACCAAGGGTGATGAGGCCAAAAAGGCCCCACATAAAAAAGGCCTCTCGGGACTTTCCCCTGACGACGCCAAGGCTGTCGCCGAGTACGTAAAGTCGTTGAAGTAAGTCATCTTGTCTTGCGGGATCTCGGCATTTGGGTCTATCCGTTGCGGAAAGGAGATCCAAATGCCTAAGCCCGTCCTTTCTTTTCCTTCTACAAGCTCCACTCTGCACATTCTCCCAAGATCACAGATTACGCAATCTCAGACTATGCGATTCCTCTTCCCTTTTCTCGCCTCTGTGTGGTAACAGGTAGAAGTGCAGCCAATGTATTTCGAGTCCTTGCAAACTGCACCAAACGTCGTGCTATAATCGCGCGCCGTTGCAGCAGAAGTTCCGGTGGTCTTTTAAACATTCTTGCCCGCAGCCCTGCGCTCTCAGTTTCGCACCGGGCCGCCACTAAGATCAGATCAGGAGGAGCAATGACGTTCTACGACCCCACGCTCTACGGACGTGACGACGAAGAGGATTTTGGCGACAGCGGCGCTTATAACGAGTCGCTGGAAGAAGATTTTGAGGAAGAGGAAGAAGAAGAGGAAGAGCCCGGAATGGCAGAACCGGAAATGAGCGAACCGGAACCGGTCGCGCCCGCGCCACCTGCCCCGAAACCCGCGGCGCCAGCTACTACAGGTGGTGGCGGCAGCAGTCGCCCGGCGACGAAGAAGAAAGCTGCTCCCAAGAAAAAGAAGTCAGCCAAAAAGGCTCCCGCGAAAAAGAAAGCAGCCAAAAAGAAGGCTAAGCCTGCCAAGAAGAAGGCTGCTAAAAAAGCTGGCAAGAAGGCGTCCAAGAAGAAAGCGAAGAAGGGCCGCCGCTAGGCTATTTCCGGTCAACTCTGAACCGCGATGAAGATCGCGGTTCTTCTATTTTCCATGCACTCGGCTCCCGCTATTTCTTGCCTGCCACCGCCCCCAGGCACTTTCCGTAGAGCTCGAGCAGGTGGCTGGCGTAGTCTTCCGGTTTGGAAGCCGTACCTCCGCCCGTAAATCCCGCCCCGCCCGTCGAGGCCGTCCTGCCGTACCCGGTGGTCATGGCAATAAACTTCATCAGATCAAGTGCGATGTCTTCATTACGGCGCGACGCGCCAGATCCTGTGGCCGGTGCTTCATCCATGAATCCTTCTCCTCTGCCGGAAATGATCGGTATCTCTTCGTTATCAAAGTCTTGCATACAACAGATTCTCACGGAAGCTGCCGCTTCAACTCGATCATAGCAGCCCCTCCGACCATACGCATTGTCGTCCAACAGAAGAGACCGGGCGACCCCAATGGCTCGTCGCCCAATGCGAGCGATGCGAACCTACTGGCTTCCGTTCCGCTCCGCTAGCCGGGCCTGAGACGAACAACCGCACAAATCACGATTAGCGCATCCTCGCTGCTTCTTTCTCCCTTATCCGCTCACTCACACGGAAAGTCATTTTCCCGGCTTTCTTGTCCGCATCTGCGATGACGTGGTCGCCATGCAATACCGCGCCATCTAGGATCTTCAGCGCCAGCGGATCCTGAACCAGCCGCTGAATCGCCCGCTTGAGCGGACGCGCCCCGAATGCCGGATCGTATCCCTGCGTGAACAGCAATTCCTTGGCTGCGTCCGTCAATTCGATCGAAATCTTGCGATCAGCCAAAAGCCGCCGCAGGTCCTCCAACCGCAAGTCGACGATCTTCACCAGCTGTTCCTTGCCCAACGGACGAAACACAATAATGTCATCTACGCGGTTCAGGAACTCGGGCTTAAAGTGCCCGTGCAGCGCATTCATTACCTGCTCGCTGGCCTTTTCGAAATCCGTATCGCCGCGCAGATTTTCTGCCTGCAAGTACATGGACCCGATGTTCGACGTCATGATCAGGATCGCGTTCTTGAAATCCACCACCCGACCCTTGCCATCCGTCAGCCGGCCATCATCCATGATCTGGAGCAGCACATTGAACACGTCCGGATGCGCCTTTTCGATCTCATCGAACAGGACCACTGAATAGGGACGCCGCCGCACCTGCTCCGTCAGCTGTCCGCCCTCCTCATAGCCCACATATCCTGGGGGCGCCCCAATCAGACGGGCCACCGAATGCTTCTCCATGTACTCCGACATGTCGATGCGAATCATTGCATGCTCGTCATCAAACAGAAACTCCGCCAACGCACGCGCCAACTCGGTCTTCCCCACGCCCGTCGGCCCCAGAAAGATGAACGATCCGATCGGGCGCTTGGGATCGCTCAGCCCCGCGCGCGACCGCCGGATCGCATTGGCCACCCGTTCCAGCGCCGGATCCTGGCCCACGACACGCTGTCGCAGACGTTCTTCCATTGTGACCAGCTTTTTCACTTCTCCTTCAAGCATCTTTGAAACAGGAATTCCGGTCCACTTGGAAACAATCCGCGCCACATCTTCCTCATCTACTTCTTCTTTCAGCATTCTCTGCGCGCCCTGACTCTCCATCTGTTTGGTGAGGCTTGCCAGCTCCGCTTCAGCCTGGCGAATCAGGCTGTAGCGAATCTCGGCAACACGCTGCAGATTGCCTTTCCGTTCTTCCGCTTGCTCTTCAGTCTTCAGACGCTCGATGTTTTCTTTGAGAGAGCGCGTCCGGGCGATCAGGTCTTTCTCTTTCTTCCAGTTCGCCTTGAGCGCATTCGATTTCTCGCGGATTTCGGCGAGTTCACGCTCGATGACTGTCAATCTCTCTTTCGAGTTCGGATCGTCCTCTTTCTTCAGCGCCTGCTTTTCAATTTCCAGTTGCGTGGCCCGCCGCTCGAGTTGATCGATATCGGTCGGCAAGGAATCAATCTGAATGCGCAACGATGCCGCCGCTTCATCGATCAAATCGATCGCCTTGTCGGGCAGGAAACGATCCGAGATATACCGGTGCGACAGCGTTGCCGCCGCCACGATCGCCGAGTCCTTGATCCTCACACCGTGATGCACCTCGTACCGCTCCTTCAGCCCGCGAAGAATCGCGATTGTATCTTCCACATTCGGCTCGCCTACGAACACAATCTGGAAACGCCGCTCCAACGCCGCATCTTTTTCGATGTACTTGCGATATTCGTTGAGCGTGGTCGCACCAATCGCGCGCAACTCTCCCCGAGCCAGTGCCGGTTTCAGCATGTTGGAAGCGTCAATCGCACCTTCTGCCGCCCCCGCCCCAACCAAGGTGTGCAACTCATCGATAAAGAGAACGACTTGCCCCTGGGAATCTTCGATTTCTTTCAAAACCGCCTTGAGCCGGTCTTCAAACTCGCCCCGGTACTTAGCTCCCGCGAGCATCGCTCCCAGGTCGAGCGCGACCACCCGCTTGTTCTTCAGCACCTCTGGAACATCACCGGAAATGATCCGCTGCGCCAGTCCTTCGACAATCGCAGTCTTGCCCACTCCAGGTTCACCAATCAGCACGGGATTGTTCTTCGTGCGTCGTGACAATACCTGCACCACCCGCCGGATTTCTTCGTCCCGTCCAATAACAGGATCGAGCTTGCCCCTGCGGGCCTGCTCCGTCAGGTCGCGAGCATAACGTTCCAACGCCTGGTATTTGGCCTCAGGATTCTGATCGGTCACCTTCTGCGACCCGCGCACCACCGTCAGCGCCTTCAGAATGTCGTCATAGCTCGCTCCATGCCTTTTCAGGATCTGCTGTGCCGGATCCTGCTTCTGATGAGTCGCGGCCAGCAGCAAATGTTCGGTCGAAACGTATTCGTCCTTGAAGTTCGCCGCTTCTTTGAACGCCTGCTCCAGCATCTTGTTGGCGCTATTCGAGAGATTGGCCTGAACTCCTTCGCCGGAAACCTTCGGCAGCTTCTCCATTTCGCGGTAGACATCGCTCAACACGGCCTGTGGGCCGATTCCGATCTTCTCCAATACAGGCGAAACAATACCCTCTTTGTCCTCAAGCAGCGCCGCCAGAACATGCAGTGGCACCAACTCGGGATTCCCATGCTCCGACGCCAACTCGTTCGCCCTCTGCACCGATTCCTGCGCTTTCACTGTCAACTTGTCCCAACGGATTGCCATAAAAACCTCTCGTGAGTAATTTCGAAATTTGGTAATGGAATGGTTCGAAGTTCTCCGCAGCGGCCCAATGATTCAATTACCAAATTCCGCAATTGCAAAAACGAAAGGGAGGCGGCCACCTCTGCCGCCTCCCGCAGTTCAATATGCTTCGGCCTACAGCCGAGGGCGGCTGCCCTCGATCAGTCTTAGGCCGCTTTGCTTGGGCCCTTCCCCTCTTTACCTGAGCTGCCTTCGAGGTTCTTGCCGGAACTCACGTTCACTTTGATCTGCTTCGGCTTCGCCTCAGCGCGCTTGGCCAACTGAACCTTCAGAACGCCCTTGTCGTAATTGGCCTGAACGTTCTCAGTATCCACCGTGTTCGGCAGAGTGAAAGTACGGGTAAAGCTGCCATACTGGCGCTCCACACGGCGATAATTTTCTTCCTTCTCTTCCTTCTCGATCTTCCTCTCGCCATGAATGGTCAGCGTGTTGTTCTCCAGCCGGATATCGATGTCCTTCTCGTCGATTCCCGGAACTTCGATCTTCAGAACGATGTTGTGCTCGTCTTCGTAGACATCGACGGCGGGCGCAAAAGTTGACGTGGTCAGAGCCTCATCCCGGCCCTCATAGGACTCGCGGAACAGGCGGTTCATGCGGTCCTGCAGGGTGGCAAACTCACGGAACGGTTCCCAACGGGTCAAAACGGTCATGACTATAATCCTCCTAATTTCTCACTTTCGTACTTGCTCGAAGCTTTATCTATAGCTTCCGTTACCTAATCAGATGACCTGATTAGCGTAGAAGAATCATAAAAGTTGAGCGTTTTATTGTCAACTATAAAATAGCCTTTTTATTCAATCACTTATGTAGCATATTACGCACTTCAGATAGGCCGTTTCCGGAACGTTCAGCAGGATGGGATGATCCTTGGATTGGCCCCTGACCTCCAGCAACCGCACCGTTCTGCGCGCGTCCACCACTGCCTCCGAAAGCACCTGCAGCAACGAAGCCTCACTTACGTGATACGAGCACGAGCACGTGACCAGCAGGCCGCCCGAACGCAGCATTTTGAGAGCACGCAGATTCAATTCCTTGTATCCCCGCAGGGCCGCATCTACATCCTGCTTAGTCTTTGCGAACGCCGGCGGATCCAAAATGATCGTGTCGAATCGTTTTCCAGAGCTCGCCCAATCCTTGAGAACATCAAAAGCATTCCCTTCCAACCACTCAATCTGCCGCCCGTTGAGCCGGGCGTTAGCTTCCGCCGCTTCCAATGCCGCACGGGAACTGTCAATACCTGTCACTTGCCGGCAACGCTCGGCCAGATGAAGTGCGAACCCTCCCTGGTAGCAAAACACATCGAGGGCTTCCCCAAGGGCATAGCGAGCAGCCGCGGCATAGTTCTCGCGCTGATCCAGAAACGCTCCGGTCTTCTGTCCTTCCAGCGCCTGATACTGGAACTGGACTCCATTCATCAGCACGGTCGTCGCGGTCTTTTCCCCTTTCAACAGAGCGGAGGCTCGCGGCGCCAATTTCTCCAAATCCCGCACCCGCGCATCCACACGCTCGATGATCGACTCGGGTTGCAGCCGGGCGCTCAACTCGTCCAGGACCTCATCTCGTACGCTCGCCGAATCCATTCCCTGGGTAAGAATCTGTACCGTCAAAATGTCGTTATAGCGATCTACAATCAATCCCGGAAGGAAGTCGGCCTCGCTGAAGATCACTCGATAGGCGTCGGAATCCTGCACGATCCGCTTGCGGTATTCGATCGCTTCGCCGATCCTGTGCCGCAACAATGCGGAGAACTCCGGGACGCGCACCGCTGAGATCATCCGAATCGCAATCTGAGAACTGCTGGAATAAAAGGCCGTACCCAAACTTCTGCCGCGAGCATCCATCACTTCAACGAGGGACCCTTGCGAAATTTCTCTCCCCGCCATGACATCGGAGCGATATACCCACACATGCCCCGCTTTCAGCCGCGTGGCGCCTCGTGGTGTGACTTTTACCCGCGGCATGGTCGTATCCGTGGAAGGCTGCATTTCATTCCTGCGCATGCAGTCATGGTACATGGGGTAGACCCGCCTCTTGCTTATTACGCCATCTAGCGTTACGCTTACTAGCGTAATGGACAATCCCTTCATCTATGGCGAGATTATCGACGACGTAAACTTCGTCAACCGCACCGAGGAACTCGCTCGCCTGGTGCGGGATCTTGCTGACGGCCAGAAGGTATTCCTGCTGTCACCGCGGCGGTTCGGCAAAAGCTCTCTCGTCTCCGTGGCTTTCCTTAAGCTGCAGAAACGACACATTCGCACTGTCAGCCTCACGGTGAGCAGCTACTCCAGCTATACGCAATTCTTGGAAAAGTTTACGGAGAAAGTCTTGCGCTCCGCCGGGCCCTGGGACCGCGTAAAAGACTGGGTTGCTCGCTTCGGCCGCCGCGTCAAACCCGATCTCAATTACAACTTGAGCACCGGTGAAGTGAATGTCTCATTTTCCAAATCTGCTGCCTTCGATCCCACCCCGATGGCCCCCGATGTATTCGCACTTCCGGGAGAACTGGCCAAGAATGCAGGATTCCGCATGGCGATCTGCCTGGATGA
>DAIDGW010000228.1 GCA_027452245.1 Acidobacteriaceae bacterium
GGCGACGATCTTCGTGCCGAGAAGACGGCTGACGTGTCCGAGCGCGTATTCGGCAAAACTCGCCGACCGGTAGCGGAGCCGGTAGCCCGTGAGGTATTCGTCGATGATCTCCTCAAGAATCCGGACACGGTTCTGCCGAACCTCTTTGAAGTTGTTGTAGCCAGCTTCGAGTGTTCTTCGGTGTTGCCGTTCAGCCTCTTTCGCGACGGTTCGCGATGTCGATTTTGTCGGTTCGTCGATTCGCTCGCCGGCGAAACGAAATCGGTACCACCAATACTTTCCTCTCTGATAAGTTGCCATTCGGGGCTCCTGTCCTGTCGGTGAGCGCGCCTGTGTGGGTGCGCGACTGAAGGTTCAGGCGAAGGCAAAATTCGATCAAATTTCAGGGAGTCCGGCACCACGCGAAGGCGTGGTTCAGGACAAGCGTCTGGAGGTCTGGAGTCGGTCTATCGGGAGGCCACAACGGAGCTCGGTTGCTATGGGTTAGCACCCGTTTTGAAAGTGAGTGACGACAAAATTGACTACAATCTGGCCAATTCCGTGTCTTTCTGCTGCTTTCTGCTGCTCTAAGTTGTTGATTTTATTGGCTCCTCAGGTAGGACTCGAACCTACAACCCTTCGGTTAACAGGCGGGCCGTACCCCTTGGAGTGCCATGTTTTTCAATGACTTACACGGAGCCGAGTGACGCTTTTGGAGCCCATTCGGCACACAACGGGCTCCGAAACGGGCTCCAATTTCAACCATTCATCGAGCCGCGGAGGATGGTTGTTATGGATCGACGACGAATGCACACAACTCACCTTTTTCAGGATCGACGAACTATCCATACGCCGATTAGATCGGGGCATCCGGCATAGCAGCTATAGCATTTTGATTTTGCCGGTTGTCTCGGTCTGAGGAAACGAGACCAGTTTTCCGCCGCTCAATTGCTCCAGTCCTCTAGCGCACCGCATCCGGCCCGCGAACCGCATCAGACATGGCTGTCATCTGTGCCTGGAGGTCTTTCGCTGATTGACTAAAGGCCGGTGTATCGGCGATGTTCTTTCCGAGAACAGGGCTGTCAGATGACTGCAACCGGGAGAAGTTCGAGGTATCGAGCCCTTGAGGGTCAAGACCGGAAATTCCCCTGTTGAGCTGGTCAACCAGTGCTTTTTCCTGCTGCTGGTCGCATGCGGCCTGCTTTCCATTGGCCACTACTTTGCATTCTGCGGAAGCAATAGAAGCACACGCCAAGCACGTTGCGAAAAGGAATGTTGTTTTCATATGAGTGTCCTCTCTATAGGGTAGAGTTCGTTACTGTTGGGCAGCGCACGGCTCGACTTTTCCATACACTTTCCAAATACGCTGCAGGACGAGGGGAACAAGGACCAAGATAAACGGCCATAAATCAACGAGGCTTCGTAGAGAAAACCCACTGTTGACGACACCTGCAACGGCACCATAGCCGGACTCGATGGTTCGAAGCAACATGACGGCGATCACAAAAGAACTAGCCGTGAAGTAAACGGCCAGAGGCCATGTAAAGTGATTGTGCTTTCTCTGTGCCCACTTCTTGAACTCCAGATACGCGTTCGTCCGAATATTCGGGGTCTTCAGTAATGTTGACAGAAGAAAATAGCCGTCTGTAGCCATTAACGGCGACAGGTTAAAAATGATGATGCTTAGATTCGCCCAGATGAGCTTCGCCATGATTGCAGCCGAAACCGTTCCCGTAGGACACCATTGCAATACAAGCCACAATATGGCGACCAACAGCACGTTTACGTAGATTCCTGCCGACCATACGAGGAGACGCCTCTTGGGAGGCAGAGTGTATATGCCCGGAATCTGGAGATAGATATAGGGAATAAAGGCTAGATACAACGCAACATTCAGTTTGGAAGGATTTAGCCCGCAACGCTTTGCGGCGAGTCCATGCGCACATTCATGCAGGATCGCGATGGCGATAAAGCCTAACCAGAAGAACAAGATATCGCGCACTTCCACTACGGGAGCCGCCTTCACCAAGACGCTCCCCAGCCGATCCATGGAAAAATGCCGGAGTAGTACAGCGCAGACAAGCAATGAAAACAGCATCACCCAGGGACGAAATATCTCTGCCGCCGTTGTTACATAGCTGAATGCTCGCTCGACCGGTACCTGGAAGAGCATAATGGAGTGCTGTAGAACCTCGCTGGCAGCTTTCTTCGAAACTTTTGCAGTCTTAACCAGACCCGCCTCGCGCAGTCTAAGAAAGAGATCCCCTATTTGTTTCCCGGTATATTTGGCCTTAGGATCATCTTTCAGGAGGTCTTCGATGTCGTGTTCTCCATCAAAGAGGGAGACTACCTCCTGGACAGCAGAGAGTTTGTTTTTGGGAACAACGAGATAGTTGTCCCCGTACCGGCTCCCGACGATATAAAGGTCACCCGCTCTTCTGCGGAAGAGCAGCCAAGTCTCAATGTCGTCCACCACTTGGTGCTTCATGTTCAACCGTTCCTCCGTTTATGGGCACGGATACGAAACGTCACGTCGATCGTTCAGATCGTGAGACCCCTTGAATCTGATATAGCCTCTCTGTGGGAGAGCGCACTGGAAGTGGCACGATTGAGGGCTGGTCGAATGTCAAGCCTGGCGTCTGCTTCTCCATGTCCTTAGCAAGAATCTTGAGCGATTCAAGGAAGTTCGCCCACATCTTCGGCTCGGATCGAACTTCGTACAGGACTGAGAGTACGAACTCAATCCAACCACGCACACCGTCACAGAAGCTCACGGGAATCTGATAGTTGTTCGAACTGAACGTGTCAGAGCCCGGACAAGTGAAACAAAACGATTTCGCCCAGCATTCCTTGCAAATGGGATTCTTGTACTTATCTCGATATGTCAAGCGGCGGGTAGCCTTCAGGAACTGCTCGGATGGGCGGTCCATGTCGAAATCATGCACGTTTCCCATAAGAAAATCATCCTGATTGATATAGACCTGACACGGATAGATATCTCCATCCGTGGTTATGTCGAATCCGTCGTGTCCCACCGAACAGGTAAAGCGAGATCCCCGTTTCTTTACAAACTGCAGCAGCGGCATCAGAAATGACTTTTCAAGCTTGGGACGCTCGCCATTCCCTATTGCATAGAGGAGCGCGCGAAACGTCTTCTGCATCTCCGTTGTGCCTGTTTGCTGCTTGATGGTGAGCGGGTGTTCTTTTGGCAAACTCACGTGGGCGATGGTGCCGACGCTGAACTGAAACTCCTCGTGCAGGAAATCAACCACGCCATTCATCGTGAGACCGGCGTCTAGATGCGCTTGCGTGAACGTTGCCTCTACACTCGGAATGATGCCGGTCTCCCGAACGACGCGGTCAAATCCAGCCTTGATCTTGTCGTAGCTACCTTTTCCGCCCTTGTCAGGCCTGAGCTTGTCGTTGATCTCTTTGGGGCCGTCAATGCTAACTGTCAGACCAATCATATTATCGCGAATGACTCGAATAGCCTCGGCGCTATCCAGCAACGTTCCATTGCTTACCATGGAGTATTGTGGAAGATGCTCGATCTCCCCGGCCGCCAGCTTCGCTTGGATATGCTGACATACGGCATCGATTACGTCGATGGCAAGAGTTGGTTCTCCGCCGAAGAAGAGAATGCTCTCGATGTTAGGGAAGTTTCGATACATTGTGTCGATAGACTCCAGCGCAAGGCCCTGGTCCATCTTCGTCTGTGTGGTGCGGCCGTAGTCTCCGCCGTCCGCATAGCAGTACACACAGTCCAAGTTGCAGGCATTTGCAACATGAAGCGTCAGGCCAACTCTGCGGTTTCGATAGTCGGAGTCCTTTGAGACATCGAAAACGATCGCGTCATCAGAGCGCCACGATCTGCTGACAACATCCGCGAGAGTGCCGATCCTCTCGTTCAGCTCATCCACAGATGTCCCGTTTGCTGCGGCGAGATCATCCGCAGATTCACCCTGCTGCAGGGACAGTAGAATCTGCGCCAGAGTCGAGCCCACACGAAAGAGACTGTATGTTTCAGGATGGAATACCAGAAACTGGTCCGAATCGATTGGGCGAAAAACATGCAGCTCATCAACGACAGCGAGATCGCGGCTTTGAATCATGGCAACTCCTGACGATGAGGAACTGACCATCAAGGCCAACTCTGGCCTTGATGGTCTTTAAATGGCCAACAGGCTTGCTCTCGGCGCGGTGGAAGCGCCGATGACTTCAACCTGCCGGATGGCAGACACAGCCGGAACCCGCGCCCCCGCTGCAGGTCCCACCCGCAGGTGGAATCAGGAAAATGGGAGCGATTGCTTCCTCAAGAACCTGGAGATCCCCGAAGTCGATCACTTCGAGATCCATCCCGTGAGAACGCCTCGTCTCAATTACGTCGTGCCTTTTCTCTGCTTTGCTCATGAAGTCTCCTCTCGTTAGATTCGCCGCCTTAGTGCTACCGCGAGAAGCATTACCACTGGTAGTGCTACTATCAGTAGCAGATAGCAAGACGCTATCCCAGTCAGGACTTCTTGTCAACGGAAATTTGTTACTGCCCTGGAGATGGTGCACCCTCTGAATTCAAGTCCAGGGTTTAGGGAGATTTGCAATTGCGTGTAATCAGTTCAACCGATAGCGCTCGACACACTCGTCGATAGTTTGCTACGATCCGTAGCACTACAAGGGGTAACGATGGACGAGCATAACCCAAGTGACCTTGGTGACTTGGAACGAGAAGTTCTCACACTTATTTGGGACGCCGGGCAAACCACGGCAGACGCTGTCCGGGAAGCGTTGGGGCGCAAGTTGAAGGAATCGACTGTTCGTACAGTACTGCGGCGCCTCGAAGACAAAGGGTATCTCACGCATGACATCGAGGGCAGAACCTACGTTTACAAGCCTGCTCAAAGTCGCGAGGTCGTTACGGCCCGCGCCGTTCAGCGGGTCGCGGACTGGTTTTGCGCTGGATCGATGAAGGAACTGCTTGTTGGGATGGTGGATGCGAGGGCCCTCGGTAAAACCGAACTCGACAAGATTGCTGCACGCATCAAGCGTGCGCGTGACGGAGGCAGCTAATGTTCGAATCTACCCTTGGCATTGCACTGCGCTCTCTCCTCGGTGGAGTTCTTGCGGCTCTTCTGATGGCGTTTTTTCGGGTTCGGCATCCCGTATTTCGTAAGATCACCTGGGCAGTTGTCATCGCTGCAAGTTTCTGCATGTTTCTGTTGCATAATGGTCCCCATCTTGCGATTCCTCACATTTCTGAGCCCTCTTTATTTGGGTCGGCGCTTGATGCCGTTAGGACGACGGTACCCAATATCCCGCAGTTCGCAGCCCGGCATCAATCGGGCAGCCGGGTAGAGATTCATTTGGGCGGAGCGGTGGCCTTCTCTTGGAGTGAAGTTGCCGCGATTGCTGATTGGGCGATTGTTGCTCTCTTGTTGGTGCGTATCGCCGGTGGTTTGTTCACCGCCGCCTCTCTCTGGAGTCGCGCAACTTCCGAATTTCGCTTTCGGAATACGCGACTTCGTTTTTCCAGTGAGATCGAGACTCCCTGCACCTTTGGTCTACACGTCCTCTTGCCGGCCGCGCTCCTCAACTGGAACGCTGACGAACTGGCTCCAGTATTAGCGCATGAGGTCAGCCACGTCCGACAGTTCGATTTCTTCCTCCAATTGGGCGCAAGGATCTATACAGCGGTCTTCTGGTTCAGTCCCTTCGGGTGGTGGCTGCAAACGGAGTGCGCGAGACTCGGCGAGGAGACCAGCGACTATGCTGCGATTCAGGTTTCACCATCGGCGATGGACTATGCAAGCCTTCTTTTGAAGGTATCGGCAAACCATGAGTTAGCCTCTCTTGTCTATATGGCGCGACCCTCGAGCCTTCGCGTGAGAATCGATCAGATCCTCACGCCAGGGAGATTGAAGACCCTCTTCCTTCATCCACTGCGATCGGCCGTGATTAACTCCATGATCCTACTCGTTGCCGTGATGTGTGCGAACCTTTCCGTTGCAGCGCGTGTCTCAGCGATGGATATAGGAGGAGTTTCAGGCACTCCGGACCAAGTATTTCGGGGCTTCGACATCATCTCGGTCAAGCCGCATCGGTCGGGCGGAGATGAGACTTCCATGAACACCGACGATATGCATTTCCATGCAACGAATGTCCCTTTGAAGTTGCTCCTTACGAACGCCTATGGCATTCGTGCGGGGTTGATTTCGGGATTACCAGCTTGGGCAGAGAAGACCAACTGGGACGTTGAGGCGAAGATGCTTACCCCCGGTCCAGCTACAAAAGGCGAGGTATCGGATCACGCACGGGAAAAGGCCGAATATGAGACGCGACTACAGTCCATTCTGGTCGAGCGTTTCCACCTTAAGGTGCATGAGGCTGTCAAGACGCTTCCGGTCTATGACTTGGTGGTCACGAATGGCGGAGTACGTTTCAAGGAGACCCAGGCACCGGTCGGCAAGCGAGGCATGATGCTGATGAACGACGGATCTTTATCGGCAACGGGTTCGACTATGAGCGCTCTAGCGGAAAGCCTTTCCGAGGAGGTTGAACGCACCGTCCTAGACAAGACTGGACTAGAACGCGAGTACGATCTTGATCTTCACTGGACACCGGAGGATCGTGCCGTAACGGCATCTGAAGCTGGCGTCACCGACGCTCCACCTCCAATTTTTACTGCATTGCAGGAACAACTTGGGTTGAAACTTGTCGCGGGACGCGGGCCTGTGAAGGTGCTCATCGTGGATGAAGTACTGATGCCCAAAGCGAACTGATCTGTACTTCTGGCGTGGCGGTGACTTGATCCCCACGTCGCGGCACTTCTGTTCTTCAGCTGGGTGTCCTCCGCTCTATGGCAAAGAAACAGCTGTTCTGCTTACTTGTGTTTTGCGCCGGCTTTCCCCCTCTGGTGGCTTTGGCGGAATATCACGGCGCCGTGATGTCTGGAGGCTATCCGGTACCGGGGGCCACCGTAACGGCATCGCGAGACGGCAAGATCGTGACCGTTACGACGGATCAAAATGGACGTTACAGTTTTCCCAATCTTGCAAGTGGCACCTGGAAGCTGCACATAGAAATGCTCTGCTTTGAACCGCAAGATCGCGTGGTTGTCGTTCAATCTACCGCAGCCAGTTCGTCGGAATCGATCGAACTTAACTTACTTCCCTTGGAGACAGTCCTAGCAGAATCTCAGAAAGCGAGCCCACAGGCTCTGTTGCCCGCATCTCCGCAGCCTGAACAGCGGCATGAGGAAGGCAACGAGGCGGCAAGTTCTTCACCACCGATGCCAGGAGAGGAAGCGAACGAAGGCCTCCTCGTGAACGGCAGTTCGAACAATGCGGCCACTTCAAGGTATTCCACGGTCCCGGCGTTTGGCAATCAGCGGAGCAGCAGCACAGCACTGTATACAGGTGGACTTGGAATTCATTTGGGCAATGCCGCCCTGGATGCTAGGCCCTACGCGGTTACCGGACTGAATCAGCAAAAGCCGGGATACAGCCGCGTTACCGCGATTGCTTCGCTAGGCGGCCCAATGCGAATTCCGGCGCTGCTGCCACGAGGGCCGAGCTTTTCCGTCATCTACCAGTGGACCCGCGACAATGAACCACAGGTGCTATGGGGTCTTGTGCCTACATTGGCTCAACGCAGTCCCGGGTTCCAGATTGACTCTGTAGCTCAGGCGCTGTTGGCTTTGTATCCTTTGCCGAACCTAGCTGGAGATGCAAGCTACAACTACCAGGTCCCGGTCGTTAATGGCGATCACGACGATATTGCGCAATTACGCCTCGATAAAAGCATCGGACAGCGCGATGCATTCAATGGAAGTTTCAACATTGAAAATATCCGACAGGATTCGTCGAACCTTTTCGGATTCCGCGACACGACGAAAACACTGGGGATAGATGCTACCATGAACTGGCAACACAAGCTGCGCCGCGGCATGTACAGCAGGTTAGGGTACCGGTTCAGCCGCATGCGCACGGACGTAACGCCTGAGTTTATGAACCGAGTGAACGTTTCAGGCGACGCTGGCATGACAGGAAATCTTCAGGATGCTCGCGACTGGGGTCCGCCAACACTGAGCTTTTCCAGCGGTATCGCAACGCTGACAGACGAGCAGAGCGCCTTCAACCGGAATCGTACGGACGGTGTGAGCTACGGGATTGACTGGGACGTCGGCCGCCACAATGTCAGGGTCGGCGGCGACTTCCGCAGGCAGGAATTCAGTTATCTACAACAGGTCGATCCGCGAGGTACGTTTACCTTTACTGGTGCGGCATTCGGCAATGACTTTACAGACTTCTTGCGTGGTATTCCGGATACGGCCTCGATTGCGTATGGCAATGCCGACAAGTACCTACGGCAGTCGATGTACGACGTGTTCGTGAACGACGACTGGCATGTACAGCCCAACGTTACGGTGCAGGTGGGAGTGCGATGGGACTATGGCGCGCCGATCTACGAATTGAAGAACCGTCTGGTCAATCTCGATGTGGCGAAAGGATTCACAGCTGTATCTCAGGTCCTGGCGAGCGACCCGAAGGGCACGTTGACCGGCCAAAGCTATCCAAGGTCGCTTGTCCGACCTGATCGCACAAAGATTCAGCCAAGGGTGGGCATTTCGTGGCGCCCTATACCCGCTTCCTCGGCATTGGTTCGTATCGGGTACGGAGTTTACGTCGACACGTCCGTGTACCAGCAAACAGCTTTCGAGTTGGCTCAGCAAGCTCCTTTATCCCATACGGTGACGGCAAACAATATGGACTGCGCACAGACCCTTGCAAGCGGTCCCACCCAATGTTCCACTACGACCCAGAATACCTTTGCGGTCGATCCGGACTTTCGTGTAGGTTACGCCCAGATTTGGGAAGTCAGCGTACAACGGGATTTTCCGTTCTCGTTGCAGGTGACAGTCACATACAACGGGGTAAAAGGGGGAGACGGAGTACAGCAGTTTCTGCCAAACACATATGCCCCAGGCGCAACAAACCCGTGTCCAAAGTGTCCGGTCGGGTTCGTCTATCAGGCATCGCACGGGACTTCCATTCGTCACGCTGGCATCCTCCAGGTACGACGCCGGCTGCGCAACGGGTTCGCGACTACGGTGCAATATACCTATGCACATTCCATCGACAACGACGCTGTACTTGGCGGACAGGGCCCTCTCTCTGCTGGCGCTGGGACTCCCGCCGCAGCTTCACCGGCGATCGCGCAGAATTGGCTTAATCTCGATGCCGAGCGGAGTCGTTCGAGCTTTGATCAGCGTCATCTCATGAACCTCACCCTGCAGTACACGACAGGGACAGGGCTTGGAGCGGGCGCGTTACTCCAGGGATGGCGAGGACGTCTTTACAAGAGATGGACCGTGAACGCAACACTCGTTGCGGGGAGCGGCAAGCCGCTTACGCCGATATACCTCGTGGCATTGAATGGTACGGGCTATACGGGCCTTGTGAGGCCGGATCTAACGGGAACCTCGGTGTACCGCGCCCCTTCTGGGCGATATCTGAACCCCGCGGCATATACCTCGCCAGCTGCCGGACAGTTTGGTAACGCGGGGCGCTATTCGATTACAGGACCGAGCGCGTTGTCTATGGACGCATCGGTATCACGCACTTTTCAGCTCACAAAGAAACTAAATCTCGACGTGCGTGCGGACGCGAGCAACCTGTTAAATCACGTCGTATTCGCGGCATACAACACGATGATCGATCCATCGCTATTGAGTCCAACCTTTGGCCTCCCCACTACCGCAAGCACCATGCGCACAGTCCAAATCACAGGAAGGCTGCGGTTCTGACTATGCGATGCGCACTCATAGCTGCTCTGTCGCTGCTCATTGGGACACCGCTCGGTGCCCAGACGATTGGCCAGAATAAGGCTTCCAACGGAGATAGCACCTTTACCCTCTCGGTAAAGTCGCAGCTTGTCGTCGAGTCCGTCGCAGTGACAGACAGGCAAGGGAGAGCCGTGAACGGCCTTTCAGCCAAGGACTTCACATTGACTGAAGACGGCGTACCCCAGGCGATCCGCATCGCAGATCATCAAGTTCTCCCAACTGTAGGCACGCCATTGCCTCCGCAGCCGAAGGAAAGCGAACAGATCACGATTTACAAGCGCCTGACGCGTACGCAGATTGCAGGCGAGAACGGTGACTCGTTGAAGTATAGGGACCATCGATTGATCTCGTTTTATTTCGATTTCACGACGATGCAACCCGCAGATCAATATCGTGCGCTTGCTGCGGCTGAGAAGTTTATTCGCGAGCAGATGTCACCGGCAGATCTGATTTCTATATTGCGCTATAGCGGTGGGGCGGTCGACATCCTGCAGGACTTTTCGGGAGACCGAAATCGGCTGCTCAGCATTATCGAGACGCTTGTCGTCGGAGAGGGGCAAGGCAGCGCAGACTCGACCGAAGATGCGAGCAGTGCCGATACCGGGGCAGCGTTCGGGCAGGATGATGCCGAGTTCAACGTGTTCAATACCGACCGTCAACTCTCTGCGTTGGAGACCGCAGCGAAGATACTCGGTCAGTTGAACGAGAAGAAGGTCCTAATTTACTTTGCCGGTGGTATGCGGCTCAATGGCACCGACAATCAGGCACAGTTGCACGCAACCATTGACGAAGCGATCCGTGCGGGGGTGGCTTTCTGGCCGGTGGACGCACGCGGTCTCGTGGCAGAAGCTCCTCTCGGAGATGCGACCCAGGGGGCACCAGGTAACGAGGGAATGTACAACGGAGGAGCCGCGAACGCAGTCCAAGCTGACCTGCAGCAGTCGCAAGACACAATCTACGCGCTGGCCAAAGACACGGGGGGCAATGCTCTTTTAGATAACAACGATCTTGGCCTCGGTATACGCAACGCGCAGGCATCAATCTCGGACTACTACATCCTTGGCTACTACACAAAGAATACCGCTCTGGACGGTCGCTTCCGCCATATCAAGATCACAGTAAACAATCCTGATTGGAAGCTGGAGTATCGGCTAGGGTACTACGCAGGTAAGGAGTTCAACAAGTTCAACTCCACCGATAAAGAACGACAACTGGAAGATGCGCTGATGTTGGACAACCCCATCACCGAGCTTACAATCGCCTTGGAATTGAACTATTTCCAGTTGAATCAGGTGGAATATTTCGTCCCGCTCACAGTGAAGATTCCAGGGCGCGAGCTGGCACTCGCCAAGAAGGGCGGAGCAGATCATACGCTGATTGACTTTGTTGGTGAGATCAAGGATGCGTTCGGTGGAAGCACCGTAACGAACGTGCGTGACAGCGTGAATATTAGGCTAAGTGATGCGACAGCGGGGAACCTTGCGCATCGGCCGATTGAGTATGATGCAGGATTTACTCTCCTTCCAGGCAAGTACATCATCAAGTTTCTGGCGCGCGATGACGAGACGGGGCGAATCGGCACCTACCAAACGGTATTCACCGTTCCTAACCTCTCCAAGGAAGTTAAGCGCATCGCTCGAAGCTCCGTGGTCTTGAGCAGTCAGCGCGTGAATATGAACGATGTGCTTTACACCGTGCAGAAGGGGAAGGAACTGACGAAGCAGATGGCGGCGAATCCTCTGGTCGTGGGAAGCGAGAAGCTGATTCCAAGCGTGACACGCGTCTTTAGCAGAGGTCGCTCAATCTATGTGTATCTACAGGGATATGAGGAGGATTCGGCACTCGCGGAGCCGCTCGTGGGATACGTGACATTATACAAAAAAGGCCTCAAGCAACTGGAGACTAAGCCTGTGAAGGTCATGCCTACAACGAGAGGGACTCTGGCTGTGGTTCCCATGAGTTTCACGATCAATCCTGAGCAACTCGCTGAGGGCAGCTACGATTGCCAGGTGACCATGATTGCTCCAAACAGCGGTCGTACGCAGTTCTGGCGAGGATCGATATCGATTGCACCGTAGATTGCCGTTTCTCTTCATCGTCCTCTTTCGTACGCCGCCGCGGGTAATCTGTGGCCGTGTTGGCAAATCGGAGTTCCCTTCGCCAGTCGAGTGTACGACGAGAAGAGACCATCGGGAGACAACATTTGAAGGCGAGCACTGCCCACTTCCAGTAGCGAGCCCTCGCCGCGGTCTCCTACGCATGCTTGCCAATACCAACAGTGCACAAGAAAGACTGGGATGGCGAACCACCGCGTTCCTCAAATGAGCAATCTCGGTTGAAAGGGGTTATCGAACTTGGCGGGTTGTTTGTGAATACGTTTGATCAGGTGCCTTATGCGTCAACTCAACTTATCGATGGAAGGGCTCATCGCGGTCGTTACTGTCGCTCAGGAAGGAAGCCTTGAGCGAGCCGGAAAGGTCTTGGGTTTGGGGAGGTCAGCCGTAGGTAAGCACGTAGGGATCGTCGAAAAAGAGGTTGGGGCATCACTCTTTGATCGCAATGGCGGCAGGTGGGTATTGAATGAGGAGGGCAGGCTCTTTGCTCCGAAAGCGTCTCAATCCATTTTACACGCCCGGATGGGCCTGGACCTTGTGCAGTCTCATGTAAAGCTACAAACGAATCGTCTCTTTGTGGGCTACTCCACGTTCCTACATCCACGTCTCATCGACGTCATCAAGCATATCCGACTGGAGCGGCGCAACGATGTACGAATCGAGTTCGAGAGCTGGCTGACCGAGGGAATCGCAAACGGAGTGTTGCAGGGAGACCTCCATGCAGGATTCGGATTCCTCCCGGTCAAAGACCCGGAGCTTTTGGTGCATGAGGTATTTGAGGAGCCACTGGTCGTTTGCCTGCCCAGCAACCACCCGCTTTCAGTGAAACATGCCATCCGCCCGGAAGCGCTGGAAGGACTGCCGATGATTGCCGTGGGCCGTCGCCCTCTCCCTCTGATGTACGAAGAAACAGAGAACTACTTCCGCTCTCTTGGTCTTGAATTGAAGTTTGTGGAGGAATGTTTTTCTTCGAATGAAGCGCTGTACTCCGTGGCGCAAGGCGCCGGGATCTGCGTCTTGCCAGCTTCGCTGGCCCGTTCGGGAGACGGAGTTGTGGTGAGATCCTTGTCGGATCGAATGTTTACTCATAAATATGGTGTCTTTGTACGACAGGACCAAGACGATGCTACCGTGGAAGACTTTCTTGATATAGTCCGCCAGCGGACAGATGCGCTTCGCAATCGGAGACGTTGATTCTGCATTCAGTGTCGAGGCATTATGGGCGCATATCGAGTACCTGCCCAATCCAGCGCTTCCCTTGTTCCCGATGAATATAGATAATGAGATCAAGGCCACGCCGAACATCCGCCTTGATGGTATCCAAAGTTAGCCCATTGCTCCCACGCATCACCAAGGTGGCAAGGCGATGTATGGCCTCTTCCGCGCTGCTGGCATGGATGGTGGCCAGAGTGCCGCGATGTCCAGTATTCAGTGCGTCCAAGAGTGTCCGCGCTTCCGACCCGCGCACTTCGCCGACTATGATGCGGTCTGGCCGATGGCGAAGCACGGCTTTGAGCAGATCATCGAACGTGATCTGACTGCGATGCGTATCCGTCTGGGACTCTGCGGAGACAAGGTGCGGCTTGCGAATATGCAACTCCGCCGTATCTTCAATAATGAGGATACGGTTGTCCGAGGGGATCGAATCCGCCAACACATTCAGGAGCGTGGTCTTGCCGCTGCCTGTGCCGCCTGCAATCAGGATGTTCCGCCCGTCACGCACCGCCTGGCTGAGAGTGACCGCCTGTGCATCAGTCAGCATCTCCCTCTGGACAAGATCGTCCAAGGCGAAGTTCCGCGAGGTGAACCGCCGAATTGTCATCAAGGGCCGGGGATTAACCACGGGCGGAATCATGGCAGCCATGCGGCTGCCATCGGGCAGACGCAGATTCATGATGGGCGAGTCGGCGTCCAGCTTTTTACCGAAGCGATTGGCGATCACTTCAAGGCCGGTCTGGAGAGCGCCATCGTCAAAGCGAATGCCAGGCAACAACTGAATTTGGCCGTCCTCTTCAATCCATACCGACGAATCAGGGTTCACCATGATCTCGGAGACGGACTCTGATTCGAGCAGATGCTTGATGGGTTTCAGAAATGGAATGATGATCTCGAAGCTCATGCGCGAATCCTTTCCGGATCGAACTCGATCAGCTCCTGGTCGAACCACGTCATAGTGACGGGCAGGAAATCCAGCTTCAGGTAGCAATAAGTGGGAGGCAACGGGCTGATGCCGTTGAAGGCGATGACGATGGCCTGCGCATTCTTCAGTTCAAAGAATACGTTCTCGTCGAACAGCGGCTCTTTGTGTTTCTGGTACTGCTTGGATGCAGAGACAGACCCCTTGCTGGACGAAGTGCGACCACTGAGCCATCCGACATTGGCATTGCTGCTGGACTCGGAGACGGTATAGCTGACCTTTGTCTTGTCTGCCTTGCCGCATAGTTCGACGCCATACCGTGCCGTGTCCGGGTCTGAAGTGGAAAGAAAGACCTTGGTGCGAAATGCCTGAAGCAAGGTCTTCACGCCTTCATTGGGGAGGGCATCCTTCAGACTGGAGATGCTCTGGGTGGCGACCAGCGGAATACACTTCGGCTGCCTGGACAGGGACAAAAACCTCTCATCGCCGGTGGGGTTGTCACCGCCCACGGTGGCGAAGTTCTGGTACTCATCGCAGATGAAGACGGTAGGCCGGAAGTACCGTTGCTGCCCATCCTCCATCCGTGGAATCCGCAGCAGCACGGCCCGCTGGTAATCGACCTTCATCATGGTGCCGATGATCTTGGCAAGCGCCGGGTTCAAGGCAGTTGGGAAGTTCAGGCCCACGACCTTGCCTGACTCAATCAGTTCCTCGAACGGCGGCAACACCCTGGCGCGTGGGTCTGTGGGGGAAGGCTTGCCCTCGTACAGATCCTTCGGCGGGCAGAAGACCTTGCGAACCTTGGCATCGGTCTCGAACAGCGAAAGAAAGATGGCAACGCCCTGGACAATCGAAGTCTTGGTCTCAGAGCGAAAGAACTTCCAGTGCTCCCAGTACCAGTAGTGAACACTCTCCCAACTGCCGCGTATATCGGGATCGCCGGCCTTGCGCCTATAAAGACGAGCAGCAACGGCGGTTTGCCGGACCAGAACCGCTTCCAGTTCCTCGGTCCAGCGGGCAATGTACTGGCCCAGCTTTTCACTCCATGCGAACCGGAACGGTGCGAGCGTGGATTCGTACTTCAGATATTCCGTCCTTCCAACACCAACAAATGAGACCGGCGTATAACGGCGGCCCGTTTCAATCAGCATCCGCTCCAATGTCCCTGAGCTGATAACGGTGCGGAAGATGTCGAGCAGGGTCACATACCCGTCGCGGACGCGATGCAGCATAATGACGTACCGGACGAGGTCGGTGTAGGACTGCTGCCAAAACGGCTCTTTGCCTTTACCCCAAATCGCAACGATGACAGAAGCGATGTTGAACGCCTGCGCATAAGCATCGGCATCGCTATTGAGCGGGTTGTAACGAATGTCGCCATCGAACGAGACATCGACATAATCCTGGCCCCGTCCGCAGCCTTCCAGTATCCTCTGCACCTGGCGGCACAGGTCGCCTTTCACCTCAAGCACCACGCCCGATAACCTTCGCAGTGGATCGCCGGCGCGATACGCAAAGAGCTGCCGCATGGCCGGCAGGATGACGGCCTTGGTTTTGCCGGAACCGATGGCTCCGATTACGCAGATGCCCGTATAGAGCCCGCGCTCCGGGATCGACAACCAGCGCGGGGCCGGGGATGGCTTCGGTTTCAACTGGTGGTGAAGCTCCCCGACAATCAATTCCAATTCGTCGCGCAGCAACGGATCGGGATACGGCGGCAACGGTCCCGAGACTTCATTCAGTTTCGGCGCGTAGAAGTGAACGTATGCGAGTGAGAACAGGATGGAGAAGACAAGGAAGGGCGTGCTGAACAGAAACAGGCTGTAGCTCCACACCAGTCCATGAAATATCGCGGGCCGCTCCAACTCCAGCAAGCGCAGCAGTGGGTCGGCACCATGGACCGGATAGAGACTCTGAAGCACGATACCGCAGGCCGCGCTCAGTCCCAGCGAGAGCAGAAGCCGGTACTCGATCAACGGACGCGACAGGTTTTGAAGATGCGAAGTGAGGCGCATACTTGGGAATCCTCTGTTACGAGTGGTTTGCTGAAGTAGAATCTGGTTTGGCGGGAAAGTCCGACAGGACCTTGCCTGCACCCTGTGCTGGCTTTGCGTTGACCGGGGAGCGAGCCGGGCTTGTCATGAGTTCTGCCTTGTACTTCAGAAAATCCTCATTCTGGGCAAGAGCGAATCGCAACAGCTCGTTGACGATGTACTTGCGGTCGTTGTTCGACCACTGGCACATCAGGTCAATGTCGGACGAAATGCCGTCCTCGATATTGGTCTTGAGAAGCACAAGGTTAATCTTGCTCGCTCCATGCTCTATCTTCAGTTTGCTCATCTGTGGTTTCCTTTCTGGCCGCAATCGCGGACCGCTTGCGATCCAGAATTGGGACTTGGTATAGACCAAACTGAGTACCAACTTCAGACCTTCTCAGGTACTTGCTCTGGACCGAATCAGGTACTCGTGCCGGTCTGACTTCGGTCCTGGCTCTGGCCTCTGGTAGTACGTGGGCGGGAGCGACAAGCGCGGCATCAGCCCGCGCGGCAGCCCGGAACGGGCGGGTCGCTCCCGCCCACGTACTACCCCCGTAGTAACCCTGTATCTGGCACATCTTTATGCCACTCCGTCGTTTACGAGCGGTTCGACAGACCCACCACCAGACCCATGCGCAGACCCCCGATGTTCGTTACGCTGGATCAATGGATAGCTGTAGTGGAAGAGCAGCGTGGTGAACTGCGCATTACGCGGCGCACGGCGCTGCTGCGAAACCATGTGAGCATCCGTCCGCCAATCTGGACGCAGAAGCCTTTGCTGTGGAGGGACAATGGGCCGAAACTTCCGCCTGAACTCATGCTCCGCTGCCGGGAAGTTGTAGTCAGCGCAGGCGGCATAGATCAACTCGAAGGTTCCAAGCTCATGCATAAGTAGAGCCATGTCTGCGAGGAAACGGGAGAACTTACGCATCGACAGCAAGCCCTCGTCGATGAAGATAAAGC
This sequence comes from Acidobacteriaceae bacterium, assembly GCA_027452245.1. GTDB lineage: Bacteria > Acidobacteriota > Terriglobia > Terriglobales > Acidobacteriaceae > Sulfotelmatobacter. The sequence goes on from DAIDGW010000228.1 coordinate 17,068, forward strand.
GCACCAGAGATGTTGCCGGTTGTGTTCTGTCGGCAACCGCAACCGGAAAGGTCGCGGAGAATGAAGGATCGCCGGGCAGATACTCCGGGTGAATGCTGCGCACTTCAGTGAAGAATCGCAGGCGTTCTTGCTCGGAGACGAGGTAATGCTCGTCTTCATTTTCGAGGACATAATCGAGCGCCATCAACCGCGCACGGATCATGCTGTCGCCCTTCCGTCTGCGATTTTGCGAGTCGGCGTTGCCGAGGAGCCGGTAGATCGGCTTGGCGAAGAGATGATAGACATGGAATCCCTGGCCGTAGTCGATGGTTTCGACATGCCCGGCATCGTGAGCCTTTTCGAGAAAGCGAGCGGCGAGAAAACCCTTGTGCCTGTCAATGAAATAGTTAAACTGGCGGCGCAGAAAGTAACCGGAGTGGGCCGCGACAAGATACAGGAACGCGGCCTCGCGTTCCGTGTAGCCAAGCGATTCAAGAGCGGAGACAAAATCGACGGTCATGGCTAAAGCTCCAGAATGCTTTCCATCAGGTAGTGATCGCCTTCGATTTTCGCGGTCAAGGTCGCACGGTCGGAGGACGAAGCATAGACGTGAAACCCGGCCTGCGCCTTGGCGCGAAGGTGGCCGGGGCGATATGCGGCGGTGAGGACTTCAATGTCCTCATGGCTGCTACGTGAGCCTTGGTCTATGACTTGGTCGCCCTTCCGGTCGAGGTCGTATTCGATCCGCGCGTCTGGAATCTGAATACCATCGTTGACGTAAGGCAAATCAAACTGCCGGGCGACCTGCTGCTTGATCTCTCCCATATCCCATTCCGGTTCGGCTCTGCGTGCAGCATGGATGGCTTTCTGCACATCGGATTTCAATTCAAAATCGAGCTTCACACGGAGATTGCTGCCGCCCTTCTGCTCGATGCGTTCCGCCTCTTTGCGGTAAGCACGATAGATTTGCGTGTCGTGTTCAACCTCGCGTGGCTTTACCAGACCGGCATAAAGTCTCTGGTCCTGTGGCAGTTCGAAGGTCTGCCGGGCTGCATCTCTGCCCGCCTTGGTCAATGTCACAACCTCGATGCGCTCCACTTTTCCGCCGCGGCCATCGCGGCGGGCGTTCACGGCATCGACCTGCACAAGTCCCTTCTCCCGCAGAAAGGACAGGTCGCGTTTCATCTGGGAATGGCTCCTGCTATAAATCGTCTCGGCAAGATCGCGGGTGCTGACCACGCGAAAGCGTCCAACCTCTGCGAGAACTTTTTGCTCTTCCTCGCGGAGAGAAACGCCGATCATCTGGTGAGGCAGGTCATTGCGCCGGGGCCGCCGTTCCACAGATGGTTCAGGAGAAACCGGGCGTTGCCTCTGTTCACGAGGCCGCTGCGGGGTGACAGCGCTCTCCCGACGCGGTGGCGAGACTTTAGGCCCGCGATGATCTCCAGCGCGATCCGCGAGGTCTTCCCGCCTGCGTTCAACCGGGGAAGGTTCCAGCGGTGGCGCGGGACGCTGGGCCTCCGGCGCGCGTCTGCGAGGAAGTTCCTCCGGCAGATCAAGCCGCATCAGTCCTTCTCCCGCTGCTCAGAATGGATCTCACTCTGGAAATCGAGCGAAGCCTGTGAAGGAGTATTGGGTTCTTCCTTCAATTGCCCCTGGATGGTGGTGACTTCATACTCGGAAACATCGCCAAAAGATTCCATCTCATGCAGGGCGGATTCCTTTGCCGCACGGACACGCGCGACGTGATCGATGGAACGATCCATGTATTCTTCAAGATCGAAGTCGTCGATGGGCGGCTGCGGCTGGTGTTCCTGGCTCATGCTGAGATGGCTCCTTTCACTCTTCACCGAACTGCGCGGTGATTTCTTCTGAGAGTTCCGAGTGTCCACTGTGAATCTCCTGATCGAGATGTTTGAGCTTGCGACCGGTATCGCGGAGGAAGAATTTGCGCTCGATCCAGATGGTGAGGCCGAGGAGATTGGCGAAGAGCAGAGCGCAGTAAAGCGCGATGCTCTGGAGGTAGCTATGCAAGATGAGGCTGCGCCAGGGAGTGAGAAAATGCAGCTCGTGCATCAAGCCGAAACCCAGCGCAAGGAAAATCAGCGTAGCGACGAAGACGGAGTTGGCGAGCATTGGCGTCAGTTCCCGAACGCCTGGTCTTCGTGGACATAGCTGATGACGAGGCCGAGTGGGTTGGTGAGGAGCATTTCGTTGGGTACTTCGTCGCGGAAGCCGTAAACCACATTGGCAGTCCAGCGTTCGCGCCGCTGTTCATCCTGGTCGCCGGGGGAACGGAAGACCTTCTCAAACTCGATGTGCGCACGGTACGGGGCCTGCCGCGTGTCTTCGAGCACCACGGACTTGATCTCGATGTCCACGTTCGGCGCGCTCGGATCGAGTAGAAATGTCTCCGGGGTTTTAGCCTTGTTCACCCGCGCAAGAGTGGCGCTCTGCAAATCGTTTGAGAAGAAATTCAGCGACTCGGCAAAATCACGTTGCAGGGTTGCGTGGTTGCGTCCGTAGTAGAGCGCAACCCAGCGGGCGAGGTAGTATTTGCCGACACGCTCGACGGGAACTTTCGAGAAGTCGGCGTAATTCGTCACCTGTCCACGCCCGGCGTCGGTGATGGAGATGACCAACGGTTTCAGCCGCAAGGCCGCGGTCTGGGCACGATAGAGGAGCGTAAGCAGAGTGAGTGCGACCACGGATAGGACCAACACCGCTACCTTCAGGTAGGTGTTGGTAACGACCGGCTCGGCATAGAGTTCCAGAAACTTCTGTCCGGCATCGGTGATGGGAGAGTCTTTGTGAGTATTTGTCATGGTGTTATTTCCCCGATAGATCGACCCAGGTGCCGGCGCGTCCGCTGAGGATCGCGCCCGTCAGTTCCGGTATCTTGTGCAGCCCGTAAATGCAGACGAAAGCCAGCGTGAGCAAGGCGGGCAGTAGCGTGACGATGTTCGACAGGCTGAGCGTTCCGATCACGCCGAACATCCCGACGACGACCTTCGAGAAGATGAAGACGAAGGCTGCGGCTACGACTTGGTAAAAGCTGAAGCCAATGAACGCCTTGAGCCATCCCCAGAACAGCCAGTCCATCTTGGGCACGATGAACCACGGGATGAAGATGGGACCAATCAAGACACAAACGGCCGTGGCGACATAGCCGTAGGCGATGACGGCGAAGACAAACGCCTGCATGACCATCAGCGCAAGACTGGCAATCATCCAAGTCAGGTCTTCGGAGAAGCTGAAGATGCCCGGAGGCGCACCCAACTGCTTTTCGGCAGCGGTGATCGAATCGACGATCTGTTGCGTGTTGTCCGCTTGAATCTGCGCCGAGAGTTGAATCGCTTCTTTGGTGATGAGATCGCTGAAGCTGTACCCAATGCCGGGAATGGGTGAGGAGTAGTAAGTCAGCATCCCAAGGCCGAAGGAGATGATCAGGATCAGGTCGGCAAATTTGGCGAAGTGAAGCCCGCCGCCAAGTCCCTGCGCAGCGGACAGCGCGGACTTTACGCCGAACCAAACGATGAGGATTACGGCTAGGCCACGGAAGATGTCGAGTCCCGTGGCCTGGATCGCCGCGCTCTTTGTAGTTAGCAGGTCGTTGATGGCCTGCGACAGAAAAGTCAGATAGTTTTGGGACATGGCCTACCTTCCGCTGGGGCTGAGCGAAATAGACTGGATGGCGTTGCTGATGCCGCTCGTCGTCTGCTGCATCACATTGGAAAAGTTCTGCTGAAAATCAATGGCCTGATTGATGAGCCGGTTGCGCTCGTCCAGCTTTTCTTTGGCGTCGAGCGCCTGCTGCGCAGCAGCAGCCGCGAGGATCTGATTGGCGTCCTGCTGGGAGTGGATTTGCAGCATGGTCGCCGTATTGATCTTGGCCAGCACACCAACCTCGGTTTGTTGGCTCGGGTCAGTGGAATAGGTATCGGATTCAAGGTTGGCGAGCTTCTGCTGAAAAGTCTGCGAATCCGAACGGATGGCGCCGAGCGTGGAGAGCAGGTTCGTCACGTTCGCCTGACCTATTTCGGAGGAAGCGTACTGGTTCTGGACCACAGCCTGGGTCGTCGAATCCATTGCGGACAAACCGTTCGATGGATAGCTCTGCGCCTGAATGACCGCGCTGCTGTAGGCTGACGCGGCGCGCGTGGGATTGCCGAGGTCGAGCGCATTGATCCACGCCGACGTATTGCCATAGGTATCGGGAACGGGCGCGGACGAGAACTTCGTCCACATGGAAAAATCCGACTTGTAACGTGCCGTAAGATTCTGCGGCATCCGCGACATCTGATAGGCAAGGTTGTAGGTCGCGATGACTTGGTTCATGGTCTGATACGCGGTGGTGTAAATCTGCTCCGCGGTTTGAAGCCTTTGAATACCCTGCTCGATCTGCTGGATGGCATGGGCGGATTGCGTGGGATCGAAGACAATGCCGGAGCCGAACTGCGCATGTGCC
>DAIDGW010000229.1 GCA_027452245.1 Acidobacteriaceae bacterium
CGGATCGCCAAGGCGCTCGGTATCAGTCCGCAAACACTGCGCAATCATCTCCACCACATCAACAAAAAACTCAGGACTCATAATCGGCTTGAGGCGGTGACACACGCCGTTCAGCGCCACCTGATTTGATGAATGCCGAGGATTGCAGGACCGGGGAACAGCGGTCTCATCGATGGCCTTTGTCAGTTCGGCACGGTACATTGATGAGACCGGTTGCGGTCATTTCTTGCTTGAAGCAAGCAGGGGCCCCGGCCTCACAATGACGGTCCCCTTCATGCCGGCGGTTTCATGAATCGTGCAAACATAATGATAGGTTCCAGGCTTATCGAAGACGTGATAGAAGCTTGTACCGGGCTGCAGCAGGCTCGATCCAAATGCAGCGCTCCCGGAAGGAAAGCTCACATCTACGCGGTTCAACGCTCTTGCCGGATCGTCCACCACGTTGTGGTAGTATCCCGACGGGTTCTTCCAGACCACCTGCTCTCCCGCGTTGATCGTAATCGTGGCGGGCACGAACGACGAGGAACCCATGATCACCACTCCGCCGACCGGCGCCTCAGGTGGCGCCAGCGCCTTCTCCAAATCTGCGACGGTTATTCTTGTTGAGCAGTTGGGTTCGATTGCATCCACGGTATCGACAACGTAGCTTGGGACATGAGGATCTTCAACCGTAAGAACGCTCCCAAAATGTCCGGTTATGTGAACAAACCGGCCGGCATTCTGTGAGAACAGAAAGGGCTGCGCTTCCAACCGGTAGACCTTCTGCGAGCGCCAAAGCTTCAGCATGGTCTTGCCGTCGTCCTCCTCCACAAGGCACCCGAAGAGTCCGCCCACGGACTTCAGGCTGAAGGGCGGAGGCGCGCTGGCCGGGGAGGGGATGTCCATCATGCCAGCCATGTGCATGGCCGTCTCCGGAACTGCGAGGCCGGCAGGAGACACCTTGATGTGGTTTATCTCCTCTACATCGGCCGTGGTGACACCGCTGATCTCCTGCTCTCCAGTTGCAGGTGTAGCAGGACCGGTATGCATCAATGCAGTATTCTCCGGCCCGCTCACCTGGAGGATAGCGATATCTCCCTTTTCCATTCTCGAGATGGCGTGATCCATCAGAGTAAATTGTCCGGGCATGCTGGCCTTGAGTTCCAGGATTGCGGCGTCTCCCGGCGGTACGGTCGTCGTTTGGATTCCAGTCAACGGCGGCGAGGTCAGGGAGCCGAACATGTAATCCTTGGTGAAGATTTCCCCCACCATGTGCTCGGAAGCAGTGGCGTTCGGGCCTGCATTGCCGAAAAAGATCCGAACCGTTTCGCCTTCCTTCGCGTGGAGAGGGTACTCCTTTGCGACTGCATCGACGGCCCCATTGAAAACGTAGTATTGGGCGTTCTCCTGCATCAGGTTCTCGACGCTAAACTGCTGCAATCCGGATTTACCTTTGGGCGCCGTCGTGTAGATCTCACCCTGCATGACGTAGTACTCGTGGTCGACATGCTTCAGCCCGCCAGGCGGCTCAACAAGGATGAGACCGTACATGCCATTAGCGATATGCTGCGCGATCATCGGACTGCCGCAGTGATAGACAAACAGTCCCGGAGTATTGACTTGAAAGGAGAAGGTTTTCGACTGGCCGGGAGGGACCTGCGAGATGGCTGCCCCGCCGCCCGGTCCAAGCGCCGCGTGAAAGTCGAGCGAGTGAACCATGGTGCTATCTTTCGGATTTAGGAGTGTTACTTCGACGGTGTCACCCTGCCGCACGCGAATGAATGGCCCCGGCACTTTGCCGTCGAAGGTCCAGTAGCGATAGGTCGTGCCGCTTGCGGGATCGAGCGCACCAACCAGTTCCTTGGAGGTGAGAGTCACCTTCACCACAGCGGGTGAGCGGTCACCAATGGAAGGCGGTAGATCAGACGGATCGCGGACAATATCAGCGGCCTTGATCGTCTGAGTGTCCTTAGCTGTGTGCATGGGATGGTTTTGAGCGCGCGCAGGAACCGATACTGCTCCCATCAGCCCGACCAAGCACAGAACTCCAATTCCGAGAAGCGGCACCGTTTTCTTTTGATAAATGCCGGTAATCATGACGTGCCTCTTTCCGGCTGAAGCGCGTCTTCTGCTTTTCTCAGCCAACCTATGGTTGGCGCCAGCAATGCTCCACCTCAATGAAACGTGTGTACTCATTTTGAAACGAATGTCCCACTTAGTCCCGCAGAGCGAATTTGTGCGGCTGAAGACGGCTTCGCATGTTTACGGAGCGCATTGCCCGAGTTGCCTGCCATGTGGTCTAAAGGAGCACTAGAAAACTACGCGCACTTCGCTGATCAGATTATGGTTGTAGAAATGAAAGCTCGATGTGGCGATCTGCATGCCACCGCCTATCACAACTGTGGCGTGTTCCGGCCTCCACTTGCGGCGACGGATCATGCAAAACGCCGCCGGTGTCAGGAAATTCTGGGTTTTGCCATCGAATGGACCCGCATAATTGAAAAGGGCGTTATCTTCCACCTCGAACCAGGTACGCGCCGTCGAATGTACCTGCGTTGTCACATCCCACTCGATTCCCCGGCCTTGGTGGGCAATCTTCCCGGTAGGTAAAATACCCCCCAATTTGGACATTACGGCGAAGCGTCCGAACCCGCGCCCTGCCGCAAGTGCGGGAGCATAAAAGGAGGTGAGCATCTGGTTCTGGTAGGCGCGTGGAGCAAAAGCATAGTACATGATCGCCGATACCGCGTAATTGCCGTGCTCCACGTTGCCTGATGAAATGCGCCATTTTAGCTCCGTTGCGGCGTTGCCAAAGCCGTCCTTGTGGGTGCTGGAGTGATTGCGAAAAAATGACGGCGGATCCAGGTCCAGCTCGAAGCGACGATTTGCAATCACGCTGATACCGTGATTGTTTCCGTAATTCAGTGTTTGCTCGCCGGGAAATGCTGCGTCCGAGACCGAGAAGCGGATCGCCTGCCCGAGCCGCGGGTCGGATTGGACCAGAGGCGCCATCCATGCGGGTTGGATGGCCGTCATAGCGGCATTATGCATCCTGAAGCTCCCGTAGTATGGCCGAAACGAGCCTACCAGGCCCTTGGAAGTGAGAATCACGTGCATCACAATGAATGAACGTTTGTCGACCGTTGACGGAAGGTCACTGGAATTGCGGAGGATGTCTGGAGCCTTGATCGTCTGGGCCGTATTTTCCGCGTGCGTGGGATGATTTTGGGCGAATGCCGGGATAGTCCCTGATTCAATTATCCATGTCAGCCAACTAACTCCAATTGCGAGGGTGAGCGCTGATAATCTCCGATGACTGCATCTATCCATGACGTGCCCGTTCCCGGCTGAAGCGCGTCTTCTGCTTCTCTTCACCACGAACCAATGATTAGCTCCAGCTACGCCGCACCACAATGAAGCAGTCGTACCGTTTGAGGAATCAATTGTCGCGTTCAATCCTTCCACTCGGGATGGATCTGGCCATTCTCACAGAGAATCGGCCAGAAGTGCCCCGCAGACAGCTCAGCCGTCCGAGCAACGCGGTGCCCGGCCCCGATGCGTTTTCGGGGGTTTCGCATAGGCGGGGCGTATCTGCTTGAAGAACGATGGTCAATGGTCCGTGCTGGCCGACCGGTCAACGCACAAAGGGATCCGTGGCCGGGGCAGGGTCAGTGGATGGCGGATCGCTAGCTGGAAAAGAATCGGCAAGCGTTTTGTCGAGCATTTTTTCGCGAACCTGAGATGTGTCTTGCTCATCGATCGCACGATCTTCGGGATCGCGTACATCTGAGCCGGAAAAGCCGGTAAGTGTTTTCATCCGTCTACCTCCCAAAATCCTCACGACGGGAGTCCGGCAACGCTCTCCATCCGCGTGGCGACCATGGAAACCGCACCCAGGTGTTCTCCGTACTTACGGAAGATACTTCGGATTGCCAAGATCCGCTGGCGAAGCACTGGGTCCTTGGCAACATTGCACACAATCTTCAAGCATCGAAGGATGCCTTCATCCTGCAACATGCGCCGCGGTTCCAGAAGATCGAGATCTGCCTCGCCGCACCAGATCACCTTGAGGCCCTGTTGCTCCAACAGTTGCTTCCATTCGGCTGTACAAAGCGGCTGCACTCCGACGTGAATCTCCTTCGACATCTCCACCTCGATTTCGCGGCGTACGGCCTCTGAGATCCCATCAGGGCGGAAACACAATTCATGAATGCCGTACCGCCCACCCGGGACAAGAAGGCGTCGGGCTTCAGAAATAATCCGATTCTTCTGTTGAGGAGTCTGCATGCTCAGCATGGCCTCTCCGTAAACCACGCTTGCACATGCGCCGAGAAGTCCAGAGTGCTCTGCCTGGGCACCAACGATCTTGGCAGTTCCCTTTGGCAAAAGTGATTCAAGACGAGCGGCTGCCGCCGGTTCTCGCTCCACTCCCCAATATCGTGAGGGCTTCCTGCGCAGGACCATGCGCGCCGTAACGCCCATCCCCGGAGCAAATTCGACGACGCGGTCGTCGGAAGAAATCGACAGAGCATCGATCATTCGTCGCGTGAGGCCCAATCCGCCGGGCCTCAGGACGCGTTTGCCGGCTCGCGCCAGCACCCAGTGTCCCTGCATCTTTTCCAGACGCTGGCCCGCACCAGGCAACTGCGAGTGGACAGCAGATCTCTCGCACTGTTCACCGCATGCATCAACCATTCTCGCCATAACCTGCTCCCTACTCGTCAAGGTCGATCCGAAACCTCACCCCAAGGTCCGCTGTTCGACGATGATCTCATCGCACACACTCGCGGCTCTGCCCAATCGCACGGTTAAAACGCTCTACGTAGTTCGCATCTTCGGAAAAGATTCCACGTAGTGCGACTGTGGTCATACTCGATTCTGGGCAGCGAACTCCGCGGGCTGCTACACAGTCGTGCTTCCCAACCGCGGTTACGGCGCAGCCCAGCGGCTTGACTACCGACATAAAGGCATCCGCAATGTCTGCGACCAGATCCTCCTGCACGACGGGGCGCGCGGCCAGTTCCTGGATCAGGCGGGGAATCTTGGAAACGCCAACGATCCTGCCGCCGGGCACGTAGCCGAGATGAATCCTACCGCCGTAGATGAGAAGATGATGCGGACAAAGAGAGAAGAACTCGACATCGGAGACGACAATCAGCTCGCGATTGCGGGAAGGAAAGGTCTTCAGAATTTCGGTGGGCTTGGCTCGGTATCCCCGGGTGAATTCGCGATAGAAGCGCGCGACGCGCTTGGGAGTCTCGCGAAAGTGCTCGGAGTGAGTGTCCAAACCGAGTTCGTTAAGCAGCATCTCGATGATTGGCTGCAAGCGGTCTTGCTGCCGAACATCCTTGTTGCCGTTCGACAGTTCGAATGCGGTACTGGTTTGCGGAAGCGTAACGGCGGCCAATCCAGCCAATTCGGCTATATTATGGCCGTTTCCATTAGCTTTGCCATTTCCCTCCATCTCGCCTCCTGGTTCAACCGGGTCTCAATAACAACGCCTCAGAGACCCATGCTCTCAGCTTCTCGCTCTGAATCGGCACGGGCAATGAATCGGCTGTACCATTGCCGATCACATTTGTCATCTATGCCGGCGGTCGAATGATCAGAACAATGAAGCATGAGACAGTGGCTCGTAATCGGTCAGAAGCGTAACGTGCCGCAGGAGGCGAGATGTTTCCGATAAAGCCGACCGAAAAGGTCCGCGGGATGCCAGGAGTAAAACTGCATTCTGGAGCCGCGCGTTCATTCAGAAAAGACGCGGGCCAGTACGTTTTTCGCGCTCTCTGTGACAAAAGTCATAGGCGCAGGTCATCGGTAGTTTCTATCTGTAAAAGGAGAGATCCGGTTCACCGGTTATCTCCTTGCATGATGTTTCGACGTGATGTAGATCACCGCACGATGCACCTCAGCGACCGATTATGTGAGACAGATCACAGTACGCGATCTGCCAGCGACACAAAAGAAGACAGGAAATGTCATGGCCAACGGGCCCCGATATCGCGTTAGTGTCCCCGACACTGAATTCTTCAAAGAGCTGATTCCTTGTCAAGCCGCTTGTCCTGTTCACACCGATGCGGGTCGCTATGTGCAGCTGATCGCGCAAGGCAACGATGAACAGGCCTACTTGACGGCATGTTCTCCCAATCCATTTGCATCAGTCTGCGGCCGCGTCTGTGCTGCACCGTGCGAAGATCGCTGCCGCCGTGGAGTGATCGACAAGCCGGTTTCTATCCGCGCGCTCAAAGGTTACGTCTGCGAGCTGTACGGACCTGAGTCATCGTCTCCTATCGCGAGGCAGCTTCTCGCCGGAGGTGCAACCGAACAAGGCAACAAGGTCGCGTGGCACCTTCCCATGCTTGCCGAAAGCCGCAAGCAGGTGGGCGAAGGCAAGAAAGTAGCAGTGATCGGAGCGGGTCCGGCTGGACTCTCCTGCGCACACGATCTTGCCGTGATGGGATACCGGCCCACGGTGTTTGAAGCCTCGGCGACGCTAGGCGGCATGATGATCGCAGGAATACCCGAATTCCGGCTCAACCGCGATCTGCTGGCGCGCGAGATCCAGACCATCTTTGACCTGGGCGTAGAGATCAGGCTGAATACTCCGCTCAACGGCGACTTCGGAATCAGGGAGCTGCGCGAAATGGGCTTCGAGTCTGTGTTCCTGTCGGTTGGAACGCAGAGCGGACGCGATGTTCGCGTGGAGGGATCAGGCCTGGATGGGGTGGTGAAAGCAGTCGACTTCCTCCTGAACGTTAACCGAGGCTACAAGGTCACTCTGGGACGCCGCGTCGTCGTGATCGGCGGCGGTTTCGTCGCATTTGACGCCGCGCGTGCTGCTTTGCGGTCGGGAGCCGCTCCCGATTCCGGCGAACTTCACACCGCGCTGGATGCGGCGCGCGCAGCTTTGCGAGCCGGCGTCGAAGAGGTGCGCATCGTCAGTCTCGAGTCCTTTGATGAGATGCCGGTGTTGCGGTCGCAGCAGGGCCACGAAGAGTTCGAAGAGGCGCGGCGCGAAGGAATCATCTTCCAGACTCAGCGCGGAATGCAGAGATTCGTAGGTGAAGAAGGACGTCTCAAGGCGATTGATCTTGTCGGCGTCACGCGCACCTACGACGACAATGGCCGTTTTAGTCCTGTTTACGACGAAGGTATCCGGGAGACGATCGAAGCCGACGTCGCTATTCTGGCCATCGGGCAGCGAGCCGAACTTAGCTTTCTGAAACCGGAGAACAACGTCGCTCTGACGCCTCAGGGGACGATCAAAATCGATCCGCAGTCACTGGCAACCTCATCTCCCGGCATCTTCGCGGGTGGCGACGTCGCCTTTGGACCGCGCAACATTATTGAATCGATCGCCAATGGCAAACTGGCCGCGCGCTCGATCGACAACTACCTGCGCGCGAAGGACGCTGTACGGACGACGCAGGTTTCGTTCCGGAAGCTACCAACACGAAGCTATCGCATGCCGGACGATTACGAAAAGAAGCCGCGGCAGGCCCCGCCATCCATTCCGCTGGACCGCCGCACCGGGGATACGCAGGTCGAACTGCCCTACTCGGAGGCGGAGGCGCGAAACCAGGCGGAGCGTTGCCTCTCCTGTCACATCCAGACCATCTACGACGCGGCCAAATGCGTGCTGTGCAATCGCTGTGTGGATGTGTGCCCGAACCAGTGTCTCAAGCTTGTTCCACTGGAAGAGCTGGACGTTGAGAATGGAGCATTCGCCCAGGCCGCAGCTCATTACAGTATCAACGGCGATGGAAACGGCATGGCCGCAGCCATGATCAAGGACGAAACCGACTGCATTCGCTGCGGACTCTGCGCCATCCGCTGCCCAACCGACGCCATGACAATGGAGGTTTTCTTTTATGAAGAGCATGAAGCTGCCCGCGCCGCCGTGCGCTGAAGGCAATGCTCAGAACACACTGGAGGCCCCAGGGCGCCGGAAATTCCTGTACCGCTTGGGATGGGGAGCGCTCGTGGCCGGCATCGCCGGGCAGGTGTTCGCAGCCGTGCGCGCGCTAATCCCCAATGTCCTTTATGAGCCGCCGCGCACGTTCAAGATTGGCCTGCCTGAAAGCTTCGCCGACGGTGTGACCTATCTCGAAGATCACCGCCTGTTCATCGGCCGCGACAGGCTTGGTCTCTACGCAATTTCGGCGGTCTGCACGCACCTTGGCTGCACTGTCAAAATGATGAATCTCAACCAGCCGGAGCTTGTGAAGATCGGCGGCAAGCCTACCGAGATTTTGCAGGAGTTTCACTGCCCCTGCCACGGCTCGAAGTACTACGGGGATGGAACCAACTACGCCGGTCCAGCGCCACGGCCGCTGGACTGGTTCAGACTCGAAGTTTCTCCGGATGACGGGCAGATCATCGTCGACAGCTCGGACACTGTACATCACGACTTTCGCCTGAAGGCATAGGTAGGGACGGCAAAGATGGGAATGAAATTCAAAGAGCGATGGGAGACGCTGACCTGGACATGGAATCCGAAGAGCATTCGGGAGTCAAGCGACTCCGTCGTGCGCAATCTGCTGCTCCACTGGTTTCCAGCAAAGGTATCGCACAAGAGCCTGAGCTACCGTTACTCGCTATGGCTGGGGACGATCTCGGCGGTGCTGTTTTTTATCTTGTGCGCCACCGGGCTGATTCTGATGTTTCTCTACGTGCCTTCCGTGGAGCGCGCCTATCCGTCGGTGAAGGATATCGGTTTCGTCGCATCGTACGGCGGATTCATTCGCTCGGTGCATCGCATCGCCGCACACCTGATGGTGGTCGCAGTGTTTCTGCACATGATGCGCGCCTTTCTGACCGGCGCCTATAAGAACGGCCTGGGAGCGAATCAGAACCGGCCAGTCAACTGGGTTCTCGGCGTGGTCCTATTGTTCCTCACGCTGCTGCTCTCATTCACAGGGTATCTGCTGCCGTGGGACCAGTTGGCGTATTGGGCCATTACCGTAGGGACGAATATCGCCAGTGCGGCGCCGCTGGTTGGTGACAAGATTCGCTTCTTCCTGCTGGGAGGCAATCAGATCGACCAGAATACGCTGCTGCGCTTTTATGTGTTGCACTGCTTTGTGCTACCGGTGTCGGTCTTTCTTCTCTTCTCGTGGCACATGTGGCGAGTGCGCAAGGACGGAGGGCTTGCCAGTGTCGATCGCGAGGCCCAAAAGGCTAAAGAAAAGAAATCGATTCCGATTAAGACCAAGACGTATGCGCTCTTGGGAATCACCTCCGGGCGCACCGTAGCTGTGGAGAGTTCGTATATCGATCAGGACGAGAATCTTGTCGAGTCCGTTCCGAATTTGACGGGGCGCGTACTTTTTGTAGCGCTGGCAACGGCTCTGCTGGTCATCACGCTGGCTTTCCTGATTCAGGCTCCGCTTGAGGAGGCAGCTAATCCACTGGTGACGCCGAATCCAGCCAAGGCGCCATGGTACTTCCTGTGGCTGCAGGAGTTGGTGGCCGATACGACGGTGCACCTTGGCAGTTTCACGATCAACGGCGCTCTTGTAGGTGGAATTCTCATCCCCGCTCTACTCGGCTTGCTGCTGGCTGCATGGCCGTATTTCGATCGCAGTTCCACGGCGGCTACGGGCGTGTGGTTCGCGAAAGAGCGACGTCGGCAAAACCTGGTCTTTTTGGCGGTGATCTTTGCCATCCTGGTGCTGACATTTGTCGGCACGTTCATGCGTGGTCCATCGTGGCACTTGTATTGGCCCTGGCAAGCATGGCCGCCGAGCCCGACACGGTTCTGAGGAGAAGGTTTTCGATGAAGAGAAATTGGGACAATTTGGGAATCTTCCTCTGCGGGGCCGGAATTCTGCTGGTCACGATCTTGGTGTATGCGGGGCAGTTCCAGCCAGAGTGGAAAGGCTATCAGAAACAGTTTCGAGCAATGGTGCTTGAGAAATACGGGGCGGCGCGGGCCCAGCAGGTCCCCTCCGGTCCGCAGCAAATCTGGGCGAAGGATCTGAACCGCGTCGACCGCTGCACGACCTGTCATCTCGCGGTGGGATGGAAGGGCTTCGAGGACGCACCCGAGCCCTTCCGCACGCATGATCACGCAATCCTCGAGAAACATCCGATTGAAACCTACGGTTGCACAAGCTGTCACGGAGGTCAGGGCTATGCAACCGATTTGGATTCGGCGCACGCAACCGCCTTGGCGAACTGGGAACAGCCGCTGCTCGGCAAGGACGTGAGCGAAACCTACGCGGTGAGCGACTGGCACATGATGATGCAAATGAACTGCAACGAGTGCCATCGTTATGATCGGAAGACTCCCGGAGCCGAGGCCATCAATGAGGCGAAGGCGCTGGTCGATCAGAAGGGCTGCCGCGCCTGCCACACCATCAACGGCCGTGGCGGGGTCATCGGTCCGGACCTCACCTACGAGGGAGACAAGTCCACCGAGCAGCATGATTATTCACGGCTCCTTGGGGTTCAGAGCGAGTTTGGTTGGCATGTAGCCCATTTCATGGAGCCGACAGCCATGTCCCCCGGCACGGTTATGCCGGCCTTCGGATTCACTAGTCATCAGGCCGAGGTGCTGAGCCTTCTGGTGATGAGTTGGAAGCGAAACCCGGTGCCTATGCAGTTCATGCACGGGGTTAAATTGGGCGATTTCCCGACGCCGGAAGAGATCGCCAAAGAAAAGCAGATGGAGACCGGAGAAGGCGCTTTCTTCGTCAAGCACACCTGCTTCGTATGCCATAGCGTGAGCACGCTGGGAATCGAATCCGCGACCAATATCGGACCAGATCTGGCCAACGCCGTCACCGACGTCCCTGCACGATTCGGTAGACCACTCGATGATTTCCTCATGAGCCCAACCGGCACCATGTCGGTGGTGCTCGCCACGCAGATCCACCTTTCGCCGGAAGAGCGGCGCGAAGCAATCGCCAAATTGAAGATCGCCAATCAATTGCTCGTTCAGCAACAAGCGAAAACAGGTAGGGGGAAGAAGGAATGATTTCCAGGAAGGCATCGACACTTTTGAGGAACGCTACTCAGGCATCGCTTCTACTGGGCACATTTGTGCTGCTGCTCTTACCTGGCTGCGCTCCGAAAGCCCGCGTGCAAAAGCGCGGCGACATTGCGCAGGCTGCGCTCGAAACTTATGTTCCGCCCGGCGATTTGGATAAGTACTACATCTTCTATTCCGGCGGCCAGTCGGGCAGTGTCTTTGTGGCCGGGCTTCCTTCGATGCGGCCGATTATCACGATTCCGGTGTTCGCTCCATATTCGGCAACAGGCTACGGTTATGACAAGGAAAGCAAAGCACTGCTTGGGAATTACACCTGGGGTGACGTCCACCATCCGGCGCTGAGCGAGACGAACGGTGATTACGACGGGCGCTGGCTCTTCGTCAATGACAACGCCAACAACCGCGTGGCGCGGATCGACCTTCGGGATTTCAAGACGAAGGAGATCTTTGGACCTATTCCCAATGTCTCGGGCAATCACGGCAGTTCCTTTGTCACTCCCAATACGGAGTACGTACTAGCAGCGACACGCTTCTCGATTCCCCTGCCAAAGGGCACTTATGTACCGCGCGAGCAATACGCGACCGCCTATCACGGGGTAGTAAGCGGGCTTGCCGTCGATCCGAAGACCGGTCATCTCAGTCTGGGATGGCAGGTGCTTACGCCGCCCTTCGATTGGGACGTCGGTTCGACCGGCAAACTGGCCAGTGATGGCTGGGCCTTCTGGACGTCGTACAACGCGGAGCGGGCAACGGGCAAGTTGGAGGTCACCTCCACGCAAAGGGATCGCGACTACATCGCAGCCGTCAACTGGAAGGCCGCTGCACAGGCTGTGAAGGACGGGAAATACAAGATCATCGACGGCGCAAAGGTGATTGACCCGCGAGAAACGCAGGGAGTTATCTACCTGGTACCGTGCCCCAAGAGCCCCCACGGCGTGGACGTGACGCCGGACGGAAAGTACTTTGTGGGCAGCGGAAAGCTGGCGGGAATCACAACCGTTTTCAGCATCGCCAAGCTGAAGCAGGCCATTGAGGCGAAGAACTTCACGGGCAATGAGGACGGCATTCCCGTAGTGAACTACGATGCCGTGAAGGAAGCCGAAGTTAACGTTGGCCTCGGTCCTCTGCATACGCAGTTCGACGGCAAGGGATACGCCTATACCAGCCTCTATATCGAAAGTGCCATCGCCAAATGGAAGCTGGGCACCTGGCAGGTGGTGGACAAGATTCCCGTCTCCTACAACATCGGGCACCTAGCAATTCCGGGCGGCGACACGGTTCATCCCGATGGCCAGTATGTTTTGGCGCTCAATAAGCTCTCGCATGGACGCCATCTCAATGTCGGGCCGGCACAACCCGAAGATACGCAGTTGATCGACATTTCGGGAGATAGGATGAAGCTGCTCTATGACACCTTCACCGAACCGGAGCCGCACTACGCTCAGATGATCCGTGCTGACCAGCTACACCCTATCGAGGTCTATTCCCAGGCCGAAAACCATGATCCCAATGCCGTTTGGGACGTCCAGCATACGGGCATCACCCGCCAGGGGAATCACGTCATTGTACACATGACCGCCGTTCGCAGCAGTTTCGAACCCAACAAGATAGAGGTCAATCAGGGCGACTTAGTCACGATCTACTTGACTAATATCGAACAAACTACGAATGAGATTCATGGGTGGGCTCTCGAAGAGTACAACATCAACATTGCGGCCGACCCGGGCGAGACGAAGACGATCGAATTCGTCGCCGACAAGCCGGGTGTCTTTGCCTATTACTGCACTAAGTTCTGTTCCGCCTTGCACCAGGAGATGCAGGGCTATTTGCTCGTAAAACCAAAAGGTGGAACAGGCGCGAAGACTGCATCAACGCACGGGAGCCATGCGCAGATGGCGAGCGTTGGCTCTCATTGACTCAACTGGTTTCGCTAGAGAGGTACACAATGGCAAAAGACGCTCTATCTACCGTTTCTATCACGCCGGCTCTCCCGCCGAAAAATCGCGCCGCGAATGAGGCGCGATTCTTCGACCAGCCGCTGGGGTTAAGCAGCCGCATCACAATCTTCTTCGCAGCGTTACTGCTCGTGCCCGCATTTTTCTTCCCGTTGTATAGGATGACCCTCATTTCCAATCAGTTCCCCGATGGATTGAATCTCAACATCTACGCCGGGCACCTGCGCGGCGGGCAATCCGCGGAGCGGAACGACCTGATCGAGATCAACACGCTCAACCACTACATAGGCATGCATCCACTGGAGGAAACTGAGTTCAGCGAATTTCAATGGATTCCCCTCATGCTCGGCTTCTTTATCCTTCTGAGCCTGCGCGCGGCGGTTCAGGACAAGATGTCCGCACTGGTCGATACGCTCGTGTCCTTCGGATGGTTTGGCGCTTTTGCGTTCTGGCACTTTTATGAACGGCTCTACACCTATGGGCACGTCCTCGATCCTTCGGCGGCGTTTAAGGTAACTCCCTTCACTCCGCCGCTGTTTGGGTCGAGACAGATTGCCAATTTTACGGTCTACGACTATCCTGCGGCCGGCTCTTACCTTATGGCAGGATTTGTGGTTCTTCTGGTGGCGACAATCGTCCTTTCCGTCCGGCGCAATAAGGCGGCACGCGCGTGAGGTACGGCGACCACGATGGAGTAATGAGATGGGACCAGCGATGATGAATGGATCGTCTCTTGCTCGCAAGATGCGCCGCCGTGTCACCTACCTCGCTTTCGGGTGCTGCCTTGCGTTCGCTCTGCCGGCATCGGGACGTACTATCGCCGTTTCTCCCGCCGGCCCCGTGCGGTCCATCGCACAGGCTCTTCGGAGTGCGGCAGACGGCGACGTCATCGAAGTCCACGCTGGGCTCTACAACGAGGACGTGGTGCTCGACCGTTCTGTTCAATTGGTCGGTGCCGGCAATGTCGTGATTCGTGGCACAGGACGAGGCAGTGTAGTCACGGTAGCGGCCGATGGCTGCACGCTGCGTGGCTTCGTGATTGAACACAGCGGGTCATCGCTAATGAATGAGGATGCAGGCATCCTTCTCAAATCCCGTAAGAATCGCATTGTGGGCAATCACCTCAAGGACGTGCTCTTTGGCATTTATCTTCTCCAGTCGGATGGCAATTACATAGCTGATAACACGATCCACGGCAGGCCGCAGCTCGACTACGGTGATCGTGGAAATGGAATTCACATCTGGAATTCGCGTTACAACACGGTGGAACGCAATACCGTGTACGAGACGCGGGACGGAATCTATGTGGAACATGCGTACCATAGCGTGATCCGCAGCAATCGCGTCCATGATCTCCGATACGGCTTGCACTACATGTATTCCGATGACAACGATTTCGAGGGAAACATCTTTTATAACAACGTCGCGGGCGCCGCGATCATGTATTCCAGCCGCATCCGGTTCCGCCGTAATCAGTTTCTGCATAATCGCGGGTTTGCATCTTACGGCATCCTCTTCCAGGCCGACGATCACTGCCTTGCCGAAGAGAATGTCATTGCAGATAATGCGGTGGGCATTTTTATGGAAGCGCTGAACGAGAGCACCCTTCGCAATAATTTGGTTGCAGCCAACGACCTGGCTTTGCAGGTCTTTACCAGCTCCGCTGGCAACATATTCGAGAAGAACAATTTTATCGACAATCTCAGTCCCCTTGAATTGGAAGGATCGCAGAGCAATAACCGCTGGAACGGGTCACTCGCCGGAAACTACTGGAGTCAGTATGAAGGATTCGATCTCGATGGCGACGGCATTGGCGATGTGCCATATCATATTGAGAATGTCTTCGAGCATCTCGAGGCTCAATTGCCGCTGCTGCGGCTTTACTTGTTGAGCCCTGCGGCACAGTCCCTGGTGCTCGCCGAACGCGGCTTTCCGGTTCTCGAAACTCCGCAAGAGACTGACAATCTTCCGTTGATGAAGCCGGTGACGATGGACTGGCAGCCGCAAGACCCCGCGGCACGTCCTCCTCGCAGGTCCCTCGCGTTCACTCTTTCCGCCATGCTAGTTGTGCTTTCTCTGGCGGCTTTCCGATGGGGGGTCCACTCATGATCCAGGTGCAAGCGCTCACGAAGAAGTTTGAAGCCTTCGTCGCCGTCGACGACGTTTCGTTTGCCGTCGGTCCTGGGGAGATCCTTGCGCTGGTCGGCCCCAACGGCAGCGGCAAATCCACAACCATGAAGTGCATCGCTGGACTGGTGATTCCTACGAGTGGCAAGATCCTGGTGAATGGCACCGATACAAGGACCATCAGGCGCGAATGGTTGAGCTATCTGCCGCAGAAGGTCAATTTTCCCGAAAACCTTACCGGCGCGGAAGTCGTTCGATTTTACGGCCGGTTGCGCAAACTGCCTCCCGGCGCAAGCGAGCGCGGCCTCGAACTGTCGCAACTGAATGGATTTGGCAAGCGTGCGGTACGCGAATATTCAACGGGCATGCTCCAGCGGCTCGGAATCGCGGTTGCTCTCATGCCGGAAGCACCGGTCGTGATTCTGGATGAGCCCACCGCGGGTCTCGATGCCGATTCAGTGTTACGGCTCCGGGATCAGTTGGCAACAATGCGTGAGCGCGGCCAAACCGTGATCGTTTCGACGCATGTGCTCTCAGAAGTGGAGATGCTCGCCGATCGCGTGGCGATTCTTGTGCACGGCCGGCTTGCAGCTTGCGAACCCATCCACATGTTTCGTGATCGGCTAGTCGAGCATACGCATATGCAAGTGACTCTCGGGCAACCGCAGACGAAGTGGTGCGAAGTTGCGCAACATGCGGGGGCGGCGTCAGCAGAGATCTCTGGCGCGACACTAGTTGTTACGGCACCTGCGGCGAGCCATTTTTCCATACTGCAGGCATTGGATGGAGCTGGGGCCAACGTCCTGCAGTTTTCGACTGAGGAGCCATCGCTCGAAACGCTCTATTTGAGGTATATTCGTGAAAATCCTGGCAGCATTTCTGGCAATTAGCCTGCTCGTCGGATGCGACCCAAAAGCGACCGGCCCGGTTCCGATCGCTTCCGGCGACGCCTGCGCCTTTTGCCGCATGCTGATCTCTGAGCGCAGGTATTCCGCGGAACTGCTTGATACCGACGGGACGGTGTACAAGTTCGACGACATCGCCTGTATGATGCGATTCGCCAAATCCCACAACAAGAACTCCCCTGCGGTGCGCTTCTACGTGACCGACTATTCAAGTGGCAGAGACTGGCTGGATGCGCGCCAGGCGTATTTCGTGAGGCGCACGGGCAGAGTGTCGAGCCCCATGGTCAGTGGGTGGATAGCATTTCGAAGCCCAAGTGCTGCTGCACGTGCAACATCAACAGGGTCGGTGGCACCGATCCGCCTTGACGAACTATGGGCGCAAAACCTGTGAGACACAGGAGACGGGGGAATCACGGATCGAACGCCGGAGTGAGGAATTTCATGGATACGAGAAACGTGGCAATCATCGCGTCGCAGGAGCTGCGCATCAGTCTCCGGTCGCGATGGGTCCAGATCTTTGCAGTGGTGTTTGCCGTGCTTACTCTGGCGATCTCCTATTTTGGGATGGTCACCTCAATTGTGGTGGGCTTCGAAGGTTTCACGCGAACCACTGCCAGCCTGCTCAACCTTGTGCTCTATCTTGTGCCCATGCTGGCGCTGGCAGCGGCAACGTCGAGCTTCTGCCCGGAGCAGGGAGCCGCGGAATTGCTGTTTTCACAGCCCGTATCGCGCGGGGAGGTCTTATTCGGCAAGATCCTGGGCCTCTACGCTTCGCTTGCTATCGCCGTTCTCTTTGGCTTCGGCATCTCCGGATTTATTGTGGCCTCGCAATCTGGCGCCGAAGGTGTCAGCCGGTATCTCGGGTTCCTCGGCGTCACCTTTATCCTGCTCTTGTCTTTCCTGTGCCTGGGTGCGCTCGCAGCCGTCGGCAGCGCCAGCCGGATCAAGGCATTGGGAATCGCACTCGCCCTGTGGTTCCTCTTTGTCCTGTTCTACGACCTCATGATGATCGGACTTGTTGGCCTGCTCGACCCTCACAGTGCTCGCGCTGCCGTTCTCTTGGGTCTATTTGGGAATCCCGTGGATCTGGCCAGAGTCGCCGGCCTCCTGATGCTGGGAGGAGCAACAATCTTCGGAGCTGCGGGAGCAGCCCTGGTGAGGACCTTCGGATCGACCGGTCTCGCCGCGACCATCCTTTGTCTTCTCAATCTGTGTTGGAGCGTGGCATTCGTTACGGTTGCCAGCCGCGTACTGGCCCGCCGGGAAATCTAATGATTCTCAGAGCGATGGGTCTTCTGGGTATTTGACGCCCCCTTTGTACTCGTCTCATACCGCGAGGAATAGGAGCATGGAGAAAAATGCAAGCATAGACACAGGTTCATATCGCGACTGACAGCATGGAGAGATTGCCAGATCATTGGCTGCACTCGATCGCATCACTTCAGACCATCGTCGCAAGGTGACCTTGTGGCTGTTCATTATGGTGCGGGATACGGAATGGTGGCTTCCAAGTCCTCGCGCCGTTTCCAATTCGCACGCAGATAATCGCGATTCATAGTGGCAATCACTTCGAGCGGGATCTCCTTTGGGCAAACTCCGGTGCATTCACCGATATTGGTGCAGTTGCCGAATAGTTCAGCATTCATCTGCGCGACCATGCGGAGAGCGCGTCTGTCGCGTTCCGGCTTTCCCTGGGGAAGCGTGCCGAGGTGTGCGATTTTCGCACCGGTAAAGAGCGCAGATGATCCATTCGGACATGCGGCTACACAAGCTCCACAACCAATGCAGGCAGCAGCGTCCATGGCTTGCTCGGCTGCCCTCTTCTCGACCGGGATCGCGTTGGCATCGGGGGCCTCGCCTGTCGATACGGAGATATATCCACCGGCTTCAATGATGCGATCGAATGAACGGCGATCTACGATGAGGTCCTTGATGAGGGGAAACGCACGTGCGCGCCAGGGTTCGATGACCAGTTCCTGGCCGGGCCTAAAATGGCGCATGGTCAACTGGCAAACCGTCGTGGCGCGTTCAGGTCCGTGTGCGA
>DAIDGW010000230.1 GCA_027452245.1 Acidobacteriaceae bacterium
CGTGATTCGATGCTCGGCCATACTTCAGCTTAGGGTTCTTGGCGCCAATTTCGATGGGGAAAACATACATACTCGTCGGCCTGAAGCGATTCTGCTCGGCCGTCAGCCGGAGATTTTTCGACGCTGCCTACGGAGCATTGGCGGTCACGCAGTCTTTTGTCGTCCGCGTTCTTTTTCACCGTCCGATTGCTCCCACTCCATCGGTCATCAGGCAAGTGTTAATCGTGAAACTGGATGAGCTAGGTGATGTCTTAATGGCTCTTCCCTTCGTCGCGGCAATCCGGGAACAGCTTCCCGAGGCGAAGATTACGATCGTCCTGAATTCCGCTACATGCGGAGTTCTGGAAGGGGCTGGAGATGTCACTGTCCTCGGGGTTGACGTGAAGTGCCTGAAACTGCTGCGCCCCATCTTCCTCCCGATTCGTTACTTCTGTTTTGTGCGCAAGAATCTGTCCGCGCAGCAGTTTGACGTTTGTTTTCTCCCACGACGCGACGCGGATTCGGTCTACTCCGTATTGCTGGCCTACCTTACAAGGTCGCGCCGACGGATATCGTTCACCGAAGGTACTACGCCCCGAAAGGCCGTTCACAACAAGAGCTTTGATCGGTTGCTGACTGACGTCTACCCGACTCCACCGATTCAACATGAAACCGTCTCCAATCTCAGCCTGCTTGAGAGTATCGGCTTGCGGTCCATTTCCACGACAGCCTGGCTGCCCCTCTCTCCGTACAGCCGACAGTTTGCCGAAGAGATGTGCAGCGGTCTGCCAAAGCCCCTTGTTGCGCTCTGTCCCACGTCAGGCAATTCCGAACTGAAACAGTGGGGAATCGGCCGATTCTGCGAGGTTGCGCGGGGACTTGCCCTGCGAGGGTATTGCATTCTGCTGGTGGGCAGTGCTGGAGATTCACAACTGGGCGATGCAATTGAGACGGCAGTGCCCGAGGGCTGCGTGAATCTGATCGGCAAGACGTCATTGACTCAATTGGCCGGCATTCTCAGCCAGTGTGCGGCATTGATCGCGAATGACGCTGGCCCAATGCACCTTGCTTCCGCGCTCGGTATACCCACGGTGGCAGTCTTCGGCTCGAGTTGTGCTCACAGATTTGGGCCATGGTCCCCGAGGTCGTCTCTGCACGTATTTGAGCCTCCCTGCTCGCCGTGTCATTCGCATGAGATGGACCGATGCAGGGTCTGCGTACATCCCACCACGATTTGCCTGGATCATATCTCTCCGGATCAGGTTCTGGAGGCCGCTCTCACGATCCTGGCGGGAGCCGAGTGCCCTCTGCCCGGATAGAGGGACGATCGACCTGTCCACCTGATCCAGGCATCTGGCAAACCGAACCTTTGCCGCCTCTTTGAGCCTTGAATGCTGACGGCGCGTTGCATGCACTGCGCTCCGGAAATGGGCCCGATGCAAAATCCCTGGCCTGATATGATTGAGTTCTAGACCTGCGCGGCAAGACTTACCCGGGCTCGCTACAGTTTCGGCGGGAGAAATGGCCCCCCTCAGTGAGTGGCTGAGGCGACAGTGTGCGCCTGATATTTGAGGTGTGAACCGCGGTCGAACGGGCACTGGGCAGCTCGGAACAGGAAAGGATTTATGAAGGCGATTATTCTGGCTGGCGGGTTAGGAAGTCGGTTGAGTGAGGAGACCGCCGTCAAGCCCAAGCCGATGGTGGAAATCGGCGGGCGACCCATCCTCTGGCACATCATGAAGATATACTCGGCCTACGGCATCAACGATTTCATCGTTTGCCTGGGTTATAAGGGCCAGGTAATCAAGGATTTCTTCGTAAACTATTTCCTCTATTCCTCCGATGTAACGGTTGATCTGGCCAGAAACAATCTTGAGTTCCACAGCAATACGTGCGAACCATGGCGAGTTACGCTCGTAGATACCGGTGCAGGCACAATGACCGGGGGGCGCCTGAAGCGCGTCTTGCCGTATGTCGCCGACGAGGAGGCTTTCTGCTTCACCTACGGCGACGGCGTCTCGAATGTAAACATCACAGAGCTGATCGAGTTTCACCGCCGCCAGCGCACGCTGGTTACGTTGACGGCGACTCAGCCCACTGGAAAGTTCGGCGCACTTGGTATCGGCGACAATTCTCAGGTGCGCACTTTCGTTGAGAAACCGCAGGGAGACGGCCGATGGGTGAACGGCGGATTTTTTGTTTTGTCGCCCAAAGTCGGCGAATACATTGTCGGAGACGCGACGATCTGGGAGCGCGAGCCATTGGAGCATCTGGCTCGGGAAGGCCAGGTTTCCGCCTTCCGGCACACAGGCTTCTGGCAGCCGATGGATACGGTGCATGACAAGCAGCTGTTGGAAGATCTCTGGGCCACTGAGAATGCCCCCTGGAGGGTGTGGGCATGACCTTCTGGAGCGGCCGCCGGGTTTTGGTCACTGGACATACGGGTTTCAAGGGAAGCTGGCTGTCTCTGTGGCTGACGCAGCTTGGAGCGGAAGTTTGCGGCATCAGCCTGCCGCCGTCCACTGATCCCAACTTGTTCACGGATGTGCGAGTCGATTCGGGACTGCGCTCGGAGATCGCCGATATCCGGGATCTGGAGCGGATCTGCACGATCGCGGAGCAGCACCGCCCGGAAGTAGTCTTCCATCTTGCTGCGCAGCCTCTGGTGCGCGCCTCGTATGAAGATCCTGTCCAGACCTACACCACAAACGTGATCGGCACGGTGAATGTGCTGGAGTCCGTCCGGCGCAGCGATTCGGTCCGCGCCGTCGTGGTCGTCACCACGGACAAGTGCTATGAAAACAGGGAGTGGGTGTGGAGCTACCGCGAGACGGACGCGCTGGGCGGACACGATCCCTACAGCAACAGCAAGGCCTGCGCCGAACTGGTCGTGGCCTCCTATCGCAATTCGTTCTTTCCCCCTGTGCGTTATCCGCAGCATCGGACGGCCATCGCCTCAGCGCGCGCAGGCAACGTGATCGGCGGCGGCGACTGGTCAAAGGATCGCCTGATCCCCGATATCATCCGTGCCTTCAGCCGCAGAGAGCTGTTGCGGATTCGTAATCCTCAGGCGATTCGCCCATGGCAACATGTTCTGGAGCCGCTGTGGGGCTATCTCAGGCTGGCCCAGCGCCTGCTGGAGGGTGGAGTGGCCTTCGGCGAGGCATGGAACTTTGCCCCCGATGCATCGGATGCCCGGCCGGTCGAGTGGATCGTCCGCCATCTGGCGAGAGAATTTGGAGAAGGCGCGCAGTGGGAGGTTGATGGGCAACAGCACCCGCATGAGGCAAACATGCTCAAGCTGGACTGGTCAAAAGCCGCGCATGGCTTGCAATGGCATCCCACGCTGGCGCTCGAAGACGCATTGCGCCTAACGGCGGATTGGTATCGTCGCCGCGAGCGGGGCGAGGACCCGCGTTCCGTCACCCTCGAGCAGATTGAAGCTTTTACCCGGCTGCTGCCTGACGCCAGTGCGCGCGTTGAACTGCAACCTTCCACAAGTGCCACACGGTAATCGAGTCGTCGATGAATAAAGCAGATGAAATACGTCGCCAGATTCTTGATCTGGTTGCTGAATACGCACGGGAAGCTTTTCCGGAGCGCAAGGAATTTGTTGCGGGGCAGAACGCAGTCCCTGTTTCCGGCCGGGTCTTCGATGGCGGGGATATCCAGGCGCTGGTGGACTCGTCGCTCGATTTCTGGCTCACCGCCGGTCGATTTTCTGACCGCTTCGAAAGCCAGTTTGCCCGCCGGTTCGGAGTGCGCTGCGCCCGCCTGGTCAACTCCGGCTCCTCGGCGAACTTGTTGGCCGTCTCCGCCCTCACCTCGCCAACCCTGGGCGATCGCCGGATCAAGCCCGGCGATGAAGTCATCACCCTGGCGGCGGGATTCCCTACGACCATTAACCCTATCCTTCAGAATCGCGCGGTGCCGGTCTTCATTGACGTCGAGCTCGGCACCTACAATGCTGACGTCTCCATGCTGGAGGAAGCCCTCAGTCCGAAGACCAGAGCAGTGATCTTTGCGCATACGCTGGGCAATCCGTTCGATCTGGACGCGGTCACCGCCTTCGCGCGGAAGAACAATCTCTGGCTGATCGAGGACTGCTGCGACGCGCTCGGTTCCACTTACAGGGGGCGAAACGTCGGCACCTTCGGCGATATCGCCACCGTGAGCTTCTATCCGGCCCATCACATCACCATGGGCGAGGGCGGATGCGTCCTCACCGACAAGCCGCAACTGGACCGCCTGGTCGAGTCCTTCCGCGACTGGGGCCGCGATTGCTGGTGCGCGCCGGGGAAAGACAACACCTGCGGCAAGCGATTCGACTGGCAGCTTGGATCGTTGCCGTGCGGCTACGATCACAAGTACACCTACTCCCACATCGGCTATAACCTCAAGGTGACCGATATGCAGGCGGCAGTCGGACTGTCGCAACTGCAGAAGCTGGATTCATTCATCGCTGCCCGCAAGAACAACTTCAAAGCTCTCAGAGACGGTCTTGCAGCGTATCAGGACGTCTTCCTGCTGCCTGAGCCGACGGAGGGAAGCGATCCCAGCTGGTTCGGGTTTCCGCTGGCCGTCCGGCCGGAATCGGGAATCCCGCGCGAGAGGGTCACCGCCTGGCTGGAGTCGCGCAAGATCGGCACCCGCCTCCTGTTCGGAGGAAATCTGGTGCGCCAGCCGGCCTATAAAGACGCCGAGTTCCGCGTCGTGGGCGATCTGAAGAATACGGATTATGTGATGAATAACGTGTTCTGGATTGGCGTCTATCCGGGGCTAAGCGGCGAAATGCTCCACCATATGCTGGACTCTCTGGTTGAGGTGACAAGAGGACAATGCGCTGCCTTGTAACGGGAGCCTCGGGCTTTCTTGGTTCTCATCTGGTGCGCGAGTTGCTGAACCGCAACCATTCAGTGACGGTCCTCTTGCGGGACCGGTCAAAAGCAGCTCGCCTTGTCGGTTGTCTTGAAGATGTTCGTGTTGTCCGCGGGAGCCTGGAAGACATTGCGGAGTTGAAGCAGGCCTTGCGGGAAGAACCGGTCGATGCCGCTTTTCATCTGGCTTGGGCGGGCGTCACGGCAGATCAGCGCAATCATGTCACCCAGATCACCGGCAACGTTGTGCACAGTCTAGCCTTCTGGGAGACGTTGCAAAATGAAGGATGCCGAACGCTTATCGGCGTTGGATCCCAGGCAGAGTATGGTCTTTCCAATACAGTGCGGAGCGAGGTCTCGCCTGCTTTTCCCATGACAGCCTACGGATCAGCGAAGCTCGCCCTGGGAATTTTGTTGAAACAGCTCTGTCAATCCGCGCAGATGCGTTTTGTCTGGCTGCGCCTTTTTTCCGCGTATGGGCCGGCAGATGAGCCCCGGCATATGATTCCATCCCTCATCGAGACACTCATTCGGCGTGAAAGGCCTGCATTGACGGCTGGTGAGCAGGTCTGGGACTTCCTTTATGTTTCAGATGTAGTCGCAGCATTCTGCGCGTGCCTTGAGTCGGATGCGGACGGTGTCTTTAACTTAGCCTCAGGGTCGACGTGCGTGTTGAGGGCGTTTATTGAGGCAGTGCGCGACTGTGTTGATCCGAGTCTTCCACTTGGATTTGGCGAACTCGCATATCGGCCGGATCAGGTCATGCATCTGGAAGCCGACGTCCGTCGTCTGCAAGCCGCCACCGGCTGGAAGCCGCAAGTGTCCCTCGCGGACGGAATCCGTCGCACGGTTCAGTGGTATGCCAGAGGAGAAGCCCCGAATGGAATCTAGTGCCGGCCCACTGCGGGAGGTAGCCCAGCGGCTGCGCGCGCGCGCGGTGCTGATGGTTCACAAGTCCCGAGCCTCCCACCTGGGGAGTTGTCTGTCGATGGCCGATCTGGTGGCCGCGCTCTACTGGCACACCCTGCGCATTGACCCCTCCAGGCCGGACTGGAAGGATCGCGATCGCTTCTTTCTGAGCAAAGGACACGGCGCCGCGCTCCTGTATGCCGCTTTGGCAGAGCGCGGCTTCTTCCCGGTCGAAGAGCTGGACCAGTATTGCCAGGCCGGCTCCCGGCTCACCGGGCACGCGACCTCGGGCGTTCCCGGCGTAGAGATTTCGTCCGGCTCTCTCGGCCACGCGTTGCCCATTGCCTGCGGCGTCGCTCTGGCCGGCAAGCGCGAGGGAGCGGCCTTCCGCAACTTCGTTCTGGTCAGCGACGGCGAACTCGACGAGGGGTCCAACTGGGAAGCCATTCTTTTTGCGCCGCAGCATCAGCTCGACAATCTGACGCTCATTGTGGACTACAACCGCATTCAAAGCTTCGGGCGCACCGCCGACATCCTGAATCTCGATCCTCTCCCGGACAAATTCAGAGCCTTCCGATGGGCTTGTCGCGAGATTGACGGCCATGACATGCAGCAGATTTTGCAGGCCTATGATGCGTCGCCGTTCGAGCCCGGCCGTCCCACCGTCATCATCGCCCATACAGTCAAGGGCCGTGGCGTGGCAGCCATGGAAGATCAACTCGCCTGGCACTACAAGAGCCCCACCGCCGAGCAGGTGGAAGCGGCAATGCAGGAGTTGGGAGTGAAGCTGTGAGAACTGCTTTTATTGAACGGCTTTGTGCGCTCGCTGCACGCGACGAGCGAATCTGGCTGGTCTGCGGCGATCTCGGCTATTCCGTGCTTGAAGCCTTTGCCGACAGGTTCCCCGCTCGATTTCTCAATGCCGGAGTGGCTGAGCAGAATATGACCGGAATCGCTGCCGGGCTCGCATTGACGGGAAAGACGGTCTTTACCTACTCCATCGCCAACTTCCCGATCATGCGTTGCCTCGAGCAGATCCGTAATGACGTCTGCTACCACAACCTGAATGTGAAGATCGTCGCGGTGGGAGGCGGCCTTGCGTACGGAAGCCACGGATACACCCACCACGGCGTGGAAGATCTCGCGGTCATGTCTGCGATGCCCAATCTCACCGTTGCCGCGCCCGGCGATCCAATCGAGGCCCAGGCCATCACCGACCTCATCACGTTGACACCCGGCCCGGCCTATCTCCGCCTTGGAAAGGCCGGGGAGCCTGTCCTGCATGCCCCGGAGACAACGCTGCAGATGGGCAAGGCGATTCAAATAGCCGGAGGCGCCCACATCACTATCATCAGCATCGG
Organism: Acidobacteriaceae bacterium; assembly: GCA_027452245.1. Classification (GTDB taxonomy): domain Bacteria; phylum Acidobacteriota; class Terriglobia; order Terriglobales; family Acidobacteriaceae; genus Sulfotelmatobacter. Next base: position 7,127 of record DAIDGW010000230.1, read on the forward strand.
CGGCATGCTTGGCACAGTGCTGCAGGCCGCGGACCAGCTGCGCCGGCGCGGTATCGATCCGCGCATCCTCAGTATGCCGTTCCTGGTGCCGCTCGATAAGAATGCGATTCTAGACGCCGCACAAAGCACCGGGGGAATATTAACGGTCGAGGAACATGGCCCCGGTGGGTTAGGCACGGCGGTGGGCGAGGTGATTGCCACCGCGGGCATTGCCACCCGCTTTCGCTCCCTCCGGCTTGGCCGGGCGCCCATCAAGGTGTCGGGGTCACAGGAATCGCTGCGGGGGGCGCAGGGCCTCAGCGCAGAGGGAATCGTGCAGGCCGTGGAACAGATGTGCAAGTCCTAAGATGAAAGTACCTGTTGAGGAAAGGCGTTCCGGGCCTCTGAATGAGTCTTCCTGTGCATGAATCCTCGCCACTCCCCTCGGACGGCTCGACGTCGCCCGCGCGCTCGCTTTGGACTCGGTTCAAGCACGTGAGCGGTGTGGATCG
>DAIDGW010000231.1 GCA_027452245.1 Acidobacteriaceae bacterium
GTAAAATCCTCAGCCGAAAGGACTTAGGAGTACATTTGAGTCCCGAACGGCGTCCTCTGCTTTGCAAGTGCTTGATTTTAAATAGCCGCATATCTTGGAGATATCCGAGATACTCGCAAAATCTAGATTTCAAAGAACTTCTAGAGCCGATATTGAGGAGAAGTATTCCCCTTCACGAAGACGATGCGGTCGGGCACCGTCCTGGCCTTTGTGATGATGATGAATCGTCAGCTTTTCTGGGCGCAAGGAAATCCGTCACATAGAGGCTGTGGAAAAGTTCAGAACTGGCCCGCGCGGTAAAGACGCGGGCGTTTGGGATGACAGCGTAGTGGAACTCACGACTAGTTCAGAAAATACTGGCGGTATAGGGTGTCGCGCTGGGCGGGGCGGAACCCGGCGTCGCGGATGATACGGCGCAGCTCTTCTTCGGTGGTGCAGTTGGTGACGCCAGCGGCGCGCACCACGTTTTCTTCCAGCATGACGGAACCGACGTCGTTGCCGCCGAAGCGCAGTCCCATCTGGCAGACTTTCAGTCCCTGCGTGACCCAACTGGATTGCACGTTGAGGAAGTTGGAGAGGAAGATGCGCGAGATGGCCAGCACTTTCAGATATTCGACGGCGGTGGCTTCGTCCCAGCGGCGTCCGCCCAGCGCGGTGTTGGCGGGCTGGAAGCTCCAGGGGATGAAGGCGGTGAAGCCTCCGGTCTCTTGCTGCAGATCGTAGATGCGCTGAAAATGATTGATGCGGTGCTGATAGTTTTCGCCGACACCGAACATCATGGTCGCGGTAGTGCGCATGCCGAGCTGATGCGCGGTGCGGTGAACGCTGATCCAGTCTTCGCTGAGGCACTTGAGGCGCGCGACTTTGTAGCGGACTTCGTCGTCGAGGATTTCTGCGCCGCCGCCGGGGATGGAATCGAGTCCGGCATCGCGCAGGCGCGCAATGGTGTCGCGCAGGCTCAAGGTGCTGTATTCAGCGATGGCGAGGATTTCCGACGCGGAGTAGCAGTGCAGATGGATTTTCGGGAAGCGCTGCTTGATGCCGCGCAGCATTCTCTCGTGCCAGTCGATCTTGAGGTCGGGATGCAGGCCGCCTTGCATGAGGACGCCGGTGCCACCGAGTTCGACGGTTTCGCGGATCTTGTCGTAGATGGTTTCGAAATCGAGGATGTAGCCTTCCTTGGCGGCGGGGCCCTTCAAGGGGCGATAAAAGGCGCAGAAAGTGCAGTACTCGGTGCAGAAGTTGGTGTAGTTGATGTTGCGGTCGATGATGTAGGTGACGACGCCTTCAGGATGGAGATTGCGGCGGATGGCATCGGCTTCCATGCCAATGCCGATCAGGTCATCGGATTCGAACATCTCGAGAGCTTGTTTTTGCGTGAGGGTCATCGGGCGTCCGCAGGGCCAAAGTTAATTCTAGCGGAGGAACGGGGGTTGGGCCAAGGTGAGCGAGAGATCGGAAGAGTTCAAAATCAGGCGGCTTTGGGTTGGGGGTGCTGCGGATTTCCGCCAGCCTCATGGCTGTGCTTCTTTACGCGGCGGTATTCGACATAGCTGAGGATAGCGCCGATGACGGCCAGCCCGATCAGAACGGCGAGAGCGGGCTTGTAGTAATGGCGGAAGAAGGCGACGATGCTTTTGCCGTAAATGGCACCGAGGCCGGCGACGATGAAGAAGCGGACCCCGCGGCCGAGGGCGAGCGCGCCGATAAATTTCCTGGGCGGATACTGCAGGGCTCCAGCGGCGACAAGGAAGGGCACCATGGGAAAGGGCGGAGGGAGAAGGGCAGGAACGGCGATGGCGCCAAATCCCCAACGTTCGAAGCGGTCGTAGACTTTCTCGATTTTCTTTTTAGGGAACTTGTGTTCCAGAGCCTCTTTGCCGCCCTTGCGAGCGAGTTCGAACGTGATATAGCCGCCGATGAGAGCTCCGAGGATGGCGAAGATGGCATAGAGCCACCACGTGTCGCGATGGCTGGCGGCGAGCCAGATGGTGAATACGTCCATGCTGCCGGTCAGGGGTACGACGGAGTTGTCGGCGATGCCGATCAAGATGAGGCCGGGGCCACCGAGGCGCAGCACCCACTTCAGGACACCACTGGCGAGAAAAGCGCTGTAGGGCAGCATGCAGTTGAGCGGAACTATCCCGCGAAGCTTGGATGCCGATTTTGCTAAATTCGGCGAAAGGAAAGGTTAGACGGCGAGCTCGCGGTTTGCAGAGGACGCCGGGCGGCTTTCGAGGAAGTGCAGTTTGGGCGCGGATGGCAGAGCTCCGATTTCGGCCGCATAGCGATAGAACAACTGCAAGCCTTCCAGGCACTCGGAGTCGAGCGAGTAATAGATATTCTGAGTGAGATAGGTTTCGACATCGGACTCGGAGAGGTGCAGGCGCGGCGCCCATGTGCGCCCGATATGGTGGACGCTGTCGGGCAGCAGGCCATGGTCACGGGAGCGTTGAAAGATGCCGGCGATGTCGTTTTCGGGGTGCGAAGCGAGTGCATCCTCGCGGACGGCCCAGAAGGCGAAGACGAAGGGCTTGCCGGTCAGGCGAATCCATTCTTCAGCAAGATCGAGAGTGACGTAGCGGCTGCGATCGATCTGGAGAGCTGGATCGCCGATGAGAAGCCCGGCATCATGCGAAGCCAGCATGGCTTGAGTATCGGGCGCCATGGGCGTGAACAGGCGTCCTCCGCCGAGCCACTTCTCGAAAAGTACCTTAGTCAGGGCGACCGAGGTCATGGAAGAGGTGTCGAGGGCGACGGAACGGATCTGCTCGACGGGAACTTTGCTGACTAGCAGGATGGAGCGGACGGGGCGCCGCGACGCAATCGCGACCTCGGGCAAAATACGGAGGCCCGGGATCGAGGTGTAGGCGGCGGCGGGAATGATCCCGATATCGGCGGACCCGGATTGCAACTGTCGGGCGCAAGCCGACGGCAAGGTATAGGTGATATCGAAGATATCGGGAACCGCACCGCGCTCGAAATCCCACATAAGAGGAGCGGTATTGAGATAGGAAATTGCAGAGATGCGGAGGCGAGCCATTCGACGGCTTCGATATTAACAGAGAGTTCCCGAATTGAACTCGGCGGCAATTTTATTCGGCAGATGTGATGGGCTGCATTGACGGGGGTTGGCGGGGCGGATAGAGTCCGGCAGTTCGCCTGCTCGAACGATCAAGTGGCCAATCTCTCTGCAGCAACACAAATCGGTTCGCACGCCCTGGAATGGCTCGCGCTGAGTCTGACGCCGGGGCTAGGTCCGACGCGAATTGGCAAGCTGGTGGAACATTTCGGCGGTGCGGAGGCGGTGCTGCACGCATCGCTCACGGAACTGGAGGCAACCGGGATTCAGGCGGTTTCGGCGCAAGCGATCGCCACGGGGAAGTCGGCGGAGCTGGCGCGGGAAGAGGTAGCGCGAGCACAGGATGCCGGAATTCATCTGGTGACGCTGGACGATCCGGGATATCCGCAGCGGCTGAAGGAAATTTACGATCCCCCCGTTGTTCTTTACGTGCGAGGGAATGCCGAGGTGCTGACGCGGCCGGGAATTGCAGTGGTGGGCACGAGGCATCCGACGCCGTATGGCAGCGGCATGGCGGAGCGGTTGGCGTGCGATCTGGCGGCGCAGGGGTTGGTGATCATCAGCGGCCTGGCGCGAGGAGTGGATACGGCCAGCCATCGAGGAGCGATCGCGGCGAAGGGAAAGACGGTTGGGGTATTCGGGACGGGAGTGGACGTGATTTATCCCAAGGAGAATTCGAGGCTCTCGGAGCAGATTCTGGGGCTGGGTGGTGCGCTGATTTCCGAATTCGCGCTGGGCACGTTTGCGGCACCCCAGAATTTTCCAATCCGCAACCGCATCATCAGCGGGATGTCGTCGGGTGTGCTGGTGGTGGAGGCGGCGGAGTATTCGGGCACGCGCATTACGGCGCGATGCGCACTGGAACAGAACCGGGAGGTCTTCGCTGTCCCCGGCAACGTGACCAATAAGAACTCGTGGGGGCCGAACACGCTGATCAAGCAAGGAGCCAAGCTGGTAGCAACCTGGGAGGATGTGTGGGAAGATTTGCCGGCCGACGTGCGTGCGAAGCTGAGTCCGCCGGCAGAAGCTGAATCCGGGGCGAATGGGGGAGCATCTCTTTTCCCGGAGGAAGATCTTTCTCCGCATGAGAAGCGGATTCTGGCCTTGCTGAAGGCAGATGAGGCTACACACATTGACGAAATTGTGGAGAAACTGGAAGAGAAGATGTCGTCGTCGGAGATTTTTGCCGCCCTGTTTGAACTGGAACTCGCGGGGAAGATCCGCCAGATGCCGGGCAAAAACTTCGTAAAGAGCTTCTAGTGCGCGCGAGCGGGGCAAGAGCGATCCCAATAAAATTTTCTGGTTGATCCAAAGCACCTGTTTTGGTTTATAACCTTCTGTCCTTAATTGAATCGAATGCTGAGGATTTCACGGCAGGATTACGAACGGGTAAGGCAGCACGGAGAAGAAACGTATCCGCATGAATGCTGCGGAGCGCTGCTGGGGCAATTTAGGGAGGATGGGGTTCGGGTGGTGACGGCTACGGCGCGCTGCGGCAACACGCGGACGGACTCGGCGCACAACCGGTACAACATCGATCCGCGGGAACTGGTACGTATTCAGCGGGAAGGGCGCGAGCGCGGAGAAGATATTGTGGGTTTTTATCACTCGCATCCAGACCATCCGGCGCGGTGGTCAGCGACCGATCTGGCTGAGGCGCACTGGTTCGGGTGCTCGTATGTCATTACGGCTGTGGAAAAGGGCAAGGCAGCGGTTACGAACTCGTTCTTACTGGAGGGTTCAGACGAGGAAGAAAAACGATTGGTCGATGAGGAAGTGAGGGTAGAGGGGCAGGATTGAGGTTGGGAGACGCGTTGTACACCCGCAGGCGTAGAAGCGTTGACACAAGCTGTTCAGAATGTTAACTTTAGGGTTTTGATATGCCCTCATTTTTCCGATCTGTTGGTCTGCGGGCGCGCTAGGTATACTGTCTCGTCTCGGAATAACACCACATGGAACAGACGCTCCGACAATTAGGCGAATTACTGCTCGGATCCATTCCGACAATCATCGTCATGGGATTGACGTATTTCCTATATGCGGTGATCGTGCATCGTCCGCTGCGGAGGGTGTTAGAGGAGCGGCACAGCAAGACCGAGGGGGCGATTGAGAAGTCGCGGGCCGACATTGCGGCGGCGGAAGCGCGCACGGCGGAATATGAGCAGCAGTTGCGGCAGGCGCGGGCGTCGGTATTTCGCGCGCAAGAGGCCCGGCGGCAGGCGGCAATGCAAGCTCGAGCCGATGCGGTAGAAAAAGCGCGCCAGCAGGCCAAGGCGAAGGTGCAATCGGCCAAAGAAGATATCGAAAAGAGCAGCGCCGATGCGCAGATGCAGCTGCAGTCGCAGGCTTCCGCGCTGGCGAACGAGATCGTGCGCCGCGTGCTGGAGCCGGTCGAAGTGGCGCGATAGCCGTCGTCCTGCGAGCGAAGAACGTCATAAAATCTTAAGAGAGTCAGAGTGACAGGAAAAATAAAAATCGGAAGTGTGGCCGGCATTGCAGTGCTCGCGCTGATGCTGGGGATGCGGGTTCCGGTGTGCGCGCAGCAGCAGGTAAGTGCAGGGCAGCAGGGTTCCGGAACTGCAGGGCCGAACGGCATGCAGCCGGCGCAAAATCCCGGACGTCCGCAGAATGCGGCAGAAGCACAGAACGCCGCGCATCGTCACCGCACATTTGGTTCGGAACTCGCGCATGAGACGCGGGAAGAGGTGGGGGAAGAGAAGGCGTCGAAAGACGAAATGGTGCAGTTCCGGGAGTCGCCGTCGGTACGCATGATCGCACGATGGACGGGCCTGAGCGTGCGAGACGCGGCGCTGGCCAGTACGCTGCTGAACTTCGCCATTGTTGCGGGGCTGATCTTATGGGCGTGCATCAAGTTCGTGCCGGGACTGTTCCGCAATCGCACCACGGCGATCCAAAAGGCGATGCAGGAAGCGCAGCAGGCAAGTGAAGAAGCGCGCCGGCGGCTGGCAGAAATCGAATCGCGGCTGAGCAGGCTGGATACCGAGATTGCGGCAATGCGGGATGCGGCGGAAAAGGAAGCGGCCGCCGAGGAACAACGGATCAAGGAAGCGGCGGAAGAAGACGGACGGAAGATCGTGGAATCGGCGGAGCAGGAAATTTCTGCGGCGGTGAAGGCGGCGCGGCGCGACCTTACGCTGTATGCCGCAGACCTGGCGGTTGGGCTGGCGAAAAAGCAGATCCATGTGGATGCGGCCAGCGATCAGGTGATCGTGCGGAGTTTTGCCAACGATCTTGGCTCGAGTGGGAGCAACGGAAAGGATTCGCAATAGATGGCTTCGGTGGCGAGCAGCTACGCGCGGGCCTTCGCGGATGTGGTACTTAGTTCGCATCTGGATGCGAACCAGGCCACGGCGGAGTTGCGGTCGATCGCGGAGTTGCTGAAGCAGAATCCGGAACTGCGGAATGTCTGGGAGAACCCTGCCATTCCGGCCAAGGAAAAGCGCGGGGTTCTGGATGCGATTGTCAGGCGCGAAGGGTTTTCCAAGCCGGCGCGAAATCTGATGGCGGTGCTGATGGATCATCGCCGGGTGCACTTTCTGGAGGCGATCATCAAGCAGTTGCAGAAGGAACTGGACGCGCGGCTGGGAATTGCGGAAGCGGAGATCACCAGCGCACATCCGCTGGGTGAACCGGACAAGAGAGTTCTTGAGGGGCAGATCGAGAAGTTGACGGGCAAAAAGGTGCGGGCGCGATACCAGCAGGATGGATCGTTGCTGGGGGGAGCGGTGGTTCGCATCGGCAGTACGGTATATGACGGTTCGGTACTTGGACAGTTAGAACGAATCAAAGAGGCGATGAGTTCGGAAACTGTCTAGCCAGGCGATACGGGTCAGGTTCCCAGGACATAAGAAAGAATCCGACGCAAGAGTTGATATGGCACAGATTAAAGCAGACGAGATTACACAACTGATCCGCGAGCAGATCGAGAACTACGAGTCGAAGATCTCCGTGGACGAAACCGGCACGGTCATCACGCTGGGCGATGGAATTGCGCGTATTTACGGCCTGGACAAAGTCATGGCGGGCGAACTGTTATCTTTCCCGCACGACGTGGCGGGCATCGCCATGAACCTGGAAGAAGACCAGGTGGGCGCGGTGTTGCTGGGCGACTACACCGAGATTCGCGAAGGCGACGAGGTGAAGCGCACGGGGCGCATCATGAGCGTTCCGGTGGGCGAGGGCATGATTGGCCGGGTGGTCAACTCGCTGGGACAGCCCATCGACGATAAAGGGCCGATCTCATCGACTCAGTTCATTCCGCTGGAGCGGCTGGCGCCGGGCGTCATTGACCGGCAGCCAGTGCGCGAGCCCATGGCTACGGGGTTGAAGGCCATCGACAGCATGATCCCGATCGGCCGCGGGCAGCGCGAGTTGATCATCGGCGACCGTCAAACAGGTAAGACGGCGGTCGCGCTCGACACGATCATCAATAGTAAGGGCAACGATCTGATTTGCATTTACTGCGCGATTGGGCAGAAGCGATCGTCGATCGCGCAGGTGGTGAAGATTCTGGAAGACTACGGCGCGATGGAGTACACGATCGTCGTTGCGGCGTCGGCTTCGGAACCAGCGCCTATGCAGTACATCGCACCGTATGCAGCGTGCGCGATGGGAGAGTATTTCCGCGACAGCAAGCGACATGCGCTGGTGATTTATGACGATCTTTCGAAGCATGCGGCGTCATACCGCGAAATTTCGCTGCTGCTGCGGCGTCCCCCGGGACGCGAGGCGTATCCCGGAGATGTTTTTTATCTCCACTCCCGATTGCTGGAGCGCGCGGCGAAATTGAGCGACAAGAACGGCGGCGGATCGCTGACCGCTTTGCCCATTATTGAAACGCAGGCGGGCGACGTTTCGGCGTACATCCCGACCAACGTGATTTCGATTACTGACGGACAGATTTACCTGGAAACCGATCTGTTCAACCAAGGCGTGCGTCCGGCGGTGAACGTGGGACTGTCGGTAAGCCGCGTGGGCGGCAGCGCGCAGATCAAGGCCATGCGCCAGGTCGCAGGAACGTTGAAACTGGAGTTGGCGCAGTATCGCGAACTGGCGGCGTTCTCGCAATTCGGCAGCGATCTGGATAAGGCGACGCAAGCACAGTTGAATCGTGGCCAGAGGCTGGTCGAACTTCTGAAACAAGGGCAGTATTCTCCACTGCCATTCTCGAAGCAGATTCTTATCATCATGGCGGGCACAAGCGGCTTCCTGGATGACATGCCAGTCGCACAAGTGAGGGAATTCGAGAAGGAGCTTTATAAGTACGTGGAGACGGCGAACCCCGGGCTGCTGCGCATGATCATGGAGAAGAAGGTTCTCGACGATCAACTGAAGTCGCAGATGACCGCGCTGATCAAGGAAGCCAAGCAGCAGTTTGTGGCGCAGCGGGAGGCGGTGGCGAAGTAGCGATTCAGCATGGCAAATCTACTCGACATACGGCGACGGATTCGCAGCGTGATCAACACGCGGCAGATCACCAAGGCCATGAAAATGGTCTCGGCGGCGAAACTGCGGCGAGCGCAGGAGCGCGCGCTGGCGGCGCGTCCGTATGCGCAGATGCTGACGAATGTCTTGAAGTCACTGGTGGCGCGGGCCGAGATTTACGACCCGGAGACGGGCGAGCCGAAGCATCCTTTGCTGGCACAACGGGAAGAGAAGACGGTCTTGCTGATCGTGGTCACTGGCGATAAGGGTTTGGCCGGGGCATTCAACGCGAATATTAATAAGGCCGCAGTGCGCTTCCTGGAAGCAAAAGCCGGGAAGAACATCGACATCGAGGCCATCGGCAGGAAAGGACGCGACTTCTTGCGCCGGAGATATCCGGTGTCGAAAGTGTTGACGCGAAGTTTGGCGGAAAGTGAAGAGCGGCTTGATCCAGAACCGGAGCGTGCCGAACGCGCGGGCACAATACAGATTACGGGCGAGCATGTCGGCATTCTGAACAAGGTGGATTTCACTCAAGCCCAAGCCCTGGCGGAAAGCGTGATTGAACGCTATAAGCGCGAGGAGATCGACTCGGTGTATGTGGTGTTCAACGAGTTCAAGTCGGTGATCGCGCAGCGGTTGATCGTGGAACAGGTTCTTCCGATCGAGCAGATCGGCGAGCGCGCCGTGCGGTTGACTGAGGAACTTACGCCAGAGGAGAAGAAACGGGCTCAGGAGGCGGCAATCAGCGCCGGAGTTGGGATGCGGGGCGAGCGCGAGGAACAGAAGTCGCGGATCGGCGAGCAAGTGGATTACATCTACGAGCAAACGCCTACCGAACTGTTCCGTTCACTGCTGCCGAAATATGTTGAGGTGCAGGTGTTCCGGGCGCTGATGGAATCGGTGGCGGCGGAGCACGCGGCGCGGATGACTGCGATGGACTCTGCGACCAACAACGCCAGCGACATGATTGAATCACTGACGCTCGCGATGAACCGGGCGCGACAGGCAAAGATTACGAAGGAGATTATCGAGATCGTCAGCGGCGCCGCGGCAATGTAGAGGCTTACCTGCGGAGCGTGAACGCTGAATCAGAGAACTTTTTATGGCAGAAAACATTGGACACGTAATTCAAATCGCTGGGCCGGCTGTGGACGTGCAGTTCGAAGAGCGGTCGATGCCTCCGATTTATCAAGCCATCCGCGTGGTAGACGAGGGGTTCAAAGTACCCGCGCCCATTAATGTGATCCTCGAAGTGCAGCAGCATCTCGGGGAAGGCCGGACGCGCTGCATCGCGATGGAGCCTACCGACGGCATGGTACGCGGCATGAAAGCGATCGATATGGGCGGACCGATCTCCGTGCCAGTGGGCCGGGGAACTCTGGGACGCGTGATGAACGTCATTGGCCAACCGGTCGACAATCTTGGTCCGATCGAATTCAAAGAGAAGAACCCGATCCACCGTCCGGCGCCAGCTTTCGACGAGCAGGCGACCACGGCGGAGATGTTTGAGACGGGCGTGAAGGTTATCGACCTGATCCAGCCATTCCTGAAGGGCGGAAAGATCGGATTGTTTGGCGGCGCGGGCGTCGGCAAGACGGTCGTCATCATGGAGTTGATCAACAACGTCGCCAAGCAGCACGGCGGATATTCGGTATTTGCCGGGGTGGGCGAGCGCACGCGCGAAGGCAACGACCTGTGGCTGGAAATGAGCGAGTCGGGCGTGATCAAGCCGGGAAAACCGGCGGAGTCGAAAGCGGCGCTGATCTATGGGCAGATGACGGAGCCTCCCGGAGCGCGTTTGCGAGTAGCTCTGACTGGGCTTACGGTGGCGGAATACTTCCGCGACGAGGAAGGCGCGGACACGCTCCTGTTCATCGACAACATTTTCCGATTCACGCAGGCCGGTTCGGAAGTTTCCGCGCTGTTGGGACGCATGCCCAGCGCCGTCGGTTACCAGCCGAACCTGGCGACGGAAATGGGCGAACTGCAGGAGCGCATCACGTCGACAAAGAAGGGTTCGGTTACGTCGGTGCAGGCGATTTACGTCCCGGCCGATGACTTGACCGATCCGGCACCGGCAACGACGTTTGCTCACCTGGACGCGACCACCGTGCTTTCGCGTGCGTTGACCGAGATTGGAATTTATCCAGCGGTCGATCCGCTAGGTTCGACCTCGCGCATTCTGGATCCGCGCATTGTGGGCCAGGAACATTACGATGTAGCGCAGGCGGTGAAGAAGACGCTGCAGAGCTACAAAGATCTGCAGGACATCATCGCGATTCTGGGAATCGATGAATTGAGCGAAGATCAGAAACTGGTGGTGGCGCGGGCTCGCAAGATTCAGCGTTTCCTGTCGCAACCGTTCCACGTGGCCGAACAATTCACGGGCGCGCCGGGCCGCTACGTCAAGATTGCTGACACCGTGAAGGGCTTCAAGGCCATTGTGGAAGGCAAGTACGACGACATCCCCGAGCAGGCGTTTTATATGAAGGGACCGATTGAGGAAGTTCTGGAAGCCGCGGAGAAGATGAAGGCGGCAGCGTAAGAACGGCTACCGGATGCCAGTTGTCAGTTGCCCGCGAAGGTGGGGCTGACGAAAAGCTGGCAGCCGGCGACTGGCAACTGAATGACAGACACATTCCAACTCGAAATTGTGACGCCGGAAAAGAAGGTGGTGGAGATTCTGGCGGAGGAGATTCAGATTCCGGGCAGGAACGGATATCTGGGAATCTTGCCGGGGCACGCTCCGCTGATCACCGAGCTTTCTGTCGGCGAAGTTACGTACCGCGCCGATGAGACCAATTTTGTGCTGGCGGTCGCGTGGGGCTTCGCCGAGGTCCTTCCCAGTAAAGTCACAATTCTCGCGGAAACGGCCGAGACACCTTCCGAAATCGACGTGGCGAGAGCGCGTCGCGCGAAAGAGCGGGCGGAACACCGGCTTTCCGGTGGCGACACCGAGGTGGACGTTGACCGGGCACTGGATGCGCTGCATCGTGCGGAAACGCGACTAGATGTGGCGCAGAAGCCGCAGCAGTGAGACGGCTCCGCAGGATAGAACAATCAGCTTGGGGTCAAACATTTTGCTCATTGACCAATTGATAGTGCTTGCCTCACGGTTCTCTCCGGGGTGCGGATACAGCGCTTGAGCAAGTCGGGTTTCGCATCGATGGCGTCGTTGTATATCTTGAACAATTGCTGCGGATTCTGCATAACGGACAGGGCACCGGCTTTGCCGAATGCAGCGTAGATCGCTCCAAACATCTCGGAGCCGAGTAGTAGGCTCTGAATCTTCCGCAACAGGATGACCTCCTGCAGGAGTCTCTAACTGAAGGACGCTGCAGGGGTGGTTTGGTTATCCATATTTTCCTGATGATCAGAACAAGACTTCGAACGAACCTGAGATAGGGTTCGGCTACACTGACGCGACCGCTTCGGCTTGCCGATCTCTCATTACAATGAGAACCGAATGTCGTTGGAGGTGTCGATGAAATTGATCCTAGCACTGTATCCTCTCTTGTTCTTGCCGGCCCTTCTGTGGGCGCAAGCAGGTAACTCCGCGCAATCGAGGACAGCGCAGCCCGCCGCTGTGGTTTCGCCCGAGGTGCACGGAGATCGCAGCGTGACGTTCCGTTTCCCCGATCCGAATGCGCGTGAGGTGAAACTGCAGCGGGAAGGGGTGGAAAAGCCTTTTGCCATGCAGAAGGGGGAAGACGGCGTCTGGAGCCTCACGACGGAACCGCTGCAGCCCGATTATTACGGGTATGCGTTTATTGCGGATGGCGTGCAGTTGGTGGATCCGTCGAATTCTCTGATCAAGCCGAATTTGCTCGAGAACGAGAGCGAAGTTCATGTGCCGGGACCGTTGTCATTGTCGTGGGAAGTCAATGACGTACCGCACGGAGAGATTCATCATCACTTCTATCATTCGGCCGTGGCGGGAGATGATCGCGACTATTACGTGTACACGCCGCCGAAGTACGATCCAAAGGAGAACAAGACGTATCCGGTGCTCTATCTGCTTCACGGATACAGCGACGACGCCAGCGGATGGACCGCGGTAGGACGGGCCAATGTCATCCTCGATAATCTGATCGCGCAAGGCAAGGCCAAGGCGATGATCGTCGTGATGCCTCTCGGGTACGGCACAATGGAGATGATCCAGGCACGCTGGAATGCATGGGAGAATAAAGCTTTGCGGCAGGAGAACTTCAACAAATTCACCCAGGCATTGCTGACGGAAGTGATGCCACGGGCAGAGAGCGAATATCGGATACGCAAAGACCGAAACTCGCGGGCCATTGCCGGACTGTCGATGGGAGGATCGGAGTCGCTGCTGACCGGTCTCAATCACCTGGACAAGTTTGCATGGATCGGGGCATTCAGTTCCGGCGGGATTCCGGAAGACTTCGATAAAGATTTCCCCGGACTGGATGCGAAGGCCAACCAGCAGATCCGATTATTGTGGGTGGCCTGCGGGACGGAGGATCACCTGATCACCGTGAATCGCAACCTCCGCGCATGGTTGACGCAAAAAGGTATTCAGCACACGGATATTGAAACTCCGGGGATGCACACGTGGATGGTGTGGCGGAGAAACCTGACCGCGTTTGCGCCGCTACTGTTCCGGTAATCGATTGCGTCCATGCAAACTTCGATTGCCCAACTCGTTGCGTTAACAATTTACGGGAATGCCTACCTGCTTCGCGCGGATAAGGCGGCAGGATTTTACCCGGACAATAGCACCTTCCGCTTCTGTGAGTCGGTGAAGTTTTTCGATCCCGTCAAAGAAGAAGCGAAATGGATAGAAGTGCCGTTCGCAAGCGATCCTGTGCAGTGGTTTGAAGGGCTGCGAAAAGAAAGGATCGACACATTGAGGATGGGATACGGCCCGTCCGGACAGGCAGAGGCTGCTGATCGCATGCTAGTAGGATTTGTCGGAGGAGGCGGACGCTGGCTGATTGAGGCTCAGGGTTCCGGTTGGTCGGATTTCTGGGAATCGGCTTGGCAGGTTGGTGATCGAACACGAACGGACAAAAAGATATGGAACGTGAGGTACTTCCGGATTGCAAGGCGTCAGCCGCATGCCCAGACCCAAGATCTAGAGGACCTGGAAAGACTATCGAAGGAATTCGACCGGCAGCTTACAGAGATCGAGGAATTCGCCCGATCGCAGAGACTCGATAATTTCGCCAAGTTATTTCGGTCAGCCCGCACACGCCTGAGTTCCGATCCGCCCTATCCCGATCAGTATCACAGTGACTTACTCCGGACCGAGTTGCTGCCCCGTACCGCATGCCAACTGCTTGCAGCATGCGAGGATGCATGGGTGTTTGGCGGGATGGGATCGTGGAATGACCAGGCATTCGACCCGATTGTGCAGCCTCGCTATGAGGCATTGTCGGAAGGGCTATATCAGCTGCTGAATCGGGTGATTGTTGCTGCGGCCAATTCCAGTTCCTATGGCACATTGACCTGATCGCGGTTCTCGGCAGGTTCGTACTTTACGGCAGCGGTACGTTCCAGTTTGTCCCAGGCGAACTTCCGGCCTTCGATTGCGCGAGCCAGGGTTTTGAACAGCACGATGGAAAACAGCTGACGATAGGCGAAACGTTGCAGCCAGACCTGGCTGAGCAGCCAGGGATCCTCGCGGTCGTCAGGGCGGCGTCGTTCCAGCGCGAATGCAATGGCCGAGGTGAAGAAATCAATCACCAGGAATGCAAAGAAGAACGCAAGCAGCTTGTGGAAGCTGGACGCATCAGTCGAGTAGGGATGGAAATATTTCTGGATGAGATACCAGATAGCGCCGACCGCGAACATGATATCGATCAGCGGCGATACGAGCGGCAGGAGAATCTGGAAGACGACAATATTCGGCAGGGCAATCAGGCCGAGTACGCCTTTGCGCCCGAAGACTTCGCGATGCTTGAAGACGGCCTGGAGAATGCCGAAGGACCAGCGGAAGCGCTGGCGCATGAGTCCGTTGGCGTTGGTGGGCGCTTCGGTATAGGCCAAGGCCATATCTTCGTATTCCACGCGATAGCCCATGCGCAGGAGCGCCATGGTGAGATCGGCGTCCTCGGCAACGGTATCGGTGTGGTATCCGCCAGCCTCGCGCACGGCGGAGACGCGCCATGCTCCAATGGCTCCCGGAACCACGCTGACGGCGCCTAGAGTATCGAGTGCGCGACGTTCGAAATTCTGGCTGGTGATATATTCCAAAGCCTGCCATCGCGTCCACAGGTTCACGCGGTTGCCGACTTTGGCGTTGCCGGCGATGGCGCCGATTTTCGGCCGAATGAAGTGGGGGATGAGGCGCGATATCGCATCGGGCGCGATCACGGTGTCAGCATCGATTCCAACGAAAATCTCGGCGTTGCCGATGTGCTGCAGTCCGTAGTTCAGAGCTTCGGCCTTGCCGGCGTTCGGCTTGGTGAGGATGAGGACTTGTCCTCGCGCCACTTCATCGGCGAATGCAGCACGGGCGACTTCAACCGTGCGGTCTTTGGATCCGTCGTCAATCACGATGACGCGCAGCTTGGGATAGTCCGAATTCAGCGCTGCGCGAATAGTGCCCTCGATAACTTTTTCTTCGTTGTAAGCGGGAATCAGGACGGCAACGTTGGGCTTGTAGGAAGCGACCTCCGCCGGTTTACCAAAAATCTTCTCGTGCAGACGGTCGTAAACGGCGGCTGCGCCGATGAAGAGCAAGCGTCCGGTCATCAGCAAGTCGCCGATGAAGAAGATGAAGGCAATGGTTTTGGTGGAGGCGTCAAACAGCCAGAAACTGATCCAGTTCAGCCGCGCGGCCCAAAGCTCGCCATGGGTCAGCGGAGGCATCACATCGGCACGAGTTTTTCCCAACAACTGGTGCACAGGGACGATGGAAAGACCGCGGGCGCGGATGCCGTCGATGATGATGGGCAGGGCGCGGACAGTCTGGGAGCGGTCGCCGCCGCCATCGTGAAGCAGGATGATGTTGCCGCAATGGATATCATTGGGAGCGCAGGGCGGCAAATGGTCGAGCACCGCGCTTGAGATCTGGTCGGCGGAGTGGTGCAGCCAATCTTCCGGATCGATCTTATCGCCGATGGTGATGTAACCCATGTTCTGGGTGAATTCCAAGGGGCGGACCTGGTCGGCGGTGTCGGGTTCTTCGTCGATAGAGTACGGCGGACGGAACAACACGGTGCGGATTCCGAGCCTGCTGGCGAACAAGCGTTCAGTGAGATTCAGTTCCACCCGCATTAGCGAAGAGGAAACGTCGCTGATATCGGGATGGGTAAAGGTGTGATTGCCGATTTCGTGGCCTTCGCGGTAGACGCGCTGGGCAAGTCCGGCAAATTTGTCTGCTTGAATGCCGATGAGGAAAAACGTAGCCGGGGCGTGCTTTTGCTTCAGGACGTCGAGGATCTTCGGGGTCCATTCAGGGTCGGGGCCATCGTCGAACGTAATCGCGACTGAGTTTTTGCTGAAGCCGTAGCGACTGACGCGATAGGGTTCGGGTAGAGACTGGAACACCTCGTCAGTAATTAGTTTCGAGTCGGGATCGATGGTGAGATCGCGTGTGCCGGGAGTGGGCAGGTCCTCGATGCGGAGGATCTCTCCGCGGCCTTCCATATCCACATCCTGGCCAGGCGGTACATCGCGTAATTTTTGCGCCGAGCCAGGGTCGCCAGGGACGTCCCATATACGCCAGAGCGTGCGGTCTTCACTGCCGAGACGCCACAGGGCGAAGGTCTGAATGCCCAATGTCTGGGCGGCGCGCATCTGGTTCAGCGCTGTGACCGCATCGACGAACCAGATGTCGTGGCGGAAGTTGTGCTCGTCAAGATAACTGAAATGCGGATTCAAAGCGTCGTCGTCAAAATTGACGTCTTCGTCAGAGTCGCGAGCGGCCAGCCATGCTTCCTGAACACTGACCGTGCTGTCTTTCAGGCCGGGCGGGAGGCTGCCTTTCTTTGGTTTCTGAACCCAGTCATAGCCGTAATTGGAGATGGCGCAGATGATCTTGTCTTGCGGGATGACGGTTTTGGCGTACTTGAGGTTGTTGACGAACCAGTCCTGCGAGGCCACCGGGCCGGACGGGCCGCCGGGAAAGTGCTCGTCGTAGTTCATCAGCACGACACCGTCGGCTGCGGCAGCTACCGCCGGGTAGTTGAATTCCTCGTTGTGCGGAGGAACGGAAACATAGAGCTTCATGCCGCGCGCATGCAGGTCTGAGGCAAGCTCCTGCAGCAGGGCGATGTAGCCGGGTTGCCCGACTTTGGGGAAAGCTTCGAAATCGACCATCAATCCGTGAAAACGGTCGGTGGCGAGGAAGGCGCCAACCTGCTGGCGGAATAGGGCGCGGGCGTTGGGGTCGTTGAGGAAATCGGTAATTCCGCCAACCCATTCATTCCCGTCGAAATTGTTGACCATGGGGAAGACTTCCATGTTGGTGTCTTCCGTTTTCAGCATGGGCATGACGCGGTCGTCGACGGGACGTACCACGCCACCCTGAATCACGTCGAAGAACCTGTTGGTCTGGTCGTCGACACCCTGCAGATGCCCATCGGCGGAGAGAACATGCAGCCAGTCGGGATAGAGAAGATCAATCTGGCGAGCATAGTCACGCAGAGACGAGAAACTGGCAGCGTCCCAAGGAACGTAGAATGCGGCGCGAATGCCTTCTTCCTG
>DAIDGW010000232.1 GCA_027452245.1 Acidobacteriaceae bacterium
TGGTCTCGGCCGGCAACGGACTCTTCACCCTGCTCGGCTTCATGGGCCTCTACGCGCTGCTTGGCCTGCTCTTCACGGTGCTGGTCTACCGTGAAATCAGCCACGGGCCGGAGCCGAAAGAAAAGGCAGCCGTGGCTGCCGGCTGACCGCACCGCCTGACGGATGCATACAAAGAAGGGAGCATTGCGATGATGGGTTTTATCTGGTTCTGGCTGGTTGCGGTGATGATCGTCGGTTACGTCGTGCTCGACGGCTTTGACCTTGGCGTGGGCGTGCTGCATCTCTTTCTCGTTCGCAGCGAGACGGAGCGGAAAGCCACACTGGCCAGCATCGGCCCTGTGTGGGACGGCAACGAGGTCTGGCTCCTGGCCGGCGGCGGCACGCTTTACTTCGCCTTCCCGCTGCTCTACGCCTCGGCATTCTCGGGCTTTTATCTGCCTCTGATGATCGTGCTCTGGCTGCTGGTGCTGCGCGGCGTGAGCCTTGAACTGCGCAACCACCTCGATCTCGGCGTCTGGCGGTCGCTGCTCGACGGCGTCTTTGGTCTGGCCAGCGCGCTGCTCGCCATCTTTTACGGCGCGGCCCTCGCCAACGTAATCCGCGGCGTCCCGCTGCAACCGGATGGCTACTTCTTCCTGCCGCTCTGGACCAACTGGCAGCCCGGCGTCGCGCCCGGCATCCTCGACTGGTACACCGTCATCGGCGGCCTCGTCGCGCTGGTCGCGCTCACCCTGCATGGTGCTCTCTGGCTCACTATCAAGGTATCGGGCGACCTGGAACAGCGCGCCCGCAGGATCGTCACTCCGCTCTGGCTCGCGCTTGCGGCCCTCACCGTGATCAGCCTCATCGCCACCATCGCCGTGCGCCCCGCCAGCCTCAGCAACTACTATCACTACCCGGTCACCTTCATCGTGCCCGTCGGCGTGGTCGCTTCGCTGGCCGCGCTCTGGTTCTGGAACCGCAACGCCCAGCCCGTCAAGGCCTTCCTCGCATCCAGCGTCTATCTCTTCTTCATGCTGGCCGGGGCCTGCTGGGGCGTCTATCCCACGCTGTTGCCCGCCACCACCGGCGCGGCCAACGACATCACGCTCACCCGCGCCATCTCCGGCCCGCACACGCTTTCCGTTGGCCTCGCGTGGTGGACCTTCGGCATGGCCCTCGCCGTGGCCTACGTGGTCTTCGTCTACAGCCGCTTCAAAGGCAAGGCCGACGCAGCCACTGCCGGCCACTGAGTCTGGGCACGGCCTCACGCTGCGGACACAGCAGCGGCCGACCTGAAACCATTTGGAGCAGAAAGCAAAGCGTAACCAGACCTGCGAACGCTCCGAAGAGATCGATAGCGGTATAGTCGGCTGTCAGGCAGTAATCGGCGCTCCATGAGCGTATTGGCGATAGTGCACCTTTCCATCACTTTGTGGCGAATGAGTTGTATCAACAAGTACCTACTGACTCCACTGTCTCGGAGCAATAGAGAACAAAGACTTGTTTGACATATTCGAAAACTTTTACAATTGCGGCTCGTCCATACGTAAGGCCAGCAGGAGACTTTCATGGGCTTCTGGATCAATGATCTTCGACACGCCGCACGGCGTCTCGCAAAAGCGCGTAGTTTCTTTCTCACCGTTACCCTGATGCTGGCTTTGGGCATCGGTGCGACAACGACAATTTTCTCCCTCATCGAAGGAATCCTTCTACGACCGCTTCCGTTTCTGGACCCTGGCCGCCTGGTGCAATTGGGTGAACATGTCGGGGAAAATTCGGGGATCGGGATTACGGCGCGAGATATCAGGGCCTATTCGACTGAAGCTCAAGCTTTCTCGTCCACCGGCGCCTTCGCAGGAGCCAATTTTGCACTCTCTGATGGTCCTTCCCCTGAAAACCTCCCTGCGGCGCGCCTGACATCCGGCGTCTTTCCGACCGTCGGAGTGGAGCCTTTGCTCGGTCGCGTCTTCTCCCAGCAGGAAGAAGATGCGCGAGCACAGGACGCTGTCATCAGTTATGCCCTGTGGACAAACCGGTATCATCGCGATCCGCGCGTCGTGGGAGCCACCATCGAACTGGATCGCAAGCCTTACACCATCATCGGTGTGATGCCCCGCGATTTCGAATTCCCGCTCCAGGTGGGTCGACTGAATCAGGCGCAATTATGGGTTCCCATGAGTCTCACCCCCGAGGAGTTGTCCGAGGAAGAGGCTGGTTTTTGGGGATATCAGATGGTCGCGCGCCTAAATGACGGCGTCTCCCTTTCGCAGGCTGCACAGGATGCGAATCGAGTTTCGCGGCAAATCATGAGCAGTTTTCCACCGTCGATGTCCAAGATTCACATCCGCGGCGATGTCCAACTGCTAAGCGAGGTACTTACCGGCAACACTAGACCGCTCCTTCGCGTGTTGTCGATCGCCGTCTCTGTGGTCCTCTTGATCGTCTGTGCCAACGTCGCAATCCTCATGCTCGTGCGAGCAGTCCGCAATTATCGCGAATACGCGGTTCGCCTCGCGCTCGGCGCCCGTTCAAGTGCGATCCTTCGAGACACTGTTCTGGAAGGACTTATCTTGAGCCTAAGCGGCGGATTGCTTGGTTTGATCTTTGCAGGGGTTGCAATCCGCATTGCCTCGCACTCACTCGCGGAATCCATGCCGCGTATCGATTCCATATCGATCGATGTTCCGGTAGCGCTCTTCACGCTGGGTATCGCAATTACCGTCGGAGTTCTCGCCAGCCTCGTACCCGCATTTGTAGCTTTGCGAACTGATCTGATCGCAGGCCTCAAAGATACCGTAACCACGACTGCAGGCGCAGTAGGTCACGCGCGGCTCCGTTCAGTGCTTGTCGTCATGGAGATTGCGGTCGCACTTGTTTTACTCATCGCCTCATTGGCATTCGTGCGCAGCTATCAGAAGATGCTTTCCGTCGACCCTGG
This sequence comes from Acidobacteriaceae bacterium, assembly GCA_027452245.1. GTDB lineage: Bacteria > Acidobacteriota > Terriglobia > Terriglobales > Acidobacteriaceae > Sulfotelmatobacter. The sequence goes on from DAIDGW010000232.1 coordinate 2,921, forward strand.
ATTTCAACCGCAGAATGTGCTTGTGGCTGGCTATCGGCTCCCCCAGCAGCAATACGCCACCGATGCCTCTGTGGAGAGATTCAATCGAGATCTGATCGAGCAGTTGTCGAAGAAACCCGGCATTCTCGCTGGAGGGCTTGGCAATACTCTTCCATCCTCCGGCAATTCGGGCATGGCCGCCTATACGGTTGAGGGGCAATCTACTGAAGGTTGGAAACTGAAATTCGCGGCATTCGGGGCCATATACGGAAACTACTTCCGGGCGCTCGGCATTCCCCTGATTGCGGGGCGCACCTTTACGGACGAAGACCGTGCGGATTCTCCTCTGGTCATCATTGTGAGCCAGTCCATGGCTCAACACTCATGGCCAGGACAGAACCCTATCGGCAAGCGAATGCACGTGGGCAACCCTAAGAAAAACCTGCCCTGGGCTACAGTGGTAGGAATTGTTGGCGACACGCGGATCGGTTCGCGCGATCAAAAAGCCAATGACCAGTGGTACGCACCGGCTCTGCAACCAGCTATTCTCTATGGATCCGCATTGCCGCAATCCCGCGTCATTCCAGCCGGCGGCTCCATCGTTGTACGCGCGGCAATACCTCCCGAGGAGATCATCAGAACCGTTCGTCGCACCGTCGCGAAAATTGATCCGCAGCTTGCGCTCGACCAGGTGCGTTCCATGGCGGACGTTGTCTCCACCACTGAGGCTCCGCGCCGCATCATGACAGAGTTGATCGGCTCCCTTGCGCTCGCCGCCCTTATTCTTGCGCTCACAGGCATTTATGCAGTTGTGTCTTTCTCGGTCACATTGCGGGCTCAGGAGATTGCCATCCGCATGGCGCTTGGTGCGCAACGCGAAGGTATTGTAAAGCTCGTGCTTCATTCGGGAGTGAGGTTGGCGCTTGTGGGTAGCACACTAGGGGCTCTGGCTTCGCTTGCGACTTCTCAGGTGATTCGCTCTTATCTGTTTAGCGTCAGCCCCACTGACCCGTGGATCTACATCTGGAGTTTCTTCCTCATGATTGGCATTGCCTTCATTGCTTCTGCCGTGCCTGCGATTCGCGCCGCCTCCGCGGACCCAATCAAGGCACTGCGTTCCGTTCCCTAGCAAATGGTCGGAATACGGCCTTGCTTCTAATATCGAAGACGAACTTTGGACCGTACGCTCGGGACGCATGAAGGGGGCCAAACGTACTCACTGAATTCTCAGTTGCTGATATCAGCCCAACGCGCTCATCGAGAACAAATTCCTCGACAAGTGCACGAAAGGTATCGGGAAACGCCCTCTTAACCGGCCCTTGCAGTCGTTCCTGCGCGCCTGCTCAGCCGGTCACAGAATAGGCGTGGAGAAAGTTCACCCGCAGACCCTGCACCCTCCGGTTTGCAACAGGACTGGACCGACGATGCGGAACGAGCCCGACTCATCCGCCTACAGCGTCACCAGCGGCTCAGCCTGCGCGGCATGTTTGAAGGCCGAGGCCTGCTGCTCCAGTTCGGGGTCCCAGTTCTTCGGCTGATAGATGCAGCATGGCTCCTGCGCCAGCGGATCGCCGGTAAGCGCGTACGCCCTCGCGCGCGACCCTCCGCAAATCTCCTTGAATTCGCAGGCGCCGCATTTGCCTTCCAGCTTGCTCGTGTCGCGCAGCGCCTTGAAGATCGGCGCCTCGCGGTAAATCTCCGCCAGAGGAGTCTCGCGCACATTGCCCGCATG
>DAIDGW010000233.1 GCA_027452245.1 Acidobacteriaceae bacterium
TGCGTTGACGCGATCGAGCCAGGACAACATCATCAAGGCCGGTCCCAGAGTCATCAGTAAGAACTGCAAAGAACCTGGATATTTTAGCGTGTCGAAAAATGAGACGATAGTGAGGGTCAGCGTGGACTGAACTTTCCACGGACCGGCCGCATCCGGTGCCCACGTCTGCAAATAGGGCTGGCCGTTTCCGTAAAGGTGGAAGACTCGCAAAACGATGAAACCGACCGTCAGTGCGAGCCCAAGACGGAAGACCGGCTTCCGCCATTCCCCTCGAACGAATAGCGCCCCGAGCGCGTAGCCGACGGCCATTACTCCGGCCCAGGGAAAGATGGAAAACAAGACGAAAAATATGCTTTTGCCGGGCACGATCCAGATAATCCCCATGCCGTGTAACATGACCCAAAGCCCACCAAACCTTCCAAAGGCCGCCGGTTGCACTCCGTCGAGCAGATTGTGGCCAAGGATAATGATTGAGCCCAGTGCCGCGATCCAGCGGAGAGGCAAGAAACGAACCATCACGCCCAAGATGACCATGGACCATCCCAGCGACCAAAGCACATCGCTATACCAGAATGGAAAGATAAAGGTCCACGCGTAAGGCATTACGGTGATGGCGAGGACAACAAGCCAGAATCCACGTGTCCAGAAGAACTTTGAAACCTGTGCGACGGAACTGCCGCGAGCGAGGGCCAGATATCCGCCGGTTCCGGCCAGCAGGAAGAACACCGGAGCACAAAAATGAGTGAGAAAACGGGTAAAGAAAAGCGGCCCAGTTGTGCTGGCGATCGCTTCCGGAGGAGGGCGTAATCCCGAGAAGAAGTCTCGCGTATGGTCCAGCGCCATCAGGACCATCACGATTCCGCGCAGCAAATCGATGGCTTGCAGGCGGGGAGCGAAAGGTTTTGCGCTCGGCGTCGCATCCATTTCCCGCACAGCAATGATGGGCACTTGTTCTATTAGGCTGTCGGTCGTCAATGACTCTAGTCCTTACAGCAGTGAGGGCGGTATCTCAAGGCTAGCAGACCCTACAGAGCCTGAATTGTGAAGAGTGTTGAAGACGGGTTACGAAAGTTATGCAGAGGCCAGTAAAGATTTCTTGTACGGCGTTAGTGGAAGGGCAACATCCGGGATGTCGTCGGTTGTGGGGAATGGTTAGATCGGGATCGCGGCTTCCGGCAAGGCTAGAGGAGGGTTTGGCAGGCTGTGAAAAATTTTTAACGCCTGAGTTATATTCCTCTTGCAGCGCTACGATTTTCAATAAGATAGGGACCTTTGACGGGCGGTTTCACGCGGGCGCGGTGGATTTCTTTTCACCTCGCGTTTACTCACGTGCAGCGCCAAACCTCTACCTTCTCCTGAGCAGTTCTCACTTTTCTCAGGAGGAAGTACATGTCTTCGCCAACTTTGCTTGCCAAAGTCGGACAACATCTGGCGGTAGGCGCGAGCCTGTTCGCTCTGATCGCAAATCTTGGAGCGCCGCTTCCCGCGATTGCGCAAAACCAGCCTGCGACAGCTTCACCCATTCAGCACGTGATCATCATTCTCGGGGAAAACCGCAGCTTCGATCACGTCTTCGCCACCTATCAGCCAAAGAACGGGCAAACTATCTCGAATCTGCTGTCGAAAGGCATTATCAACGCGGATGGAACTCCCGGGCCTAACTACGCGATGGCGGCGCAAAGCATCGCACAAGACCGCGGTGTGTACTCCAATAATCCGGGATCAAAAAACGCGCTTTTGTTCAATCCTCCGGTGGTGACCGGCGGTCCCCAGGTGGCCTACGGAGAGTCGCTGATGCAGTCGGGAGTTATCACCAATCCGAAGCAGATTGAGCCCGGATTTCTTCCGCAGAACGACTACAACCTGCTGCTGACCGGCGGCACCGGCCTGACGGATGGTTATACCGGTCCCGACACTCGCGTAAAAGATGTGTTTCATCTTCCGAATGGCCCCTTTCAACTGACGCCGGGCGTGCCATACGATTCGTATTCCAACAGTCCGGTGCACCGCTTCTACCAGATGTGGCAGCAGGCGGACTGCAGTATGGCCAATGCCACGGCAGCGAATCCTAGCGGCTGCATGGAAGATCTTTTCCCGTATGTGGAGGTCACGGTTGGGGCGGGCACGAACGGCGTAACCCGCACAAGCCCCTTTAATTCCTATTCCACCGGGGAAGGCTCAACCTCAATGGAGTTCTACAACATGCAGCAGGGCGATGCGCCCTACCTGAAGTTCCTGGCGGACAATTACACGGTGAGTGACAACTATCATCAGGCGGCCATGGGTGGCACTGGCATGAATCACATCTTGCTGGGATACGCGGATGACATCTGGTACAGCGATGGAAGCGGCAATCCGGAAGTTCCGGTTTCGGCTCAGATTGAAAATCCCAATCCCATGCCGGGCACGAACAACTGGTATACGGAAGATGGTTACGGCGGCTTCAATTCCAGCACCAACACGCCCTACGGTGGCGGCAGCTACAGCGATTGCTCCGACGCTTCTCAGCCTGGCGTGGGCCCGATCGAGAACTATCTGCAGTCTCTGGCTACCCCCGTCAAGCCCAACTGTGATAGCGGTCACTACTACATCCTGAACAACTACAACCCGGCTTATAACGCCGACGGATCGCTGGCGGTAAATAACAACAATCCTTACGCTTCGTTTACCCTCCCGCCGACCTCGGTGCGTCACATTGGCGATGCATTGATGGGCGCAAATGTCTCGTTCAAATACTACGGAGACGACTGGAATCTCAACCTCTCCGATCCAAACTTCAGCAATCCGCTCGACGAGTATTGCAACATCTGCAATCCGTTCCAGTACGCGAGCGACATCATGACCAATGCCACGCTGCGAACCGAACACATTCAGGACCTGACAAACTTCTATGAGGACCTGAAGGCCAACATGCTGCCGGCAGTGTCCATCATTAAGCCGAGCGGATTCGTGGATGGCCATCCAGCGTCGTCGAAACTCGATCTCTTCGAGGCTTTCGCAAGAAACGTGATCGATGCGATTCAACGGCAGCCGGAGATCTGGTCGAAGACGGCCATCTTCATTACGGTCGATGAAGGTGGTGGGTTCTATGACTCCGGTTACATCCAGCCGCTGGACTTCTTCGGCGACGGCACCCGCATTCCGCTGCTGATCGTTTCGCCCTTTTCCGTTGGCGGCAAGGTCAACCACAGCTATGCCGATCACGTCTCGCTGGACAAGTTCATCGAGCGCAATTGGCATCTTGCACCGTTGACTGCGCGCAGCCGCGACAACGATCCCAACCCAATCGCCACGTCGAGTAATCCATATGTGCCGACCAACAGCCCGGCCATTGACGATCTGTTCGATGCCTTTAACTTCCATCACGGAAAATGAGCCCTTGCCGGACGACTGACCAGACAGGTGGATGTCCAGTGTTTGGGTATCCACCTTTTTCAGCTTTCCCTTTCGCTTGACACCCTATCGTTTGCGCCTTAGGCTGACTCTGTTCTCTGTGGGGCACGTCGGCATTCCGCCGAAAGGGCTAGGCCCGCCCGCTGAAAAATCTCAGCAGGAGTGCGTCTATGCCTACTTTCGAAACCTACCGCAAGCAAGCCAAGCTGCTGGTTCGCTGGCACCGTGAAGGCAACTACTCCGTCGGCGGAAGAGTGCGTCAGCTGAACCGCTATCGATCTCTGAGTGATCTCGAGGTACTGAACATGAAGTTTTCACTCGCCCTTGCTCAGGAAATCATCGCGGTCGAAGCCGGCCATAAGAGCTGGGCCGAACTGAAATCGGCAACTGCCGGCGCGCGGAAGACGCCGCCCGCTCGTTCTAGCAACCCGGTTCTGAAAGACGCCATCCCGATCCTCTTCGTGCGCGATGTCGAGGCTTCCGCCAAATTCTTTCGAGAGAAGCTCGGTTTTGCAATCGATTTCCTTCATGGGAAGCCTCCGTTTTACGGATGTGTTTCGCGCGACGGCATTTGCCTGCACCTCCGCTATGTGCAGCAGCCGTTTTTTGCGCAAGCCTCTGCCCAGGAGGCAGGACTCATCTGCACGTTCATCAAAGTCTCGAATGTGCAGGCGCTATTTGAGGAGTTCAAAGCGCGAAGTGTGAATTTTTCACAGAAGCTGACCAAGCAGGCATGGGGAGGGACGGATTTTCATGTAGAAGATCCGGATGGGAACGTAATCTGTTTTGCCACGCAGAAATGAGATAGCAGTTCCGGGATTCCACGGCTTGGGAATTCTTGTTTACCGATGATGACGGCTATTCGCACTGCTTCGGGGTTCCTACACAGAAATAACTGGAATTCTGCTATTTGCGTTCGCGAATCCCGCACGATTCGGCCTGCATCCTTTATCCTAGTAGCAGTTCATTTATGACCCCGAAATCCAAGACCTCCAATGGCGGCTCTGGAGCCGCTGTCGCCGAAACCGCAAATCATGGGACTCTCGAGCGGGAACGCGTCTTTGAAGCGTTCCGGGCCTGGGGATATCTCGAAGCCGACCTTGATCCGCTGGGATTTCTTCGTCCGCGCCCTCATCCTGATCTTCAGATTGACAGCGAATACGCCCGCGACGCTCGCTCGATTTACTGCGGCACGATCGGCATAGAGATCAATCACATTTCCGATCCGGAACGCCGCCGCTGGATTTACGACCGCATGGAGTCGGGTGCGGAACCCGAGGATCAGCAGCGTATTCTCGACCTGCTCATCCGGGCCGATCTGTTCGAGCAGGTGCTGCAGCAGCGCTATCTGGGCAGCAAGCGTTTTTCGCTCGAAGGCACCACCGCTCTCATTCCGCTGGTCGATCAGATTCTGGAAACCGGATCGCAGTTCGGCACGATTGAACTGGTGATGGGCATGAGCCATCGCGGACGCCTGAACGTGATTGCCCACGTCGCCAATCGCGCTCTCGAAGAGCTGTTTGCCGGATTTGAAGACGTCGATCCGCGCAGCGTGCTCGGGAGCGGCGACGTGAAATATCACATGGGCGCGACCGGCGAGTACACGACCAAGAGCGGCCGCAAGGTACATATCCATCTGGTGTCGAATCCGAGCCATCTGGAAGCGGTCGATCCGGTGACGATTGGCCGCACGCGCGCCAAGCAGGATCGTATCGGGGAAGGCGGACGGGAGAAATTTCTGCCCTTGCTGGTGCACGGCGACGCGGCGTTTGCCGGGCAGGGAATTCTTGCTGAGACGATGAATTATGCCGATCTTCGCGGATACACGGTTGGCGGGACCATTCACGTCATCGTCAATAACCTCCTCGGATTTACCACCGATTATCACGAAGAGCACTCCACGCGCTTTGCGGCCTGTATCGCCCGCCGACAGTCGATTCCGATTTTTCACGTCAATGGGGAGGACGTAGATGCGGTTGTGCGCATTGCGCGTATGGCGGCCGAGTATCGCTACCAATTCGGTACCGATGTGGTGATCGACGTGATCGGCTATCGCCGGCACGGGCACAGTGAAGTGGACGATCCGACGATCACGCAACCCATCCTTTACCGCAAAATCAAAGAGCATCCGCCGCTGTGGGAGATTTATGCTGACGATATCGGTGCTGAAGACGCCCAGGCGAAAGCCGTCGAGATCCGCGCTGAACTTGAAGCGGCGCAGAAAAAGGGCGCGACGCTGAAATCCAAGCCCCTGATGCGTGACCTGCCGGTGTATTGGAACCAGTATTTCGGAGGGCCATACAAGCCGGAATACGATGTGGAGACCGGACTCTCGCCGCAGGAACTTTCGGAACTGACGCAGCGGTTAACGAGTTATCCGGAAAGCTTCCACATTCATCCGAAAGTGAAAAAGTTGCTTGAGCAGCGCGCCGAGATGGGCATGGGCAAGCGTCCGGTGGATTACGGGATGGCCGAAGCGCTGGCGTTTGGCAGCCTGGTCCAGCACGGCACGCATGTTCGTCTTTCGGGACAGGATTCGCGCCGGGGCACATTCAATCAGCGGCACTCGGTGCTGATCGACCTTGAGGATGAGTCCGAGTTCGTACCTTTGGAGCACGTGGCCGCCGACCAGGCCCGCTGCGAAATTTACAATTCGACTCTCTCCGAAGCCGGAGTGCTCGGGTTCGAGTACGGATATAGCCGCGATTATCCGGAAGCGCTGGTACTGTGGGAAGCGCAGTTTGGCGACTTTGCCAATGTGGCGCAGGCCATCGTGGATCAGTTCATCAGCGCAGGAGAAGCCAAGTGGAGCCTGCTTTCCGGCCTGGTGATGCTGCTCCCGCATGGCTACGAAGGACAGGGGCCGGAACACTCCAGCGCGCGCATTGAGCGCTTCCTGCAGCTTGCCGCCAAGCACAACATTCAGATCGCGCAACCTTCGAACGCCGCGCAGTATTTTCATCTCCTGCGGCGCCAGGCGCTGCGGCACTGGCGCAAGCCGCTGATTGTGTTTACGCCAAAGAGCATGCTGCGTCATCCGGACGCCTCTTCGCCGATCGAGGATTTCACCCACACCCGATTCCTGAACGTCATTCCCGATACGACAGTCGGAGAAGCCGAGAGAATTCTGATCTGCACGGGGAAAATCGGACACGAACTGCAGGCGGAGCGGAAGAAGAGAAAGGACACGAGCACCGCGATTGTGTTTCTGGAACAACTCTATCCGTTTCCGGAACAGGAACTTGTGGAAGAACTGCAAAGCCATGGCAACGAAGGAGATATCGTGTGGGTGCAGGAAGAACCCGCGAACATGGGAGCGCTATTCAACATGTTGACGCGGTTGAAACGGATCGCCGGAGACCGTCACGTGTTGTCGGTGAAGCGCAGCGCCAGTGCCAGTCCAGCCACGGGGAGCGCGAAGGCGCACGAGGTCGAACAGAAGACGCTGCTTACCCTGGCGTTCACCACTAAGAGCTAGAGTTTCGTGGGAATTTTGCCATTTCGAGCAAGCTGTCATTGCCGTGCAATTAAAAGCAGATTCCTCACCGCGCATAGGCGGCGGTGAGGAATGACAACTTGATGTTCCGTAATCGAAACTGAACTATTTCCCGCTCTTCTCAACCTCAAACAGCACCTTGCTTCCTGCGACCCGCGAAGTCGCTTGCGGACCTGTGGTGGATGCAGCAGCAGCTCTGGCCTGCGGAGCGGGCTGCGAACTCACCAAGGGTTTGGCGGCCGGTGCAGGAACAGTAGGCTTGCTCGGCGGTTCCCCGGTATCCTTCTCAGCTTGCTTTGCCTCGACCTTTGGGGTGTCATCTTCCTGCTCGCGGCCCGTCTTCCTGACGCGCACGTGCCCCTTGACCATTGCGCCTTCATCAATGCTGATGCGCTGCGTTACCACCTCGCCGGTGAATACAGCTTCGCTGCGGATGTCCACGCGCTCGCTGCCATCGATATTGCCGGTTACCCTGCCCATGACGATGATTTCTCTCGCGGCGATATTCGCCAGCACCACTGCGGTCCGCCCTACCGTGACGCGTTGTCCCGCAAACTGAATGCTGCCTTCCACGTGCCCATCAATGTACAGCGCCTGTGAGCCCGATAATTCTCCCTTCACCGTTACGGTTGATCCCAGGGTGGCTTGTTCCATCGCTGGGCCGAATCCCGTAATGTAATTGGCGGCGGGTTTGGGCATTGCAGGGGCATTCTGCACATCGGATCGCGATTCTTCTAGCATCGGCTCTGATCCCCGTGAAAACAGAAATCGCATAGGAGTTAGTCCCAGGCTCGATTCACCTGTTTTCATCGGAACAAATCCGTGCCCGCAAGAGGTTACGAAAGGTGTACAGCGAGAGCAGAGGTGTTCGTTTGTGACGAACCTCAATCCGGCCGCTCGGTGACCGGCTTGCCTCCGGCGCCGGGAAGCGGAGCCTTTGATCCCCCGGCGCTCTCTTCCTGCAGCAGAGTTTCCAGATCGGCATAGGCGTAAATGGTCGGCGCATGGTTCTGCATCAGTCCTCCGGTATCCGCGGTAGGACCGTAATTGCTATGCACCTCATACCCCAGCATGCGCAACATGGCCATCAGCTGTCCGCGATGGTGCGAAGTGTGCGTCATGCGGCGGACCATGACCCAGGCCCTTGAACGGGGTACATCAAAGAATTTCACCGCTTCTTCCCACCATGCATCGTCTTTTTGTTGCAGCGCCAGCAGGCGTTTGCCGCTGTCTTCCGCATATTGCCGGATGAATTCCAGCCGCGTCTCGCGCGCCGGAAGCGGCGGCGCACCCACATCAATGCCCAACATGTTGCGGAACCACAGGTCCTCGCTTACGCACTGATGCACCATCTGCTCGTGCACACTGCGTCCGCGCGGATCACCTTGACGCGGGCGGAAAGGCAGGTCGCTGTCGCGGAACTCGCTCCAGACACTCACTACCTTGAGACGTTCGGTCGCATAACTTTCCACCAGAAATGTGTAGCGCATGACGCCAGATGGTACGCTATTTGGCACTCCTAAATCATGCCTCGGAATGCCCAACCCCTCCGCATCGCCGTCGACACCGGAGGCACATTCACCGATTGCGTGTGGATCGACCCTGAGACTCGGCAGGTTCGCATGCTGAAGGTCTTTTCTACGCCGGCCGATCCGTCGCAAGCCATCATCCAAGCCGTCCACAAAATTTCAAGCGATCGCGATTTCGTCTTGCTGCACGGCACCACCGTGGGCACGAATACGCTACTGGAACGGAAAGGCGCGCGCACGGCGCTGATCACCACGGCGGGCTTTGAAGATGCCATCGAAATCGGCCGCCAGAACCGCCCCCGGCTCTACGATTTCTTCTTCGACCGAGTCGAGCCGCTGGTACCGCAGAGTCTCCGCTTCGGCGTGAACGAACGCACCGCTGCCGATGGTTCGATCCTGAACGAACCTACCCGAAACGATATTGAAATTCTCAAAGATCAGGTTGCGGCAGCCCAGCCTGAGTCCATTGCGATTTCGTTCCTGTTCTCGTTTGCCAATCCAAAGAACGAGGGAGAGATCGCTGGCGCCCTTCAGGATCTCGACCTGCCTTTTTCCATCTCGCACCAGATTCTGCCGGAATTCCGCGAATACGAGCGCACTTCCACCGTCGTCATTAACGCCTATTTGCAGCCGGTAATGCAGCGCTATCTGAATAGTCTGGATCGGCGCGCCGGTGGTTTGCTTTCCGCGCAGAAATACTCAGACGAACAAGAACGCACGAAAGACGCTTCCAGCCAAATATCGGCTCCTCGGATTTTCGTCATGCAGTCCTCTGGGGGGATCACTGCTCTCTCCTCAGCGGCGCGGGAGCCCGTGCGTACTGTGCTCTCCGGTCCGGCTGGTGGAGTCGTCGGCGCTGCTGCTTCTGCGCGGGCCAGTGGTTTCGACCGTATCATCGGATTCGATATGGGAGGCACCTCGACCGATGTGTCGCTGGTGGAGGGCGCGATTCAGACGGCCAACGATGCGCACATCGCGGGATTGCCTATCAATGTGCCCATGCTCGATATTCATACCGTCGGCGCGGGTGGCGGCTCGCTGGCTCGCTTCGATGCTGCGGGTGTTCTGCGGGTGGGACCGGAATCCGCCGGGGCCGATCCCGGTCCCATCTGCTATGGCCGCGGCACGCAGCCCACAGTTACCGATGCCAATCTTCTTCTGGGACGCCTGCAACCGACTCGCTTCCTCGGCGGCGATTTCGCCCTCGATCTTGATCGGACCCGCACCCTCACCCGGAAGTGGTTGAACGATTCGAAATCAGATTTAACAGTCGAGCAATTCGCCGCGGGAGTGATTCGTGTCGTGAATGCCACGATGGAAAAAGCCATCCGCGTGGTTTCGGTCGAGCGCGGACGGGATCCCCGTGAATTCACGCTCATCGCCTTCGGCGGCGCGGGTGGTCTCCATGCATGTGCCCTCGCCGAGGCGCTCAGCATTCCGCGCGTAATCGTTCCGGCATATCCGGGGGCGCTCTCCGCGCTGGGAATCCTGGTCAGTGATGTGGTGAAGGATTATTCGCGCACTGTTCTCTGGTCTACTTCGGCGGAAGTTCCAATGCATCGCTTGAATGAGGAATTTTCGAAGTTGGAATCACGTGCGTCGGATGAATTCCGGGCTGAGGGCTGGCGGGGCAGACCTCAGTGTCGCCGGAGCATTGATCTTCGCTATCGCGGCCAGGGATACGAACTCAATCTCCCTCTGACCCGAAATTTGCTTTCCGATTTTCACGCCGAACATCAGCGCCGCTACGGGTATTCGCGTCCCGATCGCGCCGTGGAACTCGTGACGCTGCGGCTGCGAGCCAGCATACCGTCCGCTACTCCACAATTGAGCGCCGCAGCGCCGCCGCGATCTGCCCGGACGCCATTCAAAGCCCCCGTCCTGTTTGACGGCAAGAAGCGCCGGAAAATTCTCTATTCGCGTGAAGAACTGAAGCCTCTCAGGCGCTACGCCGGACCGGCCATCGTGACCGAGTACAGCGCCACCACCGTAATTCCACCGGGCAAAACCTTCTCGGTCGATGCGGCCGGCAATCTGATTGTTAAAATGCGGTGAAAATCGCTGTCTCGAAAGCTTGAAAGCGCACTCTTTGCTAGGTGTCCGCAACCCTGTTCGTTACAATATGGGCGTGAAACCATGCATCTTTGTTGTGGAGGATGATCCGGATATTTCGCGCCTCGTGCGCCATCACTTGGAGGCCGAGGGTTTCGCGGTTCGCCTGTATTCTGGCGGCACAAATGTTCTCAGTGACGCCGAGCGGCAACGGCCGGCGGTGTTTATCCTCGACATCATGGTTCCGGGCCGCGATGGTCTTGAGCTTTGCCGCCTGGTTCGCCAGACCCCGGGACTGGCCTCGGTGCCCGTTATCTTTCTCACGGCAAAGAGCAGTGAGGCCGATCGTATTCTGGGACTTGAACTCGGGGCAGACGACTACATTGTGAAGCCGTTCAGTCCGCGCGAGCTCGTAGCCCGCGTCAAGGCCGTTCTCCGGCGCTTCGAGCGTCCGCTGCCACCCAGCCCGGTCAGCGTTGGGGAGATTCAGATCGATCCCTCGGCAATGACGCTGGTGGTTCGCGGTGCGACCGTTCCCACAACGGCGACTGAGTTCCGTCTGCTCGACTATTTCGTTCGCCATTCCGGACGGGTATTTACGCGCGATCATCTTCTCGATTCTGTCTGGCGCGATACGTCCTACGTCACCCCGCGTTCGGTAGATGTTTATGTTCGCCGGATTCGCGAAAAGATCGAGCCGGATCCTGAAAATCCGCGTTATTTGAAAACGGTTCGCGGGGCCGGATATCGATTCGAATCTCCCAAGTGAGGCCGCGTGAAGAACCGCATCTTCTTCAAGCTGCTCGCAGCCTTCATTCTGGTCATCGCTGCCACCGCCGTGGTCTTCGATTTCATGGTGAGCGGCGCGTGGCAGAATTCGTTGCGCGCGGAAATCGAGCGCAACCTCACCCAGAAGACTGAACTGTTCGCCTACCGCGTCAATACCGATCGCAGTGGTTCGCTTTCCGACATCGCCAAGGAAGAGGGCGCGGCGGCCGGGGCTCGGGCAACGATCATGGATACTTCGGGCAAAGTTCTTGCCGATTCTCAAGCCAATCCGCCCACCATGGAGAACCATGCCCATCGCAAGGAGTTCGTTGCGGCGCTGGGCGGTAAGGTCGGATCCGATGTCCGCCGCAGCGTTACTCTTGGCATTCCGTTTCTATATGTCGCGGCTCCGATCTCCGGAGGAGCGGTTCGCCTGGCTTATCCGCTGTCGGATGTTGAAGCGGTGAAGGCGCAGGTGCGCAGTCGTCTATTCGGGGCCTCGCTGCTCTGTTTTGGAATTGCTCTGCTGATCGCCGCCACCGCTTCCACCTGGACCGCTCGCCGGCTGGAACGAATTGTCGACGTTGCTGGGCGCATCGCCCATGGTGACCTGCAGGCTCGCACAAAAGATTCGTCATTCGACGAAATCGGCCGCGTGGCCAGCGCCGTCGATGAAACCGCTCGCAACCTGGAGCGAAGTTTCGCCGCCGTGCGTTCCAGCCAGCATCAACTGGAAACACTGCTGAACAGCATGCAGGACGCGGTCATTGCGGTAAGCTCCGACGGAATCGTGCAGTGGGCCAACCGCAGCATGGACCGGCTGATGGGCACTCCCACGCGGCTCAATTCGCCGCTGGTGGAAACTGTCCGAGACCCCGACTTCCTGACTGCCATCAATGCCGCCACCACGGGAAAAGAATTCAAAACGACTCGCGCCACTTCCATCGTTCCCGGACGCGCCTTCGACGTGACTGCCGCGCCTCTGCCCGATGGAGGCGCCGTTGCCGTGTTGCGCGACCTCACGGAGACCGAGCGCGTCGAGAAAACCCGCCGCGACTTTATCGCCAATGTCTCTCATGAACTCCGCACTCCGCTGACCTCAATTCAGGGATACGCCGAGACTCTGCTCGACTCGACCGCCGAGAACGGCCACTCGCGCGAGTTCCTGGAAATTATCCGCAAGAATGCCGCTCGCATTTCGCGTCTCACTGAGGACCTGCTCACGCTGGCGCGGGTGGAGTCCGGAGAAACCCGGTTCGAGGTTGAGCCAGTCTCTCCCGTGGAATTGCTCTACGATGCCGAAGAAAGCTTCCGCGAGGTCGCCCGCACTCACGAAGTTGAGCTCCAGATTCAGCAGTCGCGGAATGGCGATGGTTCGGTGGAAGCTCTACCTCAGGTTCTGGCCGATCGCGAAGCCATTCACCAGGTTTTTTCCAATCTCATCGACAATGCCATGAAATACGGCGTCTCCGGTGGCCGCGTTCTCCTCGGAGCGCGTCTCGCCCAGCGGGGCATTGAATTTTATGTACAGGATTTCGGCGCCGGCATTCCTTCCGAGCATTTGCCTCGCCTTTTCGAGCGCTTTTACCGTGTGGACCGCGCTCGCTCGCGGGAATCCGGCGGCACGGGTTTAGGATTGGCCATTGCCAAGCACATCGTATTGGCTCATAGGGGTTCGATTCGCGCCGAAAGCGAACTTAACCACGGCTCAACCTTCCTGTTTACGCTTCCTACGGCATAAGTCCGGGCAATGATTCCGTAAATTCCGCCAGAAATTCACAGGGTTTTAACCACTGCTGCGTGCCGCTGCCGTATTTTGACATTATTGCGAACTTTGGGCGGACGAATAGAATAGTCCTAAGCGCCACGAGGTGGAGTCCTCATGAGTACTGCCAGCATTAAGAAGCCTGTTCCCGAGCCGGCGCACCAGTCCATTGTTCGGCGCACGATTGAGGCCTGCAATCTTGCCAAGGACGCAGCCGCCACCGCGGCCGAAGGCATCGCCACCTGTTCCTCTCCTCTTCTAAATTCGCTCCGTCAGCGCGAGCGCGAACTCGACACGCTCGACATGGAAATCGACAGCGCCGTGACCAACGTGATCACCGAAGTGGGGCCGGCGGAGGCACGCGAATTGCTGGCCTGCATGAAGGTCATGATTGCCCTGGAGCGCATCGGCGACCTGCTCCTCAGTTTCGCCAGCAGTGCTCAGGCTGCCGCTGGCCGCATCGATCCCGACGACGTTCGCGATCTGACGCAGATGGCGACCATTCTCGAAAAGATGCTCACCGACTGCACGGCCGCATTTTCCGACCGCGACGTCAGCAAGGCTGTGGATGTGTTACGCGCTGATGCCGAAATGGATCGCCTGCGCAATCTGATCTTCCTTCGGCATATTGAAAATCCTGAAAACACAGTCCGGCAGGGAAGTCTACAAGTGATCTTCATGACCCAGTCGCTCGAACGGGCGGGAGACCACGCCAAAAATCTCGCCGAAGAAGTCTGTCACTTCGTCAGCGGACGCACCGTCCGTCACGTGCTCATGGCTTATGACAAGCCCGTAGAGCAGATGTTCATCGATTATCTCCGGCGCAAAGACTCAGCCGGCTAGTTGCGCCATTCAGGACGCCCTCCGCCGCAAGGGCAGAATTCCTGGCGTCCTGTGTTCCTCGCGCGCTTCGTCCTCCATGGCCCCCGAAAGCCTCACGCATAAATCGTGGATCTTCTTCTGACGCTGGTCGTACTCCTGGGCTTCTTCATCGGTCAATCCACCGAACGTTTGCGCCCGTAGCGTCTCTGTCTGCTTCAAGATCAGATCCCGCAGTTCCCCTCGGATCTCCTTGCTGCCCCGTCCTCGCATGTTATAAGTCCTCGGATTTGATATCAGTACGGTCATCGGAACTTACTCGTTATTAGGACTTTAGCAATCCGAGGAAGCTGGCTTCGATAGGGTTCGTACAGTATTTGGTAGACGAGGGAATTTCAGGGAAGAACGCCTACGGGTGCAACCTAGGGGTATCCATCGAACTGGCGGATCAGGCGAGTTTCATCACCGTGGCAAGGTTCTGCAGCGCGTCCGAGAGTTCTTGCCGCTCCTGCCGGCCGAGGTTGCTGGTAGCTCCCAGCCGGGCATAAATCTGGGCTCTGGCTTCGTGAACAAGCGCCCTCAGCTTCATGTCATCGACTTCCACCAGCGCCGCTTCATAGGCTTGGCGCCAGGTATCCTGCGGCTCCCATACCGCGGCAATGCAGCCGTCGCAGAAAAAGTATGAGTCGTAGCGCAGCGAAATCGATCGGCCCTCTTTGTGGATGACAAGAAATTCGCCGCTCTGCATGGTCTGACGCCGGAAATCTTCGAATAAGTTCACCACCTGATTCAGGTCGCGGCTGACGTCCTCGATGGAGCGGTCGAGAAGTTCCGGGCGCGAGTACCCGATCAGATCGCAAACCGCGTCCGAGCAGTCGACGTATCGCCTCCGCGAATCGGCAAAAACCACGTACTTCGATTGCAATTCTTCGTGCTCATGGCTGCGTATCTGAATCAGCCATCCCAGTTTGTCGACCAGTTTCGTGGGCTCATCGTCGGGGGTGATGACCGCATCTACGGCGCGCAGTACCGCGTCGACCACATGGTTGTCAGGGCAGATTACGACGATCGGTATTCGCGAATGGATCTCTTTGATCGCCAGTACCCCGGCTACATCCCCCGCAAAGGGAAACTCTGCTACCACACCGTCGATCCGCTGCGAGGAAACAATCTTCAGAGCCTCCTCAACCTTGGACGCGGCCCACACCTCGAATCCAAAACTCTTCAGAAATTCTTTTCTCAGCTCCAGGGTGGTCCGGTTCGGACCGATGCACAGCACGTTCTTCGCGTCTTTGCTCATAATAGAAAGAGCAGCGCTGAGCCGCTCTGTCTGCACTATTTACCTTTCCTGCGGGGTCTGGGAATTCGGTCTGCGACGTCCCGTTATTTATTCTTCCGTTAGCGTTCGCGAGCGCCTATACAGCAAACCCCGTAGACCTGAAGGGGAATGCTTGCAGCGAGAACAAAGGGCATTCGCCTTTGCTCCCGTCAGGGGTAAGGTCGTTAGAAATTCCCCTTCTGTGCGGCGTAGTCGTTCCGGATGACCTGCCCGCCCTTCATCACGAATTTGACGCGTTCCAGCGTGGTTACATCCTTGCCCGGATCGCCATCGACCGCGATGATGTCTCCCCACGCCCCGGGATCCAGCGTCCCAACTTTTCCCGGCCATCCCATCAGATCGGCCGCATTGAGAGTCGCCGCCTGGATCGCCTGCAGCGGAGTCAATCCCAACTGCACCATGACCGGGAACTCGTGTGCATTCAGTCCGTGCGGATAAACCGCGGCATCGGTTCCGAATGCGACTTTCACGCCAGACGCGAAGGCGTGCGCGATGTTTTTTCTCGCCTCCGGAATCACCTCTTTGGCTTTGGCCAGCAGCGGCGGAGGCAGGTGCGTCTGGGCGGCATTTTCGATCATCCAGTCGCCCAGGTAGAGGGTCGGTACCAGATACGTTCCGTGCTGCTTCATTGCCGCAATGCCGGCATCATCGATGTACGATCCGTGCTCGATGGAATCGACGCCGGCTTCCACCGCCCACAAGATTCCCTGCGATCCGTGCGCATGCGCGGCGACCTTCCGTCCCAGGCGGTGCGCATCGGCCACAATGGCCTTCATCTCCTCCAGCGTATACTGCGATGCCTGCGGATTATCCCCAAAGGAAAGCACCCCGCCGGTGGCGCACACCTTGATGAGATCCGCACCATACTTGATATTTTCGCGGACCTTGTGTTGCACCGCAGCGATGCCATCCGCCACGCCATCGCCCACCGCGTGATACTCGTAGGGCAGCATGTTGTTGTCGCAGTGGCCGCCCGTGATCCCCAGGAGCGGCCCGCTGACCAGCATTCTCGGTCCCGGAACATCTCCGGCATTGATGGCGTCTCGCAGCGCCACATCGGTAAAGCCGCTCGCGCCTACGTTGCGCACCGTGGTAAATCCCGCCAGCAGGGTGATGCGGGCATTCTTTGCCCCAATCAACGCCTCGCGCGGCGTGGAAATCGCCAACTGCTCGTATCCGAACTTGGGATCCATCGTGAGGTGCGTGTGCGCATCGATCAGGCCGGGGAGCACGGTCGCATTCGGCAGGTCGATGCGCTCTGCATCGGCGGGAATCCTGGCTTCGGCGGTCGGCCCCACGCTCGTGATCTTGCCATCTTCAATCACGATGGTCTGATCGCTCAGCATCTTTCCCGTCTTCACGTCATAAACATGCCCCGCATGTACGGCGACATGCTTCGGCGTCTGAGCGTACCCCCGTCCTTGCACGCCCAGCCCAAACAGCGCGATTCCCACCAGCACCCACAGAAGTCTCTTCATTGCGGCTCTCTTTCGTCTGAAATGACTGATCCACAAAATCGCTGATGATGAATGCTACGCGCGCAGCCCGTCCAGCCCCCACACGCGTCCGGCATCAGCGGCATAAAAAATGATCAACAGGAGTAGCAGCGGAATATGGTCAAGTTCCACGCCAAAGTAGCGCCATACCGGGACCCCGTGACCCGGCTCCCACCATGTGGCCAGCACCATGTTGGTGAGAAACAGAATTCCCACAACACATGCCGGACGCACCCACAATCCAATCAGCAACGAAATGCCAACCAGCGACTCAACCACGCCGACTGTGTACCCGAAGAAGACGGCGTGAGGCAGCACGATTCCCGCCAGCACCGGGCGCCACAAGCCCACCGCGCTGGTGGTGATGTAATCGTGCAGATAGTTTTGGAATCCGCCGTGAGCAAACCCAGGGCCGGCGAGTTTGTATTCACCGAACAACAGAAAGAAAATGGACACGCCAATACGCACGCCAGCAATGACTTTTCGTAAGGCCGCAGAGTCCGTCATTCTGAAGGTGCGAGAAGCGACAGCAGAATACCACTAGCCGCCCAGTCCGTCGCTCACAAGAAATTGGCAGTAGGTTAGTTCCTGATTGCGAGGAATCGATATGGGGACAGCCGCAGCTCGGCCATCCGGTGTCCCGCATTTACGAGTTTGCCCGACCCTCACTTCATCGCGCCGTGCGTCAATTGATCCCGAAACGTTTTCCCGTTCTTCATCACGAACTGGACGTTCTCCAGGATCTTGATATCCCGCAGCGGATCTCCATTCACCGCGATCACGTCCGCATAGGCGCCCGGGGCAATGGCCCCAATCTGACCTTCCATTTCGAGCAACTGCGCCGCACGCGAGGTGGCGGCCTGAATCGCCTCCATGGGAGGCATGCCGAAATCGACCATACGCCCGAATTCCTGCGCGATCGGTTCCGTCCACGGAATTCCCCCCATGTCCGTTCCGAACGCAATCTTTACACCGGCTTTCATCGCTTTCTGGAACGATTGCTCATGATCCGATGCTCGCAGCCGGTCACGCTTGCCGTCGGGAGTGTCTTCCGGGGCCCAGTCCGTGTAATAGACCGCCAGCGTCGGGACATACCACGTTCCCTGCCGCAGCATCTGCGCAATCGCGGCATCGTCGAGATCCAGTCCATGCTCGATCGTGTCGCAGCCGCCATCCAGTGCGCGATGCAACCCAATCCCGCCATACGCATGGCACGCCACCTTCTTCCCCCATCCGTGGGTTTCGTCCACGATGGCGTGCAGTTCTTCCACGGTCAAGGTCGGCTGCGAAACCAGTTCGCCATGTTTGCCCACCCATGAACGATGCGTCATGTAGACCTTGATCCAGTCGGCGCCATGATCCAGTTGTTCCCGCGCCGCTTTCCGCGCTTCGACCGGACCGTCGATGATCTGCGCGCCCTTGGGCATATCGAGTTCCGGAGCATAACCCTCGAGAGGATATCCGCCCGTCGTCGAGATCGCCCGCGTAGCCACAAACAGCCGCGGCCCCGGGATATATCCGCGCTCGATGGCCTCTTTGATCCCGATGTCGCCATAGCCGGCGCCCTCGGTCTCCACATCGCGCAACGTAGTGAATCCTTCCTCCAGTGCTCGTCGTGCCGAAACTGTTGCCCGTGCCGCGCGCAGCGCCAGCGGCGCGTACAAAATGTTGGCGTCATATCCGCCCTGCTTCGGATCCTCCCCTTGCAGAAAGATGTGCGTATGGCAGTCGATCAATCCGGGCAGAACCGTCGCTTTCGAAAGATCAATTGTCGCCGCGCCGGCCGGAATCTTTGCGGAAGCCGCGTCCGTTACGCTTTCAATCCGGTTGCCCCGGATCACGATCACCTGGTTGTTTCGAGGAGTATTGGAAGTGCCGTCAATCAGCGTGCCGGCGCGAATAACCGTTACGTCTTGCGCGGCCAGTGAGCCAGCCAGAAAAAGCAGAAAACCGAGGCAGAAAGATTTCATGATGCGCTCCAGATTTGGACCGCGAGATTCTACACCCAGTCATGGCCGCGTGTTATTCCACCACAGCCTCGGCCTCGATCTCGACCAGCATCTCCGGAGAGATCAGAGCGCTCACCTGCACCATCGCGGTCGCCGGACGAATTTGCCCGAACACTTCGCCGTGCGCCTTGCCGATCTTTTCCCACTCGCCGATGTTGACCACGTAGATGCGCGTGCGCACAACATCTTTCATCGTCGCTCCGGCTTTCTTCAGCGCCGACTCGATGTTTTTCAGCGTCTGCACGGTTTGCGCATACGGGTCGCCGATGCCCACGATCTTTCCATCCGGCCCGGTTGCGGTGGTTCCCGATACATGTACATAAGATCCAACTCGCACTGCCCGAGAGTAACCGACGATTGGCTCCCAAGTTGCCCCGCTTGAAATGTTCTGACGCTGCGCCATTAGCCGCTCCTTTGAGTGGCGCCATTCTACTGCGCCGCAAGTAAGCCCGTACTCGCATTTCCCCCATGCCTTTCGGAACCACAGAGTATGCGTGATTTTGCAACGCTGTAGCGGCTTGGCAGCCACTTTCGCAGAGTGCCAACGAATCACAGTGGAACAACTCGCCGTGATTCACGCCTCGTCTAACTAATTAGCGAAACGAATCGTGACCATAAACAAAAGTCACTTGACGCTTCGCGCAAAGGTGATGTAACTACTCACGCAACACATTTGCAATGCCGCGTGAGGAGAGGCATTGGGGGGCCCATCACATGATTCCGGAATCGCATCCGCTGCAGCAGTTGTTCCAGCAACTGGTTGGACAGCATTACGCCGAGGAAATCGGGATTCGTGATCCGCAGGTCATCGAATACGTTTCCAACCTGCTCTCCGAATTCTGCGATGCCGATCAGCTGTTCAAAGTTCGGAATGCTTCCAACCGTCCGTTGAGCGATGTGGGCGAAATGCTGATGGAATCCGACCCCGTCTACGGGCCGGCTCCTTCGTTCGATCGCGAGCGCCAGGTACGCAAGCACATCGGCGACTACACTTTGTTCTTCACCGGGATGTTCCCGGAAAGCATCAATCACCTTCGTCTGCGTCGGGAACGCCTGGAAAATTTCGTCGACTGGATGAAGGCTGGCAAAGAGAGCTACTACATCGTTTCCAAGTTCGAGCACTTTGAATACGCCAAGGTCGCCCCGCTGTTTGCCAGCCTCTCCGACAATTTCGAAGGCTGCGTCTACGGCCTGAATATGGTCAAGAACGATTTGCAAGAGATGCAGCATCCCATCGTTCGCCGCACCGACGAATTGATTATGTAAGGGATGTTCTACGAAGTATGTTTTAGTCGTGAATCGCTTGCGCCGGGCGCGCAGGGCTCAGCGGTGAAGAATAGTCGCGAATGTTGCGTATCGGCGAAGTGATAATCGGCTGGGAGTAATTCGGATGCCGGAACTCCAGGTGCATGCCGCGTCCCACGAACTGCATCTTCAGCATCGACCCGCCCCAGCTGGAGCCCGCAATTGCCACCTGCACCGGGACCGGACAGAACTCCGGATGCCCCGACAGCAGCGCCTCGCTTCCGCCCAGCATGACCGCTGTATAGCGGTGGTGCATGGTGTCGATCTCGAGCACCGTCTGCGGAGGCAGATCTTTCAGGAATACGCCGCCCTCGATCTCCGACTCAATAATGCTGCGATTCACTTCGTCGCTCAAGTTGGGATGTGGCATGAACATGGGAGTTTCCCCGGATTCCGCGATTCGACGAAGTGACAGTTAGAGCTCAGAATCCTTCCAGAAGTTTACTGCAAACGCCCGGGTTCGTCAGCTTTCCCCCTTGGTCCGCTCTCAAGGAAGGCCATTTTGGCTCTTTCTGGGGATCGCCACCCTTCCCGGTTTGGTTAAGCCAGATCGGCGCCCCGCAGGGACGCCCGAACTGGGTATTCCCTCAGTCCGAACTATCGCTCTCCGCGGCGGCCAAGCGCTCTTTGGCTCCCGGGAAATTCCTTTCCATGTGGTCGTCCAACCACCGTTCCAGTTGTTCCTGAGTGGGCTGAGGGACGTGATGAAACCGCAATCCCGCTCGCCCGCTGCTATCGATCCATGCCGTTTCGGCCGCCAGTTCGAGAGGCGCACTCGTGTCCGGCAGACGGAATTTCACCGCCAGCATCGCCGACTTTGGCAGTGCCTTTTGAATCTTGATCGCCATCCCACCTTCGCTGATGTCGGTGCACTGCGCCTCGAAATTGTTTTGCTCATGCGCGAGCTGGACTGGCATTTCAACCGGTTGGCGGAAATAGCGACGCCGTTCGCGCAACATGAAATTGAAGGCGGCATTGAAACAGCGCGAAGCATTCAGTGCGCTGATCGGTTTCTGCAAGACGAAATTCGCCCCCATCCCGAAAGCTTCCTGGGTTGTGGTTTGTTTTCCGTTCAAAACCGCGAAGGCAACCGAGTACTTGTTGCTGGGAGTCTTGCGCAGATCCTGCAGGATCTGCAGCCCGCCCTTCAGATCGTCGCAATCCACCACCACGCCGTCGAATTTCTCGGACACCAGAATTTTCGTGGCCGCCGCCGCTTCCTGGCAGACCCTCACGTCAATGGTCAATTTCTCCAGCGTGGGGCGAATGATCCGCACTAGGTTAAGGTCCCGGCTAAGGACGAGGGAGTCCAGCGTCATGCCAAAATTGTAAAATCCATCTTCGTTGGACAAAAGTTACGAAAGGCAGGGGCTCTCCTTTTTTCGCTTTGCCCTGAAGAACGTCCCGTCTCATCGTCCGTCACTTTGTATGACTCTCGCATACCTATCTCTGGGTTCGAATCTCGGAAATCGCGATGCTCGTCTGGCGGACGCCATCGGCCGCCTGGCAACGGCGGGGACAGTCGTCGCCCTGTCATCGGCCTATGAAACTGAACCCATGGAAGTCATCGACCAACCATGGTTTCTGAATTGCTCCGTTGCCCTTGAGACCTCTCTCGATCCCGAAACTTTGATGCAACAACTGCTCCAGATCGAGCAGGCCATGGGCCGCCGCCGCACGCAACCCAGGGGCCCACGCATCATCGATCTCGACATCCTCCTCTTCGCAGATCTCGTGCGGTCCACGCCCGATCTCACCATCCCACATCCCGCCATGCATCAGCGTCGCTTCGTCCTCGAACCCTTGGCGGAAATCGCCCCTGACATCATGCACCCGCTGCTGCGTCGCACCGTCAAACAATTGTTAGAGGATCTGCCGCCGGGCCAGATTGTCCGCCGGGTACGCAGAGCGGCACCGACTACGGAAGAGAGCGGCACCGACTAGGGAAGGATGATGCGGCTTCCAGCTTCCTCCGGGGAAACCACCGCTGCTTCGGCTGGGAATTGTGCAAACAGAAAGTCCACGAACGCTCTCGATTTCGCACGCCCCGAAGTTCGCCCATACCCCAACCGCAACAGGAAGACCAGCGCCTTCAGCACTTCGGAATCCCGCAGGCTCGAATATCCCACGTGCTTCTTTTCGGCCTCGCGATATTCTTTCACCATGGTTTCCAGTTCCCCCACGACTCGCTGATGCGATGTGCTCGTGAGCGCCTGCTCATAAACCAGACCCGACTCCACCAGCCGCTGATAACTGCTGGCCTGCGCCGAGACTCCCGCCAGCAGGTCGCGATCATTGATGCCATGGTCGGCCCGCGCCGCCTTCGCCAGTGCGTAGCTCAATCCCATCAGCAGATGTTCATGCTCGTACATGAAGCGGTCCGAGACTTCGACTGACAAGAACAGCGCCGCCGGATCGATCTGGTCCAGCGGACGCGCCTTTTCGTGCTCCCGCGCCTGCTGGAGATAGGGGCACTCGCTCGGACAATCCAGCGTGATCTCACGCTGCTCTCCGCAACATTGCGGGCAGATGCGCCCGTGCACCGCCGGACAGAAACGCTTCTCTTTTCGGGTGTTGCAGATCGCACAACTCACGTGTATTCTCCGTCCCCTCAGTTCATTATGGCATCTGCCCCGTACTGTTTGCTCGACGGAGGCGAACCCAG
Organism: Acidobacteriaceae bacterium; assembly: GCA_027452245.1. GTDB lineage: Bacteria > Acidobacteriota > Terriglobia > Terriglobales > Acidobacteriaceae > Sulfotelmatobacter. The sequence goes on from DAIDGW010000233.1 coordinate 22,637, forward strand.
ATAATGACTTGCATCCTTAGCCTGGCATAGGCACGCTGGCAAGATCGGAGACCCTCGCCATGCTCAACCACCATGAATTCCGCATCGCACGCGTGCAGAAGAGTCTGCGCTGGTTCGAAGAGGATATCCCTCTGCTCAACATGCGCGTGAAGGAGCTGTCGGCCGAGCGGCAAGCCTCCGCCCGGCGCTTCGCCGAGGCAGTGCTTTTGCAAGGCCGCGCGGAACTGGAAAAATTGCTTCAGGAATGCCCGAACGACAATCCGCACGACGACGACATTCCCTGCGAACCCGCCGACTAATTATTGGGGATCAATCTGGAATTTCAGAGCAGGTTGACTAAGCGAACGATCCGGCGGCCGCCTGCATACTCGGAACCCGCTCGTCCGATTCTTCTTCTGCCGACAGCGTAACTTCCTCCCACAGCGTCTTGTCACGCAGGATGCGCGAGACCAGGGCGGTGTGCATGGCATGTCCCGCACGATCGGCCACGACTTTGCCTAGGATCTGTTTTCCCAGCAGCGCCAGGTCGCCCACCAGATCGAGCACCTTGTGCCGCACAAACTCGTCGGCGAAGCGCAAGGGGCCGTTCTCGATGCCGTCCCGCGTCAACACAATGCAATTCTCGCTTGAAGCTCCGCGGATCAGCCCCATATTCCGCATCTTTTGCTCGTCTTCGCGCGCCCCAAACGTCCGCGCTGCGGCAATGTGCCGCAGATAGCTGCCGTTCGACAGCGCTACTTCAAATGTCTCTTTGCCGATCAACGGGTGCGGAAAGTCGATCGCGTAAGAAACCGAATACGCGTCAGCGGGATAGACTCCGATGAACTTATTGCCCTCGCGCAGCTCCAGTTCCCGCAGCATCCTCAGATATTTCCGCCGCCGTCGCTGCTTCCGGATTCCCACCTTCTGAATCATCTCCACGAACGGACGTGCGCTGCCGTCCAGGATCGGCAACTCCAGGTTGTCAAGTTCAACAATCGCGTTGTCAATCCCCATACCGATGAACGCTGAGAGAACGTGCTCTGTTGTAGAAATCAACACGCCCTTCTTCATCAGGCTAGTCGCGTAGCTGACACGGGCCACGTTGCGGCTGACAGCCTCGATCTCGAAGCCATCCAGATCGGTTCTGCGGAAGATGATGCCCGTCCCGGCGGCCGCCGGGAGAATTCGCATCGCCACTGGCGCGCCGCTGTGAAGACCGACCCCAGAACACCCAACGGCTGAGCGGATTGTTTGCTCGTGTGTCAAACAGTCTGTTTGGGTTTTACCGTAACCGTTAGCCTACCAGTCCTTTGCCGGGGCCGTGTGTGGCAAAATAGCCACAATGTCCCTCTTGGCAGACTTCCGAACCCGACTCGATACCGGAGTGCTTGCAATGCAATATATTGAAAATAAAGCACTTAAATCTGGAACCAGAGAGAGCCGCCAAGGTGTGGTGATCCTAGTGCTTGCGTTCCGGTTTATTGGGATCATATCCAGAGGTTGGATCGAACATCGCCTCGTCTAATCCCTTGTTGTACGCCACGGTGTTCAAAAATCTCTGCGCCGCCATGTCGCCGTTGAATAACCGGGTGAAGTTGAATGGGGTCATCACGTTCTGCACCGGCCGATAGTCGTCGTAGATCTCTTCTTCCACATTTTTTTGTCGATCCACCGGATCACGCCACCAGAAGCTCTTCTCGACCGGCAGATAGGTCTCCGAATCCAGAAAAAGCTTCACGCTCTCATTCTGGGCATTGATCAACTCGATCTGGTAGGCCGTGTGTTCCGCCGCCGATGCATATCCCTCATAGAACAGCGCCACTTTCGGATCGTTCACCCACTTCCTCAGGATCGTCGATAGCGAAAACTTCCGCCGTCGCAGGTACCCGTCCAAGTCTTCTTTCTTGATCGCATGCGGCCCCTTATACGTGATCTCCGTTCCCGTATCTCCCACATACAATTCCGAGACGTCCCGCTGTTCGGTGAGTTCAATCCGCTCCTTGTCGGGATATTCCACAAAACGCCAGAACAAAATGCCGTTGCTGGTGGCAGTGCCATGATGAAAGCTGTATCCCCGTCCCGTCTCCGCGATGTCATGGATGCCCAAATATGCCTGCCCGCCGAGCGCATGGATTGCCTTCAGCAGGTAGCTCTTGGCCTTTTCCTGATCAGCCTGGTCGGCCTGCAATCCGCTGTTTGTATTCTGTACCGCAGAAGACTGGCTGGCCGGCGTACTCGCTTCCCCGGCAGCGCCCGCCTGCGCCCACAGCGGCACACACGCCAATAGGCATGTCCCCAAAAAAATTGTCGGAAGTTTCAGTGTCATTCAGAACGAAGGATAACTCGCCGCGAAAGCAGCCACTCGATTACGGCTTGCCAGCCGGAACTCTTAACTCTACCTTACTTGGATGCGGAAAACGGCGATCTGAGCGTCGTTTTAAAACACTAGCCGACCAGCACCGCCCCGCCGTTGACATTAAAAATCTCCCCAGTGATGAACCCGGCATGCTCCGTACACAGAAACAGCACCGGCGCGGCGATCTCTTCCGGTTTTCCCACCCTGCCCATCGGAATCGTTCGCCGAATCTCTTCGCCCGATTTCGGATGGTTCAGCGCCGGTGCGCTCATATCCGTATCTACCCATCCCGGCGCCACGGAATTGACATAAATCCCCGAAGTCGCCAGTTCCGCCGCCAGGCTCTTTACCATACTGATCAAAGCGCCCTTCGACGCCGAGTAGTCAACATGAAACGCCTCACCGCGCTGACCGCTGGTCGAACTGATCAGTACGATGTGTCCCGCCGCAGAGCCTTGTCTCGCCTGCGACTTCATCTGCGCCACTGCATGCTTCACCAATCCAAAAACCGCATCCAGGTTCGTCGCCAGCGTCGCTCGCCATTGCTCGTCCGGCATTCTCTCGACAGCGGCATCGTGCGCCGGCCACACTCCATGGTTCGCCACAAGGATGTCCAGCCGCCCAAACCGCTTCACCGTCTCTGCAACCAGTCGTTGTGCCGGCGCGGTTCCGGTGAGATCGGAGGCGATCGCATGACAGCGGTCCTCGCCGCATTCTTTTGCCAGCTTCTCCGCCTGCTCGCGCGCTTTCTGATAGCTGAACACAACCTTGGCGTCGGCCGCTGCAAACATGCGCACGGTAGCGGCTCCAATTCCGCGCGAGCCGCCGGTGATCAATGCAACTTTTCCGGATAGCGATAGAGGAACGGACATGGCACAACAGTCTCTCCGGTCAGCCCGCATTCTGGCAAGTCCCGGCAGGGTGAGAGACTCGTAACTAACTTTGTTTCGCTGACTTTTTCGATGGATTCAAACGCTGTTCGTCGAGTGCTCTGTTGAGTTCCCTGACCAACTCAAGCACCCGCACGGGATTCTGCTCCTGGGTTATTTCGACAGCAATTTCTTCCCATGGCCTTGAGGTTTTTCCGTCTTGCTCTGACACAGTTCCCCCAAACACTTGCACCCCAAATGCATCGTGAGGGGAGTGTAGGGTACGTATTAAATTCACAGAAGCGTCAAGATATGCCGTGCGTCAACGCTTGTTTTTTGTCCTGAATTCGTAACAAGGCGGCACTGTTTTGAGCATTACTGCCCGCAGATGTTGTGGAGGCGGACGCCTTCGTCCGTGGGAAGCATCCCAGATCGGTTCTTAGACCCAGACTTGCCACTTCGCGCCGCCCCGCCCGCATTATCCCAAGCTTGACGTCGACGCTCTCTCCGCCTTCAGCGCTCGCAGCAGCAGCCGCACCAGCATTCCGTCAAACCGGGTCCCGCTCATCTTCGAGAGTTCGTCCAGCGCCTGCTCGGAAGTGCGCGCGCTTGAAAATGATTGCTCGCTCAGCATGTTCGCGTACGCTTCCGTCAGTCCGATAATCCGTGCCCACAAAGGGATCTGTTCGCCCCGCAGCCCATCCGGATACCCCGTCCCGTCGAAGCACTGATGATGATGCTCGATTGCTTCCCGCATGGACTCGCTGTGCGGAATCGTCCCCACAATTTCCGCTCCGAGGTGCGCATGCATTCGCACCTTGGCATACTCCTCATCCGTTAGCGGCCCAGGCTTGTTCAGGACCTGGTCGGGAACAAAAATCTTTCCTACATCATGGACTCGCGCCGCATACACAAGGTCGGCTGTCTGCTCTGGCGAAAGATGCAGGGCGCGGGCCAGAATCTCCGAGTACCGCGCCACCAGGTCGCCATGCCCGGAATTGTGCAACTCCCGCGATTCCGCTGCCCGGCTCAGCATTTCGATCGATTCCTTCAGCAGCGGCACGTTGATCTTCTCGTCCTCCTGCTGGCACAGTTTGCGCAAGGTAGTCGTTAACTCTTCCAGGGACACTTCCGTCGGATGATCGCGCTGCAGGAATCCTTCGATGAACGATGAAATCTGCTGCCGTTGTCTCGCGAAGTCCTGTCCTTCGGCGAATTCCTCCGCTGTTGATACCATGTTCCCGCCCGAGCGCTTGGAAACATACATGCCCGCATCGGCCACGCGGATCACGTCTTCGATGGAAAATCCGTGCGTCGGAAAGCTCGCCACTCCGAAGCTGCCCGTGATGGCGTGCTCGCTCAGCATCGGATCCGCCGACAGCCATTGCCGCAGTCGTTCCGCCAGCACCGCCGCCTGCTCCGGCCCGGTTTCCGGCATCAGCACAATGAACTCGTCTCCTCCATAGCGTGCCACCACGTTCGACTGCCGCGACTTCTGTTCCAGCAACCGCCCTACGCGCGCCAGCACCAGGTCGCCCTCGAAGTGCCCCATGGTGTCATTCACTTCCTTGAACTTGTCCAGATCGATCAACACCACGGAAAATGGACGCCCCGACCGCGACGCTCGCTTCCATTCCGCCGACAGCGCTTCCCAGAAAAATCTGCGCGTCTTGATCCCCGTCAAGCCATCCGTGATCGACTGCTGCTGCAGTTTCTGGAACACGAACGCATTGTGCAGTGCCGTTGCCAGCAGGTCGGCCAGCGTATTGAGGATCAGTACGTCCTGCGGCGAAAATGCGCTCTCGCTGCGGCTTTCGATATTCAGCACTCCCAGCAGCATCTCGCCGTAGATAATCGGAATGCACAGGATCGCTCGCGCATCCGGCAGGATTCCCGAAAGTTGGCCTTCCATCGCATTCTGCACCAGCGCCCGCTCGCCCGTACGCGCCACCCGCCCCAGAATGCCAGTGCCCAGCGGAATCCGCTTGCCCATGGCATGCGCCGTAACCCCAGCCTCGGCCTTGATCTCAATTTCCTTGGTGCCGTAATCCAGCAGTCCGATTCCGATGTGGTCGAAGCTGAAGTTCTTCTGGATCTCGCTTACGATCTGGCCCAGCATGTGCACCGGATCATCGCTCGAGATCGCCGTCCGCGAAATGTTGTTCAGAAATGCCAGTTGCTTCGATCGCCGCTGTTCGTCGGCGAACAAGCGCGCATTTTCCACCGCAACGGAAACCTGTCCCGCTGCCGTGATCAGAACTTCCATGTCGCGCTGCTCGAACAGGTATTCCCGTTCGGTGCTCATGGCAAACATAGCGCCGGCGGGCTTGCCCCCCAAAAAGATCGGCGCCGCAACCAGGCACCGCGCCGGACGCTCCGGCCGCATGGTCACGCCCAATCGGTCCCGCGTTTTCTCCAGTTCCGAGCGGATCAGCAACGGTTGTCCCGTATGGATCACGTATTCGGTAAATGCGTTCTGCACTTTTCGCGACCGCTTGGGAAAAACACGGTTGCCTTCGACTTCAAGTTCGAAGCGAACCTCGTCGCCTTCCTGGAACGCAATATAAAAATTGCTGGTGTCAAAAATCTGTCCGAGTTCAATGCGAATGGTTCGCAGGATTTCGTCCTGATCCAGGCGCGCACTGATCGCCTGCCCGATCTCGGTCAGCAACTCGTACTCTTTGCGCCGCCGGTGCGCTTCGTGCGTGATAACGTAATTTTCCAGCGTGAGTCCCAGTTGCAGCGCCAGCCCTACCATGAGACGCGGCCCCGAAGATCCAAACGCCTTCCGCTCCGCATGACGGAACAGAATCACTCCAAAGTTATTCTCGCGCGTTTGCAGGCTGACTGCCGTCAGGTTGCTGATCTCGGCTTCCGTGAAGACGCGCTTGAAATCTTTGAATGTTCCTCCCGAGCCCACCGGTAACGGTTCGGTCATCTCCGAAAGTTGGTGCACGGTGACGATTCCGCTCTGCCGGTATGCCAATTCTGAAATGTATTCGCCCGCGCCGGTGTTTTCCAGATTCGTCAGAAAAGCCGGCGAAAAGCCGCTTTCCACCGAGGGCAGCAGGCTGCGCCAGCGCTGCGAAATATAGATCGCCGCATTGCGCATCGAAAGCGCGCCCATCAACCGGTCCAACGCCGCCTGCATGTTCGGCTCCAGATCTTGCGCCGTCAGCAGTTGCCGCGGATCCACGCCCAGCGTCGATAACGCCAGCGTGCTTTCCTGCACCGCATTGCGCTGGTTCTCAAACAGCACCATCACCATCGCAATGCCCAGCAGCATCTCCGGCACCGGACCAAACATTCCACTCGCCGTTCCCAGTCTCTCTCCCCACGCATTGTGCAGTTGGCCCACGCCCATCAGAACGGCCCAGAACGCCAGCGCGAGTCCCAGCACTTGGAAGGCCAGCGATCCGCGGCGGTGGCCGTTGATGTAAAACGCGGCCGACGAATAGAGCAGAATCGCCGCCAGGGCGATACCCAGCCTCACAACGGGTTCCGTGTCGGGCTGAAACACGCTGTGCACGATGTGCGCTTTCACGTTGCTGAGCGCGATCACCACTCCGAACCCGGCCACCGCGGCGTCATACCAGCGGAAACGATAGGCATTGCGCATCAGGCGCGTAGAAACGAAAATGCATAGCGTCATTGCCACCAGGAATAACGAACTCGCCAGAAACACGCCCGCGCTGGGCGCGTGATAATACGCGAAGGCATCCAGTGCGTAGTGCAGGGAATACGCTGCCCAGGCCAGTTGCCACGCCCGGAAATATGCCTGCCGGCTCTGTTCATGGAGATACGAGAACACCAGGAACAGCAGGACCGACACGATTCCGGGAACCACGACCACGCTGATGGCGACGCTATTCATTGATTTACACCCACACTCTCGCGCTCCACGTGCGAGTCCTGCGGATACGGTGAGTTCATGCTTTCACACTGCAGCAATCGAAAACAATAAAATTTAAGTACAGTCACTGAGGCCAAACAAGCGGTGAGATGATGTAGTGCTTTGCTGCGCGAAATCCGCCTCCTTGACGCCGCTTTTCGCGCGCCCGTACGATCACAGAGAACCCCGCATGAACTCAACTTCGACCCTCCGCCATCCGCGCGTCCGTTTCGCTCCGTCGCCTACAGGCTTTCTGCACGTTGGTAGCGCCAGAACCTTTATTTTCAATTGGTTGTACGCTCGCCACAACGGCGGCACCATGATCCTGCGGCTCGACGATACTGATGTCGAACGTAACACCGATGCCTCCGTGCAGTCGATCTTCGAAGGCCTCAAGTGGCTCAACCTCGGCTGGGACGAAGAGTACAAGCAATCCGAACGCGGCGCCCTCCACCGCCAGATGGCCGAGGCCATCCTTCAGAAAGGACTTGCCTATCGCGACTTCACTCCCGCCCATACCGGCGACAGCGAAAAATCCGGCGCGCAGGGAACCTGGCTCTTCAATCCCGGCATGCGCGAACTCTCGCGCGAGGAAAGCGATCGCCGCGCCGCTGCCGGCGAGCCTTTCGCTCTCCGCTTCCGCGTTCCCCGTGGCGCCGGACAGGCAGTTCGCTTCAACGACGGCGTCTACGGCGAGCAAGCCAAGCAAGCCGACGACATCGAAGACTTCGCGCTGCTGCGCTCCGACGGAAATCCGACCTATCATCTCGCCTCCTGCGCCGATGATGCCGACCTCGCCATCAGCCACATCATCCGCGGGCAGGATCACCTCAATAACACCTTCAAGCACGTACTGATCTTCGAGGCCGCCGGATTCAAGCCGCCGCAGTTCGCGCATCTTCCTCTTCTCGTCGCGCCCGACGGCACCAAACTCTCCAAGCGCCGTCACGGACCGGTGGTCAGCGTCACCACTTACCGCGACGCCGGGTTTCTTCCCCAAGCCTTTATCAACTTCCTGTGTCTTTTGGGATGGTCGCCGAAAAACGATCGCGAGCAGATGTCGCGTGACGAACTCGTGCAGGTCTTTTCTCTCGAAGGCATCAACCGCGCCAACGCCGTCGTGAATTTCAAAGACGTGGGAACTACAACTGCCGCCACGCCCGACGATATCTTCGATCCCAAGGCGCTCTGGCTCAATGCGGAAACCATCCGCACTTTGCCTATCGACGATCTCTGCTCGCGTCTGCTGCCCATCGTTCGCGGAGCCGGATTTACCATGACGCCCGCAAAAATGCTGCAGATCACGCCCCTGGTCCGCGAGCGCATTCGATTGTTGCGGGAAGTTCTCACCGTCGCCGACTTTTTCTTCGTCGATCAGCTTGCGCCTTACGACCCCGCCGAACTCGTCCCGCAAAAAGGAGACGCGGCCATGGCCAGGCGCGCGCTTGAGCGCGCCAAAGAGGTTCTCTCCACAACCGAATTCAAGCACGATCCCCTCGACCATTCCTTGCGTGCTGCCGCGCAGGAACTCGGCATCAAGGCCGGACAGATGTTCCAGCCCATCCGCGTCGCCGTCTGCGGACGCAAGAACGCCCCGCCGCTGTTCGAAACTCTCGAAGTCCTGGGAAAAGAGACGACGCTCGCAAGAATCGATCAGGCTCTGCCCAAGCTCGCTTAGACCCGTGCGTTGTCATCCGGAGCGGCTCCTTTCTGCCGCGAAGGATCTCTGCGTCTGCCCACTCTGTCATCCAGCGTCGTTATGCAATCAAGAGGCAGAAGACGATTCGCGGGCGAATCGTCCTCGTGCCGTCGAGGGATCTGCTTTTTTACTTCGGTCATCGTCCCAGCGCTCTCTCCGCCATTCTTGATACTCTCAACTCACCGTGCCGCCCATCATCAACGCGCAAAAAATCTCGAAAGCCTTCGGAGCCAAGCCGCTCTTCGAGAACATCTCGTTCACGGTGTCCGAAGCGGATCGCATCGGGCTCATCGGCCCCAACGGCTCCGGCAAATCCACCTTGCTGCGCATCCTCGCCGGAACCGAAGTCCCCGACGGCGGCGACGTTGCCGTACGCAAGCGCCTGCAACTCAGCTACGTCGCGCAGGATTCGCGTTTTGCAGCCGGCGCAACCATTCGCTCCATCGTCGAGCAGGCGCGTGCCCGCTCGCTCGCGGCTGATGCCGCAAACGGTTCTCACTATGCGGAAACTCTGGGCCGCGCCGGATTTCAGGATCTCGACCTTGAAGCCGGCTCGCTATCCGGAGGCTGGCAGAAGCGTCTCGCCATCGTCGAAGCCTTGGTCCAGGCTCCCGACGTGCTGCTGCTCGATGAGCCCACCAACCATCTCGACCTCGCCGGAATCGAGTGGCTCGAAGACTTGCTGCAGCAGGCCGCATTCGCCTGCGTGCTCGTCAGTCACGATCGTTACTTCCTCGAAGCTGTCGCCACGCAAATGGCGGAACTCAGCCGCGTCTACCCCGACGGGTTACTGCGGGTGCAAGGCAACTACAGCGTTTTCCTCGAAAAGAAAGAAGAATTTCTTCACGCGCAAGCCCGGCGCCAGGAAGCTCTCGAAAATCTGGTTCACTCGGAAATCGAATGGCTTCGCCGCGGAGCCAAGGCCCGCACCCGCAAATCCAAAGCTCGCATCGACAAAGCTGGCGAGTTGATGAGCGAACTCGCCGACCTGAATGCGCGCACCCGCACCTCCAGCGCCCAAATCGATTTCTCTTCTACCGACCGGAAAACCAAGCGCCTCATCGAGCTCGAAAAGGTTTCTTTCGAAATTGGCGGGCGTACGCTTTTCGAGCGTCTGAACTTTACCGTTGCGGCCGGAATGCGTATCGGCGTCGTCGGTCCCAACGGCAGTGGCAAAACGACTTTCCTGCGCATGCTCCGTGGAGAAATTGCTCCCACAATTGGCCAGATCCGCCGCGCCGACTGGCTGCGCATCGTGTACTTCGATCAGACCAGGCGCCTCGATCCCAGCGTTTCTCTGCGCCGCGCGCTCGCTCCCCAAGGCGATTCCGTCGTCTACCAGGATCGCGTGATTCACGTTGCCTCGTGGGCCGCGCGATTCCTGTTCAACGGCGGGCAACTCAATCAACCGGTCGAACGCCTTTCCGGAGGCGAACGCGCACGCCTGCTCATCGCTCAACTCATGCTGCAGCCCGCCGACATCCTCCTGCTCGATGAACCCACCAACGACCTCGACATCCCCACGCTCGAAATTCTGGAAGAGAGTCTGCTCGAATTTCACGGCTCGCTCGTCCTCGTGACCCATGACCGCTACCTGCTCGATCGCGTCTCCACCGTCGTGCTCGGGCTCGATGGCGAAGGCGGCGCAGAGAGTTTTGCCGATTACTCGCAGTGGGAGGCGTGGCAATCCGAACGCCAGCGTCCTGCCGGCATGGCGGAGCCCTCCACGCCGGTTGAACAAAGTTCGCTGGCCTCCCCGCCCAAAAAGCTTTCCTACATCGAAGCTCGCGAATATGCCGGAATCGAGCAGCGCATCAACGATGCCGAGCAGACGCTGCAGGCCAGGCGCGCAGCGCTTGAGGATCCTGCGATTGCCACCGACGCGCCCCGGTTGCTCGCCGCTCAAGCGGAACTTGAAGCCGCCGAAAAAATTCTGGACGAGCTGTATACGCGCTGGTCCGAACTGGAAGACAAAGCCGGCAGCCTGAAGCGCGCAACGCGCTAGCCCGAGACACATTTGCTGCATCTTCTTGCCCGAATTTTTATCTATTACCACTGAATCTCCTGACGTTTCCCTGCGCCACTCGCATTCAACCTTCTTCGAAAGGACGCATTCATGAAAGCCGTACAAGTTTCCAAAGCCGGCGGCGATTTCGAAATCGTCGATCGTTCCATACCCGAACCCGGTCGTGGTCAGGTCCGCATCAAAGTCGAAGCCTGTGGCATTTGCCACAGCGACGCCCTGGTCAAAGAGGGCATGTGGCCGGGCCTGCAATATCCGCGCGTTCCCGGACACGAAATCGCTGGACGCATCGACAAAGTCGGCGCCGATGTCATGTTGTGGAAAACCGGCCAGCGCGTCGGTGTCGGCTGGCATGGCGGACACTGCTTCGTCTGCGATCCTTGCCGCCGCGGTGACTTCGTCCATTGCCAGAACCAGAAGATCACCGGCATCACGTTTGACGGGGGCTATCAGGAATACGTCGTCGTTCCTGCCGAAGCCGTCGCCCTGATTCCCGACGATCTGCCCGCCGCTGAAGCCGCTCCCCTGATGTGCGCCGGCATCACCGTGTTCAACGCGCTGCGTCACTCCATCGCGCAAGCCGGAGATCTGGTCGCCGTGCAGGGCTTGGGAGGCCTCGGCCATCTCGGCATTCAATACGCCCGCCAGATGGGATTCCGCACCGTCGCCATCGGACGCGGTCCCGACAAGCAGCCGCTGGCCACAAAACTCGGCGCGCACGATTACATCGATACCAACTCCGTAGCTCCCGCCGAAGCCCTGCAGAAGCTGGGAGGCGCGCGGGTCGCGCTCGCCACCGCGCCCGACTCGAAGTCCATTTCGGCTTTGATCGACGGCATCGCTCCTTATGGCGAGCTTCTCGTCGTGGGCGCCGGTTTCGAGCCGCTCACCATCACTCCGCTTCAGCTGATTCCAGGCAGCCGCGTGGTGAAGGGATGGGCCTCGGGCACCGCGAAAGATTCCGAAGATACGCTGCGCTTCAGTTCCCTCAGCGGCGTGCGTCCCATGATCGAAAAATATCCGCTGGAAAAAGCCGCCGCAGGCTACCAGCAGATGATCACGGGCAAAGCCCGCTTCCGCGTCGTGCTGACCATGGGCAGCTGATTTCTACCCCTGTCCGAGACGTGCGGAGCCGCAAAGCGGCGAGGACGTATTGAGGGGCCTTATTCCGGGTGCCCATTTCTGGCCGCCTTTGCCAGAAGTGGGCCTTCCGACCCAAACAAAAACGCGGCCCGCAAGGGCCGCGCCTCAATTTCTACTCTCTAAATCCAGTATATCGAATTGGACAGGCTAAAGTGGACACGCCGAGCAACAATATATTTCCAGCACTGCGAACGAGTTGCGCGGATTTCGGCTTCCAGAGGGGCTTGACAAGGATTATGGAAAATCAGGGTCGGCCGGCAAGGGAAGCGATTCAGGCGCGTGGTATTGCGTCGCCGGCAACGCAATACGTCGGAGGGATCGCCCAAGTCCTTCGCCGCGCAAAATAGCCTTGCGCAAGTTGCCAGCCAGATTGATCCCATCCCCTTTGGTATCTCTATTGCGGGGCGGATTCTGGCTGTGATAATTTATTAAATTGTCCCGGAAATATTTTGGGAATAGAGGGATAGGTTTGCGCGGAAGCGCGGCTGTCCTCTAGAATTGCTGGCGTAGCTCAGTCGGTAGAGCATCTGATTTGTAATCAGAGGGTCGGGGGTTCGAATCCCTTCGCCAGCTCCAGTTAACGATTTCGGCAGGCGGCGGATTCGGCGGCGCAAAAGGTTTTTCCAACGCACTCCATTCGGAACTTTTCCGGCGTGTAGTGATCTTCGCGAGGTCTTCTGTACGCGATCCTTGGTTTCCCTGGTTGTACGAAACCCTGGTCTGAAAAATCTTTGATTGCGGTGGTCTGCGGCTTGTCGCGGGATGGCTTTGTGACGCTTTCGAGGTGGCGCGAGCCGGTTCCGCAAGGTTTAGGCACAGGTGGGTGAGTGGTTAAAGCCGACAGACTGTAAATCTGTTCCTCCTAGCGAGGTACGGAGGTTCGAATCCTCCCCTGTGCACCAGGACTAGTTGTGAAGCGTTTAGCAGCAGCCATGATCGCGTACGCCGTGTTAGCTATGCTGACGATGGCGACCATCAGTGATCACCGGGTTCGTGGGATCACGCTGGCGATTCTGGCGATGTTTGCGGTGAAAAGCTGGGTGCGGCGGAAAGATGTGATGCATCCGGATGATGAACACGAAGCGGAGAAGTCGGTCGTTGAGCGGGTTTCCGAGCCGATGTAGCTCAGTTGGTAGAGCACTCCCTTGGTAAGGGAGAGGTCACCAGTTCAATCCTGGTCATCGGCTCCATAAGGTTGCGTGCGACGGCTCCAATGGATGGTTCCTGGCACATCGTTAAGTTGGTTTTGGTGGCCATTTGTTTCGTCTGGATCGCCGTTCAGATACTGGCTATGCGGCGACTGAAAGGCTATCGAAAAAGGCGAAGCATGCACGTCTTTTGGGTCGTGTTCATCCTGATGATGGTCTCTGATTGGATTCGGGATGTTTTCTTTTTCCAGAATCCTGCGGCCGCAAGAATCGGGATGCTGGTTGTCGGGATTGCAGCGATAGTTGCGACTGCCTTGCTTTTGCGCATTTTGTGTAGTCCAGATGCACGTAATAATGCGGATGGGCCTGATGTCGACATTGAAGGCCACATTCGGAGTTTGAAGTTGAACTGAGGGCTGACGGCTGATAGCTGACAGCTGGTGTTAAGGCGCGGGAGTAACTCAGTGGTAGAGTCACAGCCTTCCAAGCTGTTGGTCGCGGGTTCGATTCCCGTCTCCCGCTCCATGATTGCATATGGCTTTTGAACAGGCGGCGATCAAGGTAGTGAAGGAGCAGGAATTCGCCACGTTGCAGGCGGCGCTGCAGGATGCGTTCTCGCCGGAAAACGTGGAGAAGTTCCTGAAGCAGCTGGATCGCAAGGGAATCCGCATCCGGGACCTGGACGGCATCCTGCGCAAGAAGGTGCTGGAGGCCGTGGGCGTCAAGGTGAATGCGCAGCCGTTGTACGAAGCGCTGCCAGTCACGGACCAGGCGCAGATGCGCGAATTTTACCTGTCGAAGATCGAAGCGGTGGAGATTGGGCTGCGGCATAAGTACAAGACGATTTATCAGTACTACTAGGCGACATAGATCATTCGGGGCGAACATCGCGCCTGGGGATGACAAAAGAAATTTTGAACTGGAAGCAAAGAGTCAGGAGCTAAAGAGCTGAGTTATGGCGAAAGAAAAATTTGATCGGACAAAGCCGCATTGCAACGTGGGGACGATTGGTCACATTGATCATGGCAAGACGACGTTGACGGCGGCGATCACGAAGGTGTTGTCCAAGCACAATCCGAACATCAAGTTCCGGTCG
>DAIDGW010000234.1 GCA_027452245.1 Acidobacteriaceae bacterium
GGCTGAAGCGCGTCTTCTGCTTTTCTCAGCCAACCTATGGTTGGCTCCAGCAATGCTCCACCTCAATGAAACGTGTGTACTCATTTTGAAACGAATGTCCCACTTAGTCCCGCAGAGCGAATTTGTGCGGCTGAAGACGGCATCGCGTGTTTACTGAGCACATGGTCCGAGCAGCCTGCCATGTGGTCTAAAGGAGCACTAGAAAACTACGCGCACTTCGCTGATCAGATTATGGTTGTAGAAATGAAAGCTCGATGTGGCGATCTGCATGCCGCCGCCTATTACAACTGTGGCGTGTTCCGGCCTCCACTTGCGGCGACGGATCATGCAAAACGCCGCCGGTGCCAGGAAATTCTGGGTTTTGCCATCGAAGGGGCCCGCATAATTGAAAAGGGCGTTATCTTCCAGGTCGATCCATGTGCGCGCCGTCGAATGTACCTGCGTTGTCACGTCCCACTCGATTCCCCGGCCTTGCTGGGCAATCTTCCCGGTAGGCGAAATACCCCCCCAATTTGGACATTACGGCGAAGCGTCCGAACCCGCGCCCTGCCGCAAGTGCGGGAGCGTAAAAGGAGGTGAGCATCTGGTTCTGGTAGCCGCGTGGAGCAAAAGCATAGTACATGATCGCCGACGCCGCGTAATTGCCGCGCTCCACGTTGCCTGATGAAATGCGCCATTTTAGCTCCGTTGCGGCGTTGCCAAAGCCGTCCTTGTGGGCGCTGGAGTGATTGCGAAAAAATGATGGCGGATCCAGGTCCAACTCGAAGCGACGATTTGCAATCACGCTGATACCGTGATTGTTTCCGTAATTCAGTGTTTGCTCGCCGGGAAATGCTGTGTCCGAGACCGAGAAGCGGATCGCCTGCCCGAGCCGCGGGTCGGATTGGACCAGCGGCCCCATCCATGCGGGCTGGATGGCGGTCATAGCGGCATTATGCGTCCTGAAGCTCCCGTAGTATGGCCGAAACGAGCCTGCCAGTCCCTTGGAAGTGAGGATCACGTGCATCACAATGAATGAACGTTTGTCGACCGTTGGCGGAATGTCACACGAATCGCGGAGGATATCTGGTGTCTTGATCGTTTGGGCCGCATTTTCCGCGTGCGTGGGATGATTTTGGGCGAAAGCCGGGATAGTCCCTGATTCAATCATCCATGTGAGCCAACTAATTCCAATTGCGAGGGTGAGCGCTGATAATCTCCGATGACTGCATCTATCCATGACGTGCCTGTTCCCGGCTGAAGCGTGTCTTCTGCTTCTTTTCACCACGAACCCATGGTTAGCTCCAGCTACGCCGCACCTCAATGAAGCAGTCGTACCGTTTGAGGAATCAATTGTCGCGTTCAATCCTTCCACTTGGAATGGATCAGGCCATTCAAACATAGAATCGGCCAGAAGTGCCCCGCTGACAGTTCAGCCGTCCGAGCAACGCTGTGCCTGGACCCGATGCGTTTTCGGGTTTCGCATAGGCGGGGCGTATCTGCTTGAAGAACGATGGTCAATGGTCCGTGCTGGTCGACCGGTCAACGCACAAAGGGATCCGTGGCGGGGGCAGGGTCAGTTGATGGCGGATCGCTAGCCGGAAAGGAATCGGCAAGCGTCTTGTCGAGCATCTTTTCGCAAACCTGAGATGCGTCTTGCTCATCGATCGCACGATCTTCGGGATCGCGTACATCTGAGCCAGAAAAGCCGGGAAATGTCTCCAGCCGTCTACCTCCCAAAATGCTCACGACGGGAGTCCGGCAGCGCTCTCCATCCGCAGGGCAACGATGGAAACCGCACCCAGGTGTTCTCTGTATTTACGGAAGATCCTCCGGATTGCCAAGATCCGCTGGCGAAGCACCGGGTCCTTGGCAACATTGCACACAATCTTCAAGCATCGGAGGATGCCTTCATCCTGCAACATGCGTCCCGGCTCGAGAAGATCGAGATCGGCTTCGCCACACCAAATCACATCGAGCCCCTGCTGCTCAAAAAGCTGTTTCCATTCGCTCGAACAGAGCGGTTGTACCCCTACGTGAATCTCCTTCGACATCTCCGCTTCGATCTCACGTCGCAAGGCCTGCGAGATGGTGTCGGGTCGGAAGCATAGCTCATGAATCCCGTACCGTCCTCCGGGAGCAAGGAGTCGCCGGGCTTCAGAAATAATGCGACTCTTCTGTTGAGGAGTTTGCATGCTCAGCATGGCCTCTCCGTAAACCACGCTTGCACATGCATCGCGGAGTCCTGAGTGTTCTGCTTGTGCCGCAACGATCTCCGCCATTCCCCTAGGCAGAACCGATTCGAGGCGGGCGGCTGCTGCCGGCTCGCGCTCCACTCCCCAGTATTGCAAGGGTTTCCTGCGCAGAACCATGCGCGCCGTGACACCCATTCCAGGTGCGAACTCGACGACCCGATCCTCGGAGGAGATAGATAAGGCGTCAATCATCTGCCGCGTGAGCGCCAATCCGCCAGGCCGCAGAACGCGTTTGCCCGCCCGCGCCAACAACCAGTGTCCCTGCATCTTTTCGAGACGCTGGCCGGCGCCAGGCGACTGGGGACTCTCGCACTGATCGCCGCATGCATCAACGACTCTCGTCATCAACTGCTCCTTCCCAGGCTGAAGTCGCTCCGAAGGCTTACCCCAAGATTTGATGGTCGCCGATGGTCTCATCGCACACACTCGCGGCTTTGTCCGACAGCGCGATTGAATCGCTGCACGTAGTTCTGGTCTTCAGAGAAAATTCCGCGCAAAGCGACTGTGGTCATGCTTGATTCCGGGCAGCGAACTCCGCGGGCGGCTACACAGTCATGCTTCCCAACCGCGGTTACGGCGCAGCCCAGCGGCTTGACCACCGACATAAAGGCATCCGCAATGTCTGCAACCAGATCCTCCTGCACCACGGGGCGCGCGGCCAGTTCCTGGATCAGGCGGGGAATCTTGGAAACGCCAACAATCCTGCCGCCGGGCACATAGCCGAGATGAATCCTGCCGCCGTAGATGAGAAGGTGATGCGGGCAAAGAGAGAAAAACTCGACATCGGAGACGACAATCAGTTCGCGATTGCGGGAAGGAAAGGTCTTCAGAATCTCCTCAGGTTTCGCCCGGTATCCCCGGGTGAATTCGCGGTAGAAGCGCGCGACGCGCTTCGGTGTATCCCGAAAGTGTTCAGACCGGACGCCTAACCCAAGTTCGTTCAGCAGCATGGCTATAATCGCCTGTAACCGGTCTCGTCCCTCCGCGAATTTGCAGTCCTGCAGGGAATTGGCTGTGTCATCGAGGTGCGGGACTGTAAAAACCGCCATGTCGGCGAGATGTTCTGTGCTATGACCGTTTCCATCGACTTTTCCGTTTCCCCGCATTCCGCCTCCTGATTCAGCCGGCACCAAAGCCGCATAACCCGCTGATAGATTCAGCTTCACGCCCAATGGCGAGACAGGCAATGAGCCGAACGTACTGCTGCTATTCACATTTGTCATCAGCGAAGGAAAGCCGAGACTCCTGGCACGGGACTCATGGCAATTGATGAACTCAATTGCCGCCCTGGAAATGATCGACTTGAAGCCGGATGTACTTTCGGTTTATTCGTTATCGTGTGGACGACGGAATGGTGGCCTCCAAGTCCTCGCGCCGTCTCCAATTCGCACGCAGATAATCGCGGTTCATAGTGGCAATCACTTCCAACGAGATTCCCTTTGGACAGACTCCGGTGCATTCACCGATGTTGGTGCAGTTGCCGAATTGTTCTGCATTCATCTGTGCGACCATGCGAAGAGCGCGTCTGTCGCGTTCCGGCTTTCCCTGGGGAAGCGTGCCGAGGTGTGCGATTTTCGCGCCGGTAAAGAGCGCAGATGATCCATTCGGACATGCGGCTACACAAGCTCCACAACCAATGCAGGCAGCAGCGTCCATGGCTCGGTCGGCTGCCCTCTTCTCGACCGGGATAGCGTTGGCATCGGGGGCCTCGCCTGTCGATACGGAGATGTATCCACCGGCTTCAATGATGCGATCGTATGAACGGCGATCTACGATGAGGTCCTTGATGAGGGGAAACGCACGTGCGCGCCAGGGTTCGATGACCAGTTCCTGGCCGGGCCTAAAATGGCGCATGGTCAACTGGCAAACCGTCGTGGCGCGTTCAGGTCCGTGTGCGA
>DAIDGW010000235.1 GCA_027452245.1 Acidobacteriaceae bacterium
TTGCTTGAGCAGCCCGTTTTCCCCGATGATCTCCTCGGGGCGCTTATAATCTTTCAGCAATTGATCGATCAGCTTTTTGTCGATAGCCATGAGTCATTCTCCTTTTCTCATGGCCGTTTACACAGTTCCTTTTATAGTTCCCTGGGATCAATGGGTAGGATTTACTTCATCAGGCTGTCGGTCTTCGTAGCGCCTTTCTTCATGTCGTGGCCCACATCCTTGGCGCCCTTCTTCATTTCATTGTCAGCCTTCTTGGCCATGTGTTCCGTGTCCTTCCCGGCTTTATGAGCGTCCTTGTCGGTAGCCTTTGCCAGGTGCTTGGTATCTTTGGTTGCCGCCTTCCAGTCCTTCTTCGTGTCTTTTCCCGCAATCTTGGCGTCTTTCCGGGTGTCGCGCATAGCCGTCTTGCTGGCACTCTCGGTTTTGTCTGCCGCCTTCTTGGTAACGTGTTCGGTCTTATGAGCGGCCTTCTTCATGTCTTTATTGGCGTCGGTGGCCGTCTGCTTCATATCATTGGTAACGCTTTGCGCCATAACGGCGGGTACCACACTGAGTAGCAATACGGCAAAAACCAGCTTCCAGTTGAGCTTCATGCTGCCTCCTATGAGATTGACCCCTGCGATTACAGAATGGACACACAGTTCCGCCCCCATCTGCGGCCCCTGATGTGTGCATGTACCCCTATTGTCTCTCGATTTTGAACCCGAGCGCCAGAATGACTTTGATGCTCATCCGGCTGCCCGGCATTCGCTCGGGTTCATTCGGCTTCGCTCTCCAGGGCGCTCAGCGTGTCGTCATCTACGTCCCACTTCTTCAGGATGGTCATGATCGTCTTGGTGCCGAATCCGGCTCGCACCATCTGGCGGAAAATTCGCGCCGTCTGCTTCTGGTCCTTCGGCTTCTCCAGGCGCTTCTTGCGCAGGTACTCGCGCGCCTGCTTCTCTTCGTTCACTCCTTCAAACGCCTGGCCCACCGCGCTGTCGATCATCTCGCCCCGGATCCCCTTGACCTTTAGCTCGGTCACGATGCGCCTGCGGCCGAATCTCTGGTTATCGCGGCGCAGGGCGGAAAATGAGGCCGCATACTGCGCGTCATTCACATATCCCTGATCCTTCAGGCGGCGCACCACCAGGTCAATCAGCGTTTGTCCATATTCCGAATCGGCATCTTCCACCCGCGCCCGCATCAGCCGCTTGAGTTCGGCCACGGTCCGCATGCGCCGCGCCAGGGCGCCCACCGCGTATTCGTAGAGTTCGTCTTCCGTGTACGCCTTTTTCCTGGGGCGCGAAAATGTCATACGGACAAGATAGCGCAAATGAAAATGGGCGCGCTCGTCGGCGCGCCCTTAGCTACTCAACACGTACACTTGTCCAAACTGGGTCTACTTTCCTCCGAAGCCCGCCGCCTGCATCGACTGCCGCGAAATGTCGGAAGTGGAGGCGATACCCTGCATGCGCAGCTTGAAGTCGTCGGCATTGGAGGCGTTCTCCAGCGCCGTTTCGTACTGGATCAGCCCCGCCTGGAACAAATCCCACAGCGACTGATCGAAGGTCTGCATGCCGTACTGCGAAGTACCGGCGGCAATCGCATCGCGGATCGAACGCGTCTTTTCCGGGACCAGCACGCACTCGCGGATGTACGCGGTGTTGATCATCACCTCAACCGCCGGAACGCGTCCGTCGGCATCGCAACGCCGCACCAGGCGCTGGCTGATGATCGCGCGCATGACCGCTGCCAGCTGCATGCGAATCTGCTTCTGCTCCGGCGGCGGGAAAATCGAAATGATGCGGTTGATGGTTTCCACCGCGTCCAATGTGTGCAGGGTCGAGAACACCATGTGGCCCGTCTCGGCCGCATGCAGCGCGGTCGAAATCGTTTCCAGGTCGCGCATTTCGCCGACCAGGATCACGTCCGGATCCTGACGCAGAGAAGCGCGAAGTGCCGCCCCAAACGACGGAGTATCCACCCCGATCTCCCGCTGGTTGACGTATCCCTTCTTGTCGCGGTGCAGAAATTCGATTGGGTCTTCGATGGTGATGATGTGTTCGGCGCGCGTGGAGTTCACGCGGTCCACCATGGCCGCCAGGGTCGTGGACTTACCGGACCCGGTCACGCCCGTGACCAGCACCAGCCCGCGCGGCATGTCGCAGATCTGTTCCACCACCTTCGGCAGAAACAGTTCATCCAGCGCGCGAATCTTGGTGGGAATGACGCGAAGCACCAGTCCGACGTTGCCGCGCTGCTGGAAGATGTTCACACGGAAGCGTCCCAGGCCGGCCACGCCGTAGGCCATGTCGATTTCCGTGGTCTCTTTGAACTTTTGCTTTTGCCGCGCCGACATCATGCTGAACGCCATCGTCAGCATGTCTTCCGCACTCACGCGCGGCTGTTCGGTCAGCGGAATCAACTCGCCATCCACCCGCAGGTGGGGATAGTTGCCGACTTTCAGGTGCAAGTCCGAAGCGCGCCGTTCGGTCGCGATGCGCAGCAGGTCATCAATATTCATTGCAGAGGAGTCCCTGTGGAACTCCCCTATCATGCCTTGAACCATTGCCTTCCCCAAGATGACCTAGGTAATGGCGGCCGGCCCTCGGCTCAACGGCTCACGTTGTCCGCTGCTGCGTGCATCGAGACTTCCGTCGGATTCTTCTGATCGCCCTGCCACTTCCGCGCCACCAACTCCAGCTCCTGAAAGACCTTCGTGATGTCCTTCATGCGATCCGTGATCCCGTAGGTGACCGATGGCGGAATCGTCTGCTCATAGTGGCGAAAGACGAAGCGGTTCTCTTCCAGGACCCGCAGCCGCTCGGTGAGCACGCGTGACGAGATGCCCTCCACCTGCTTCTTAAGCATGCCGAACCGCAGTGGACCATTATTTTCCAGCGCCCACAGGATGTGCAGCGTCCAGGGACGGGTCAGCAGTTCCAGCAACCCCGAAATCGCACACGGAGAGGACTTGGCATCGATTCGCTTCATAGATACTAAGTTACTATAAAGTGCCTAATATTACAATAATTGTCAGTAATTATTTGTAACCACAAACACCTCGCCACAATCCAATCCGGCTGAGTACGAAATTCCCTTTGGAGGCAAACCATGGCATCATCTACCGCGACACTGACCCGTTCACAAGTTTCCGCTCAGCCCATCTCGATTTCGGGAGCCGTCACGCTGCTCGGCCGCTTTCTCTTCGCTGCAATCTTTCTGCTGTCTGGCCCCAGACACTTTATGAGCCAGACCATCGCTTATGCCGCATCGCAAGGAGTTCCTCTGGCTTCGGTTGCCGTACCGCTCTCAGGAGTAATCGCTATCCTGGGCGGCCTTTCGATTCTCTTTGGATATCGCGTCAAACTGGGAGCCTGGCTGATCGCGCTCTTCCTCGTTCCTGTGACCCTGACGATGCACCGATTCTGGACCGTGACCGATCCCATGATGTACCAGATGCAGTTCGTCATGTTCATGAAGAACCTCTCCATGCTGGGTGGGGCCTTGCTGATCTCTCAGGTTGGAGCCGGCGCCTGGAGTCTCGACGCTCGCCGCAAGTAAGCGATGCCATTTGAGCCTGGACGACGGATGCTCCAGCTTTCGTGACGTTCGAGGGCTGGGGCACCGCGATCTCGGCACATTGCTCGCCTCCTGCCAAGCCGGGAGGCTCCGGTCTTGAGCTAGCTCGGACCAAATCGACTCAGAGACGCACTGTACTTTCACTTCCGTATGTACACTGGCCAGAGTCGCTCGCGGGGATCGAAACCTCTCCTAAAGTGCCCTTTGCGGAGCCTACAAGGCCGTTAGGAGCGGCGATCTCCGGTTCGACCTCCCGGACGTCATCCGGAACCCGAAAATCGCTGCACGGGGCAGCAAACGGCCCTGGCATCGATTCTGTACAAGTTTGTACATATATTTATGTAGTTTCTATGATTTTTTGAAGGTTACACAGGTGATCCGCGCGGCTTCTAAGGCCCTCTAGCCCCGTACTCAGGCAAAAAAGCCGCCCGCGAGGGGCGGCTTCGCAATGCAGAGCCAGCGTTAAGCTGCGGTTTCTTCGGGACTTAGCATCTGGAAGGGTTCGTCATAGCTTCCGCCATAGATCGACGGCACCTTCGCTCCCATCGGTCGCAGATACGTGGCCAGCGCCCCGCGATGATGGATATCGTGATTGTTGACGAATCCCAGATAAAACACGCACGGCATGTTGAATACGCCAAAAAAGTCGACCGGCGTCATCAACTGTTCCGCCGACATCGCGGCGACCCGGCCCGACACCTCTTTGAAATGTCGGTCATACCAGGCGGTGAGTTCCGCGATATTCGTCGGCTTATCCGGCGGATTCACTTCTTCCATGTTGAACTTCAGGTCCGCAATGCCTTCCAGCATTTGCACGTCCGAAGCTGCGATGTGCCAGGCAAGTTCCCAGGCGCTGCGCGCGTTGGAATCCGGTTTGTAGTCGGATTTGGAGTCAGGGATGGCGGCGATGACTTTCTTGGTGGTTGCGAACTCGCGATTGAGCCCATCGAGCATAATCTGGCGCAGGCCCAGCGCAAATTCCGGAGTGAGTTGCTCGGACATGGTTGCCTCCCAATTTGAGGATGATGATTCCCGGGACGCAAGTGGCTGATAAAAACTGTGAAGGGGCGCATCTGCGCCCCTTCGTGGGAATGATGCGGAGAAATTATACCCCGACCGGCTGCTTGCTGCGCACCGGCACGGGCGTGAGCCAGTTGTAGCGGTCGGCTTTTTCGCCGCGCACGATCCCGTAGAACTCTTTCTGGATCGCCCTGGTAATCGGCCCGATGTCTCCCTTGCCCACCGGAATCTTGTCGACCGAGCGGATCGGCGTAACTTCGGCCGCCGTGCCGGTAAAGAATGCCTCGTCGGCAATGTAGAGCATCTCGCGGGGAATCATCTGCTCTACCACGGGAATCTTCAGGTCGTGCGCCATTTTGATAATCGAATCGCGGGTGATGCCCGGCAGCACCGAGTTCCCCAAGGGAGCGGTAATCAGGCGGTCGCGGTGCACGAGGAACAGGTTCTCGCCCGAACCCTCGCTCAGGAAGCCATTGGCGTCCAATGCGATGCCTTCGACGTAGCCGTTCATGAGCGCTTCCATCTTGATGAGCTGCGAATTCATGTAGTTCGCACCCGCCTTGGCCATCGCGGGCAGCGTGTTGGGAGCCAGGCGCGTCCACGAGGATACGCAAACGTCGCAGCCCTCGTTCTCGCTGCTCAGATACTTTCCCCAGGGATAATTGATGACGTAAACCTCAATCGGCGAATTCATCGGGTTCACGCCCGCTTCACCGTATCCCCGCATCACCAGCGGGCGGATATAGCAGGGCCACACACCGTTGGTTCCGACCGTTTCAAGCATGCCTTTCACCAGTTCATCGCGGGTGAAGGGCACGTCCATGCGATACACCTTGGCCGAATCGAGCAGCCGCTGAATGTGCTCGTTCGCGCGGAAGATTGCCGGCCCCGAGGGCACCTCATAGCAGCGAACGCCTTCAAAAACTGACGACCCGTAATGGACCACGTGCGACATCACGTGGATGGTCGCGTCGTCCCAGTTGATCAGCTTGCCGTTGTGCCAGATTTTGTTAGTTTTCTGCAGTGGTGCCATGCGTGCTCCTTCGCGCGTGCAGCGCTGATCTGTAACGGACGGAGGATTGGTCCTCAGGTAGGGATTGAGGCGCGACTGCCCCTCCAAGGTTACGGACCATTATATCCGGATGAGCGGCGTCTCATCGTCGGCAAACGTAAGCAATTTCAGACACCCGTCCCAGCAGCTTAGTTGGCGCTTACAGGATTTTTCCTGGCAGGGACCTGCTCGGTCAGGAAGCGCAAGAAATCCTTTATTCCCTCGCCGGTCTTCGACGACACTTCGAAAATCTTCATCCCCGGCCGGACTGCCTGAATATTGGCATGGGCGGCAACCGAATTGAACTCGACCGCAGCCGCCAGATCGAGCTTGGTGATGACAGCCACATCGGCGCTATTGAAAATCGTCGGATATTTCAACGGCTTGTCCTCACCCTCGGTGACCGACATCAGCACGAACCGGACGCTTTCGCCTAAATCGTAGGAAGAAGGACAGACAAGATTTCCGACGTTCTCGATAAACAAGAAGTCCAACGGAGCCGGCTGCCATCCTTCGAGCGCCCGCTCGACCATCGCCGCTTCGAGGTGGCAGATGGTTCCGGTAACAATCTGCTTTACCGGAGCGTGGCTGCGCGCCAGGCGCATGGCATCGTTTTCTGTGGCCAGATCTCCCACCAGCGCTGCCACGCGATACTCCGGCTGCAACTCCGTCAGTATCCTTTCCAGGAACGCCGTTTTGCCCGATCCGGGGCTCGATACCAGGCTGGCGACGAACACACCGTCGTTGCGAAATCGCTCCCGCAACGCGCGGGCCGTGATGTCGTTCTGCTTTAAAACATTCTTTCGAACTTCCACCAGGCGGGGTTCGCTCATTCCGGCACCTCGAGCGCGAAAACTTCCAGTTCTTTGCCTTGCAGAATGTCCCCCGTCGGTGCGCCGCATTCTGGACAGGTGAAACTCTGCACCGAAGGCAGCGCGCGGCGTTGCCGGCACTGCGGACAGAAAACGATCACCGGCAGCTCTTCGATGACCAGCTTCGATCCCTGCAGAGGAGTATCCTGCGCGGCCATTTCGTAGGAGAACAGCAGGGCGTCTTTCACTACTCCCGACAAAGCTCCCAGCCGCAGATGGACCGCCGAAACCTTCAGCCCTCGCTTGGCAGCTTCTTCCTGAGCGGTTTCAACAATGCTCATCGCGATGGAAAGCTCGTGCATTCGCTACTTCGTCAACTGGCCGACGAAAACTCCAAACGGCTCCAGCGATACTATGTGGCCGCTGGCTGAGGCCTGCGTAGCGACCAGAGGGGTGGCGGACGAGAATCCGTTAGGGCTCAAGTCGAAGTTGACCTTCTGCGGAGCGTTTGACATATTGAGCGCCACCAGCACCGATTGGTCCTTGTAGGTCCGCAAGTACGCCAGCACATTCGGATCCTGCTCGTTCACCGCCGTGTATGAGCCATCGAGCAATGCAGGGTTGGTATGGCGCAGTTTCAGCAACTGCTTGTAAAAATCCAGAATCGAGTTGGGATCCCTGGATTCATCCGCGACATTGTGCGTCTTGTAGGTTGGCGGAACCGGCAGCCACGGCGTCGCTTGCGTAAAGCCGGCGTTGGCGCTTTCATTCCATTGCATGGGGGTGCGCTCGCCGTCGCGGCCTTTTTCCTTCGGCCACCCGGTACGCCCGATCGGATCCTTCACGTCTTCCTTGCGCGCCGGCGGCGTGGTCTTCATCCCGATCTCTTCGCCGTAATACATGATCGGCGTGCCCCGCAGCGTCAGGTACAGCGCGGCCATGACTTTCGCAATCTGGTCGTTGTGCTGGCCGTCTCCGTAGCGATCGTACGAGCGCACGATGTCATGATTGCTGATCACGTAAACCGGCCAGCCTCCAGCCGCATTGATGTTCCTGATGTGCTCCCGGAAAACGGGAGCCGAAAACTTCAGCTTGGTAAACATCAGGTCCATGGGCATCTGAAGTTCGTTGTTGTGCAGGCCGTAGTATTGCTTGAGTTCAGCAACGTTGCTGGTCCAGGTTTCTCCGATCAGGACGGCGTCGCTTTGGTCGGCAACGCTGCGCAACTGGCGCAGCACGTCGTGAACTTCAGGCAGTTTGTCGTTGTACTTGTTAATTTCAACGGGATCCCCGAATTCGTTCTTCTCATGATCGACGACCGGATTGTCGTGCAGGTTGGGATCCTCAAAAAGCGTGTCCACGGCGTCCAGGCGAAAGCCGGCGACCCCGCGCTGGTACCACCAGCGGGTCACGTCGAACATCGCCTTCTTCACCGCGGGATTGCGCCAGTTCAGATCGGGCTGCTGGCGGGCAAAGTAGTGGTAGTAGTACTGATTCGTGGTGGGATCGAACTGCCACGCCGAGCCGCCGAAGTCGGAAACCCAATTGTTGGGTGGTTCGCCGGGCCCCTTGCCGTCACGCCAGATATACCAGTCGCGGCGGGCGGCGGTTTTCGAAGATTTGGAATCCAGAAACCACTTGTGCTGGTCGGAAGTATGGTTCACGACAAAATCCAGAATCACACGGATGTTGCGCTTCTTTGCCTGGGCCACGAGGTTGTCAAAATCGGCCAGCGTTCCATACATCGGATCGATATTCTCGTAATCGGAGACGTCGTATCCAAAATCCACTTGTGGCGAGGGGAAACAGGGCGTGATCCAGATGGCATCCACACCGAGGTCTTTCAGATAATCCAGCTTGGAAGCGATGCCGTTCAGGTCGCCGACGCCGTCGTTGTTGCTGTCAGCAAAGCTGCGGGGGTAGACCTCGTAAAAGACTGCATCCTGCCACCACTGATGTCTATCCGCGCCGTTCGCCTGTTGCGCGCACACGGGCACCAGCGAAGCACACGCGAATACCAGTATTAGCAACGCTCGAAAAAGATTTTTCATGAAAAACCTCTGCGCCAGCCATAATTTAGGAACAGGTCTTGTGGCGACTACGCTCCTGAGAGTTTAAATCTTTTCGACTCATACTGTTAGGACGTTTTCGCCAAAAAAGTATGCAAACAAGCAGCCCGCAGCTGGGGGCGCTTGCGGGCGGATGCTTAGACAACGTATCAATTATTCATTCGGGGGCACCTCCGCAAATTCCGGCCCGCAATTGTTTCTTAATTTTCCTTCGCTTTCCACAGAGAAGAGGATTCGTCCACAGTTTCTTCACAAGGGCACTGCATTTTTCCATTGCCACCCGCAACCTGCTCGGGCAAAGTGTGTTGATCCAAGCGTGCGAGTTTCTGGGCTCGCGGATGATGGCAAGAGAATCGGCAGCATACCGGTGATTCGCGAGGGTGAATCACTGGGGGCACTTGAATGACGCGCGCAAGCGCGTGCAGGTGTCCAGGCGTTGCGGCCTCCTCCCCCATCCTGTTCATTGAATAGGACTTGGGCTGCTGATTCGCACAGTCGCGGCTTTTGACCGCAAGGTCCGAAAGCAGCGGTTGCCTCCGGCAAATGCGGCACTCCTAAGGGAGTACTGACGGGCCGTGAGCATCACACACTGCGTGAGCAGTGGACGGGCGAGACAGGAAATCCACCAACACATGCGGCCCGGGTGGCTGGCCCGGGCCGTATTTGCGTTTGGGTTATGTTTTTCTGGCCCGGCCCTCCATAAACGGGAGCCAAGTCACTCCATCTTCGCAGATCTCGAATTTCACCCGGTAACTCTTATCTGATTCAGTTTCGATCGTGTACTTTTGCCGGACACTGTTCGCGCCCTGACGCCGGCTGCTGGTCCATATCCACGTACTTCCCCATAATTCTCCGCGCGAGACCTGGTGGTGGCCCTGACTGGTGAATGCGTCGAACGTATAGACCTGCTGTTCGTCGTCCCATCCCATCACGAAGATCTCTTCTCCGTTTCCGCCAAGATGCTGCGGCATGTTGAAATGCCAGCGGCCGATCACGAAGAAACCGCCCGGCATCCATTCAGTGTTCTCGGTCCAACTGAAATCACCGCCTTCGCCCCACGAGCCGGGAAGGATTTTTCCTTCGGTGAACCAGCTTCCGACGAAGTAGCCCAGCCTTGCGACTTCCGGGCCGGGAGTGGGAACCGATACCTTCACTGCATCCACCTTTTTATTCGTGTTTTATTCGCCTATACTCACCCTTGGGAGTGCAGGAGTCAAGCGAGTTCCAGGGGAAAAGCAAAGCACCCGCTGCAAACGCATTTCACACTCCGAAAAAATCTCTTGCGGGGGGATTTTTCCAAAGCACCGCACCTTCTTGCACAGGCGGGACTAAGACTACTATGACGAACACGTTTACCAACAAAACTCAGGCGTGAGGTCAGCGGCACAGCCGAAGATCTCTTACGGGGCGGACTCACTTTGGCCACTTCGAATTACACGATCAGCAGCTTACCTGCAAACGTAGAAGCCGAACGCTCGATTCTGGGCGCGATCCTGCTCGACAATTTTGCCTACAACCAGGCGGCCGAGCACCTGCGCTCCGAGGACTTCTCGCTGGATTCGCATCGCCGCATTTATTCGCGCATGATCGATCTCGCCGAGTCGTCGCGTCCGATCGACATGATCACCCTGATCGAGGAACTCGATCGGCATAAAGACCTGCAGGCCATCGGCGATGTCGCTTACGTTTCGAGCCTGGTGGATGGAGTTCCCGACCGCCCCAGCATCGAGCACTACGTCAAGATCGTTCGCGACAAAGCCCTGCTTCGCGGCCTGATCCACGCCGCCAATACCGCGATTACGCGGGCGGCGGATCAATCTGATTTGGCCGAAGACGTTCTCAGCGACACCGAAGCGGCCATTTTTCAGCTTTCGGAAAAGCGCATCGGCCGCGGCTTCATGGGGATTCAGGAGATCGTTCGCGAGTCTTTCGGATCGGTCGACGCTTTATTGCAGCGCGGCCAGCGCATTACCGGCCTGGCCACGCACTACACCGATCTCGATGAAATGACCAGCGGCCTGCAAAAATCCGATCTGGTGATCATCGCCGCGCGCCCCTCCATGGGCAAAACTGCGTTCGTGATGAACATCGCGGAGAATGCATCCATTGCAGACCAGAATGTCGTGGCCGTCTTCTCGCTGGAAATGTCTCGTGAAGCCTTGCTGCTGCGCCTGCTGTGTTCACAGGCGCGGGTCGACGCCCACAAGATGCGCACCGGCTCTCTCTGGCAGGACGATACCCGCAAAGTCGTGCGCGCCATGGAGCAACTCGCGCGTGCGCCCATCTATATCGACGACACCCCCGGGATTTCGCTCAGCGAAATGCGCGCGAAGGCCCGCCGGCTGAAACAATCGGCCGGAAGGCTCGATCTGATCGTCGTCGATTACCTGCAGCTCATGTCCGGGGGAGGCAAGCGTTTTGAGAACCGCACGCAGGAAGTCTCCGCTATCTCGCGAGGTCTCAAAGCGCTGGCCAAAGAATTGAGCGTTCCCGTGATTGCGCTGTCGCAGTTGAGCCGCGCACCGGAAAGCCGCGGCGGGGATCATCGTCCGCAACTGGCCGATCTGCGCGAATCGGGATCGATCGAACAGGATGCCGATCTGGTCATGTTCATCTTCCGCGAAGAGGTCTACAAGCCGGACGATACGGAACTCGACGGGAAAGCCGAGATCATTATTGCCAAACAACGCAATGGCCCGATTGGCCGGGTGACAATGGCATTCTTGAAGAATTGCACCAGATTCGAGACACTTGCCGAAGGCGGAAGAGCTGCTGAGGAGTAACCATTCTGGTACAGGAAGGACCGTATTGGGAATGCAGTAAGTACCCTAAGGTCTTTAACTTGCACAGATTGCTAAAAGCATCGCCGAGGCTGTGGAAAAGCTTGTGGAAGTAATTCCCGCAGTTTCGAATTCCTTTCGGCAAAGACCGCTCGGTCGGTTCCCCGTTTGCGAATTTCTACCCTTAAGCCGCTGAATAGTAATCAGTTATGCAATTCATCCGGCAGTAACATAAGTCAACACCGGGAAAATCGGACGATTTCCTCCGAAGTGAGATTTGCACATTTTGGCTTTTCCGGATGTGGGTCAAGTAAGCGGGGCTGCGCTAGTTGTTGTCTTCGCCAACCTTGAGGACAGCCAGGAAGGCCTCTTGTGGTATGTCCACCCGACCAATGCGCTTCATGCGTTTTTTGCCCTCTTTTTGCTTCTCGAGGAGCTTGCGTTTGCGGCTGATATCGCCGCCGTAGCACTTGGCCAAAACGTTTTTCCGCATGGCGTGAACGGTTTCCCGGGCAATGATCTTCGCCCCGATGGAAGCCTGGATCGGAACTTCGAACATCTGCCGCGGAATCAGCTCCCGCATCTTCGAAACCAGTGCCTTGCCGCGCTCGTAGGCGAAGTCGCGATGCACGATGATCGAGAGCGCGTCCACGGGATCGCCGGCCACCAGGATGTCGAGTTTCACCATGGGCGATTCCCAAGAGCCAGCGAGGTGGTAGTCGAGCGAGGCGTATCCTCGGGAAACCGATTTCAGCCGGTCATAGAAATCGAGAACGATTTCGTTCAGCGGCAGTTCGTAGTGCAACATGACGCGGTTGGCGCTGACGTATTCAAAAGTCTTCTGCTTGCCGCGCTTTTCTTCTACGAGCTTCAGAATCCCGCCCACGTACTCTTCGCTGGTCAGGATGGTGGCCAGGATCACCGGCTCTTCGACCTTCGCGATCTCACTCGGATTGGGCCAGCGCGAGGGATTGTCAACTTCGATCTTCTGCCCATCGGTCAGCGTGATTTTGTAACGCACGCCCGGCGCTGTCGTGATCAGGTCGAGACCAAATTCCCGCTCCAGCCGCTCCTGGATGATTTCCATGTGAAGCAGGCCGAGAAAGCCGCAGCGGAAGCCGAATCCCAGCGCGGCCGAGCTTTCCGGCTCGAAAAAGAATGACGAATCGTTGAGCCGGAGCTTCTCCAGCGCTTCGCGCAATTGGGTATGCTCGTGCGCATCAACGGTGTAAAGCCCGGCAAATACCATGGGCTTTATTTCTTCAAATCCGGGCAGGGCTTCCAAAGCAGGATTTGCGTCGTCGGTGATGGTGTCGCCGACCTTGGAGTCGGCGACATTCTTGATATTGGCAATGAGGAATCCCGCTTCTCCCGCCCGCAGTTCCTGGACGTCCACCGGTTTGGGAGTGAGAACACCGAGGGCCTCGACATCGAAGACGCGGTTGTTCGACCAGAGGCGGATCTTCTGTCCCTTGCGCAGCGTTCCTTGGACGACCCGGGTGGAAACAATCACGCCGCGATAGGGATCAAACCAGGAATCAAAGATCATGGCCTGCAGCCGGTTCTCTGGATTTCCCTTCGGCGGATGGATGCGCTTGACAATGGCTTCCAGCACATCGGGAACGCCCAGACCGGTCTTGGCGCTGATCAGCACCGCGTCGGAGGCATCAAGCCCCACCGCACCTTCGATCATTTCTTTCGTGCGGGGAATGTCCGCGCTTTGCAGATCGATCTTGTTGATGACCGGGATAATTTCCAGCCCATGATTGATGGCGAGATAGGAGTTGGCCAGAGTCTGCGCTTCGACGCCCTGCGAGGCGTCGACCACCAGCAAGGCTCCTTCGCAGGACGCGAGAGAACGCGAAACTTCGTAGGAAAAATCGACGTGGCCGGGAGTGTCAATTAGATTCAGTTGATATGTTTCGCCGTTGTGCGCCGTGTACATCATGCGGACGGCATGGGCCTTGATGGTGATGCCGCGCTCGCGCTCCAAATCCATGGAATCGAGCACCTGCGCCTGC
This sequence comes from Acidobacteriaceae bacterium, assembly GCA_027452245.1. Taxonomy (GTDB): domain Bacteria; phylum Acidobacteriota; class Terriglobia; order Terriglobales; family Acidobacteriaceae; genus Sulfotelmatobacter. The sequence continues at coordinate 13,318 of DAIDGW010000235.1, forward strand.
ATCTCGCGAGCGGAGAGCGCGCCGGTCAGTTCCAGCAGACGGTCGGCCAGCGTCGATTTGCCGTGGTCGATGTGCGCAATAATCGCGAAATTTCGGATGTGCTGGGAGTCCATGATGAGAGCGGCTTAAGTACTGATTCTAACAGGGTGCTCACGACGTGGATGTGATCTGGATTCCGCCAAGGTCGCTCATGATTGAGTGGAGGTGATCGGCGATGAGCATTTTTTTCGCTGCTATAATGAGAAATTGCGCCTATGAGCACGAAGCGACTGATCCGCTCCACGACAGTCTTATCGGTTCGCCGCGGCGGAAGTGTGGTTCTGGCGGGGGACGGCCAGGTCACGCTGGGAGAAGCGGTGATCAAGCACTCCGCCAAGAAGATCCGGCGGCTGTATAACGACAAGATTCTCGCGGGGTTTGCGGGATCGACCGCCGACGCGTTCACGCTGTTCAGCCGCTTCGAGGCCAAGCTGGAGCAGTATCACGGGAATATCAGCCGGGCCGCGGTTGAACTGGCAAAAGACTGGCGGACCGACAAGTATCTGCGGCATCTGGAGGCGCTTTTGCTGGTCTGCGACAAGGAACAGACGTTCCTGCTCAGCGGACAGGGCGACGTGATCGAACCGGATAGCGGAGTCGCGGCGATCGGCAGCGGCGGTCCGTTTGCGCAAGCGGCAGCGCAGGCGCTGATGTCGCATACGCAACTGACGGCGCGGCAGATCGCCGAAGAATCTATGAAGATTGCCGGCAAGATGTGCATCTATACAAACGATGCGATCGCGATAGAAGAACTGTAGAAGCCGGCATCAAGCTCTGACTCGGGACTCGCGACTGAAAAAGATCTATGGCCATTTTTCTTCCCAGCACCGCCGAAGAAACAGAACTTGCATTGGACGAACTCACTCCGCGTGAGATCGTCGCCGAGCTCGACAAGCACGTGATTGGGCAAAAAGACGCCAAGCGCGCGGTCGCCATTGCCTTGCGGAATCGCATGCGCCGGCAGAAGCTCACGCCCGAGCTCGCCGAAGACATCATTCCCAAGAACATCATCATGATCGGGCCCACGGGCGTGGGCAAGACCGAAATCGCCCGCCGGCTAGCGAAGCTGGCCAATTCCCCATTCCTGAAAGTGGAAGCTTCGAAGTTCACCGAAGTTGGCTATGTGGGACGCGACGTCGAATCGATGGTCCGCGACCTGGTCGAGATCGCGATTGACAATGTGCGGGAAGAAAAGCTGGAAGACGTTGCCGATAAAGCAGAGCTCAATGCCGAGGAGCGACTGCTGGATATTCTTCTGCCGCCTTCGCCTCCGCCACGTCCAGATACGCCTGCCGGAGGAGTCGTCATCGACGGCAGCACGAGCCTGGCGGAATCTGCGAATCGTACGCGAGAGAAGCTGCGCCAGCAACTGCGCGAGGGAAAGCTCGACGACCGCATGGTCGAGATCGATATACGCGAACGCAATTTTCCGTCGTTTGAAATCATCAGCAACCAGGGTGTCGAGGAGATGGACGTCAACCTGAAAGACATGTTGCCGAACATCTTCGGACAGCGCACGAAGAAGCGGAAAATGAAGGTCAACGAGGCATTTGAGTATCTGATCCAGGAAGAAGAGCAGCGATTGATTGATATGGACCAGGTAACGCGGGTCGCCATCGACCGCGTAGAAAATTCAGGAATTGTGTTTCTGGATGAAATCGACAAGATCGCTGGGCGGGAAGGCGGACATGGTCCGGACGTTTCCCGCGAAGGCGTGCAGCGCGACATCCTGCCGATCGTGGAAGGAACCACGGTCAACACGCGCTACGGGATGGTGCGTACCGATCACATCCTTTTCATCGCCGCGGGCGCATTTCACGTTTCCAAGCCCAGCGACCTGATTCCGGAATTGCAAGGGCGGTTTCCCATCCGCGTGGAACTGCAATCGCTCACGATGGAAGATTTCGTCCGCATCCTGACTGAGCCGAAGTCTTCTCTGGTCAAGCAGTACACCGCGCTGCTCGAAACCGAAGGCGTGAAACTGGAGTTTACGCCGGAGGCGCTGGAAGAAGTCGCGCATTTTGCGTTCCGCGTCAATGAGAGCACCGAAAATATCGGGGCCCGCCGCCTGCACACGATCATGGAGCGCGTCCTCGACGAGCTGAGCTTCGATGCTCCGGAGAAAAAGGGCCAGCAGATCACGGTCGATGCCGACTACGTCCGCAAGATGCTGACCGACATCGTGAAGGACCAGGATCTGTCGCGGTACATCCTTTAATCGAGTGGCAGAGAGCGGGCGGTATTTGGCGCGCGCGGCGTGAGCCTGTGTCTCTGATACCCTGTGTATTCCCATGCGATCCCGAGCGCACGCAAGCGCGATAGCCGGCCTGTGTCTGGTGCTCGCCGCCTGTGCCACAATGCGTCCGCCGCAACCGCCGTCGCTGCAGTTACCGGAGCCGCCCAAAGATCTGCATGCGACTCGAAGGGGCAACACAGTTGTGCTGCAATGGACGGTCCCGACCGCGACCACCGACCGCGCCACGCTGCGTGAAGCCGGACCTACCCAGATCTGCCGCAGCATGGCCGCCACGCTCGTGAAATGTGGAACTCCGGTGGGTGAGGCTCCTGCTCCTGCTCCGCGTAAGCCTTCGGACAAGAAGGTCACGCAGTCTTATACCGACACGTTGCCTTCGGAGTTGCAGCGCGAGAATCCTCTGGGGAAGGTGACTTACGCCGTCGAGGTTCTCAACTCCGATCGTCGGGGCGACGGGGTCTCGAAGAATGCGCAGGTGCCGCTGGCGCAAACCTTGCCCGCTCCCGCCGATTTCGAGGCGAAGCTGGAAAGTCAGGGAGTGCGGCTGACCTGGGCGCCCGCAACTCTGCCCGAAGCGGTTCCCGAAATCACATATGTCTATCGCGTGTATCGGCGCCCGGATAAGACAAAATCGCCGACCCTGGTGGGAGAAGTTTCAGTCAGCGGCAATCCACAACCGTCGCTGCTGGATTCGAATATCGAATGGGAACAGACATACTTCTATTTTGCCGACGTGGTAACCATCATCTCGGAACCGGGCAAACCTGAAGTCCGCATTGAAGGAGAAGACAGCGCGGAGGTCAAAGTCTTCACCCATGATGTATTTCCCCCGGCGGTTCCGACCGGCCTGCAGGCAGTTTTCTCCGGTCCGGGGCAGCAGGCGTTTATTGATCTGGTCTGGACGCCGGATACCGATCCCGATCTTGCCGGATACAACATTTATCGTCGCGAACCTGGCGGCGCGCCGGTGAAGATCAATGCAGAACTGGTACGAACTCCTTCTTACCGGGACACCAATGTCGTGTCCGGAAAGCAATACTTGTATTCGGTATCGGCGGTGGATGTGCGCGGAAATGAGAGCGCCCGCTCGGAAGAGACGGAAGAGAACGTTCCTTGATCAGTTGATCGGTGATTGCCGACGCTTCTCACTTCAGACTATTGCAGCCGGAAGCGTTCCGTAATTAGACGTTGCAGCCGTGGCTTGTAAAGGATGTCATAGGCGAGTTCTTTGTCGGGGAAGAGGGCCAGGGCCGCCCGTTTCGCTCCGGCCGCCAGCTCTGAGGCTTCCTCCACGGTCATATTCGGATCCTGGCTGATCACCGACATCACCATGCTCATCATGGTCTGCAGCCTCCGGATTTTGCGCCGCTCCTCTTCGCTCTCCCGTGCTGCCCGCTGCGCCTGGTCGTCAGACACAGAAAGATTTCTCTGGTGACTTGCCCGGTCCGGAATGTTCATGTTGGCCCCTTGTTGAATGCCCCAACTCACGAGTTTCGTGCCCTTGCCACGCTGGTTGTTAGATGACCCCCGCCTGACCCGCGTTGCGCTCCCCGCGTTCCGTGCATTGTGACCCAATTTGTTGAAAAAGCAACAGCTCAAAAGTGTTGATGGGCATTACTTCGGGCGCGGTATAAGCGATCTTTCGCAACCCCAGGGCGGCAGTGTGGCATCGGAACTGAGCAATTTTGCGCAGGAAGGCAGTATGGAACCACTGGAGTACAATCGCTGGCAGGGCGGAATCAGGACGACGATAGGCAATTCGTCCCAACAACTTGGAGGCGTAATGGCTCAAGCTCACAATCCGCTGACGGATACGGCGCCACGGCCGGATCCTAACGAAAAGCTGGTCAAAGTGTTCGACTCCGAGCAAGAAACCGAAGCCATGGTGGTTAAAGGTTTGCTGGAATCGGGCGGGATCGATTCCGAGTTGCGAGCCATCGATGCCGGGCAGGACATGTTTCCGGGAGTTGGGGGCTCGGTCCTCATGGTGCGCGAGGAAGATGCCGAACGGGCCCGAAATCTGATTGCAGAATTTCAACAGGCGCCGGACCTTCCTTCGGAAGAGTCGGATGAGAATGACATCAGCGGTGAGCCGCCGTCGGAGCCGTGAGTACATTGCCGTCGAGGTAGAAGGTTACTGCACCTTCCAGGTCGGTCCGATATACAAGAACGCCGCCGGCCTGCAAGCGCGTAAGTGTCTGCAGGCGCGGCAGCCCGAAAGAATTGCGATATCCCGCGGAGATGATGGCAAACTTCGGTCTGGCTGCCGCAATCAGCTCCGGCGTGGTTGCGTTCGCGCTGCCGTGATGTCCGACTTTCAGCAAATCCGACCGTAGCTCGTGCGCCGCCGCAATCCTGCGCTCGACCTGCTTCTGCGCGTCGCCTTCCAGCAGAGCCGCAGCGTTTCCTGCGGCGACTCTAAGCACCATAGAGTCGTTATTTTCCGGGCGGCTTCCCACCGGAGCACTGCGCTCCGGCGCGAGCACCTGGACGGTCGCTCCACCGAGGCACAATTCGTCTCCATCCCAATGACGGATGACGTTGACTCCAAGGGCGTGTGCTTCGTCCAGGACGTGGTCCAGAGCTTCGCTCGGAGGACGCACTCCCAGCCACAACTCGTGTGGCCGAAAATTCTTGAGGATGGCTGGCATTCCTCCAATGTGATCGGAGTGGCCGTGGGTGATCGCGACTACATCGAGCCGCGCGATGCCGCGTTGCCAAAGGTAGGGAGAGACGACGTCCTCGCCAAAATCGAGCTGAGAACTTCCGCCGCCGATCGGGCCACCGGCATCGACGAGCAGCGTCTTTCCCTGCGGCGTCACAACCAGAATGGAATCGCCCTCGCCGACGTCGATGGCCGTAACCTCAAGCAACCCCGCCCGCACTTGCGGCTGCGGGTGAAAGACAATCAGTGCGAGCGCGGCAGCAAGCAGCCCCTGCAGGCTGGCCACCGTGTACGCGGGGCGGCGACGCGAAGCCAGCGCAGCCACGATCACCGCCGCACCGGCGAGCGCAATCATCGATGCAGAAGGCGTCGCCAAGCGGAGGTCGGCCAGTCGCATTCCGCCGAGCCCCCGCACGGTTCCGGTAATGCCTTCGAGCGCTCCTGCCGCGATCAGGGCCGGAATCTTCGCCAGCCAGGGAAACAGAAATCCCAATCCAAGCGCCAGTACGGCGGAGGGCATCATCCACTGCGTCAGGGGAACCACGAGCAAATTGGCTGGAAGACCTAAGGTCGTTGCGCGATGGAAATAGAAAGCCATGGGCAGCGCCAGCCCGAGCTGCATGATGACCGAAATCGCCAGCAAATCGTAGATGGCAAGTCCCAACCGCACACACGAGCGGACCAACCGGGATGATCCGCGTTCGCCTAAGAAACCTGCAAGTCGTCCCGCGACCAGTTTCAGGTCAGAGCGGAATTGCGCGACCCGGGGAGCGAGCACAATCGCGTATTCGTCGGAACTCCAGTGCCGGAGCGCCCGACGATATTGCTGCGAACTCCGTTCCAGCAGGGGCAATCCGACCGCGGCAACAATAAATACGCAGACGAATGTCATTTGGAAACTGGCAATGAAGAGCTGGCGTGGATCGAACACCAGCAGTCCCAGCGCAGCCGCGCCGATCGCATTTACCATCGCGCGCTCGCGATAGAGAAGGCGCGTGGCCAGATAGATGCTGCACATCAGCGTGGCACGCCAAACGGGCGCACCCACTTCCGTCAAAAAGGCATAGGCGAAACAGGTAAGGATCGTGAGGGCGGTTGCGAAGAAGGCGTTGATCCTTAACTTCCGCAGCGTCCAGAAAATGACCATTGCCAGGATGCTTACATTCATCCCCGACACGACCAGGACGTGATATGTCCCGGATCGCTGAAAATTTACGCGGGTGTCGCGGTCGATGAAGGAACCTTCCCCAATGACCATGGCGTCGATCAGAGCTGCTTCCGGCTCTGGCCATAGCTGATGCACCTTGCTGACGACGCTTCTGTGCAGCCTTTGTCGCCACGCTTCAATCCTGTCGGCGCTGAATCCCGGCAACACCTGGACATCGTCATACCTCGCGGACCCGAGGACCGCGATTCCGTTCGCGGCAAGATAGCCTTCATAATCGAAGGCTCCCGGATTCCGGAAATTTCTTGGCAATCGCAATTTGACCGGAACTCTCAAGCGCTGCCCATACTGGAACAACCGCATGGATCGTGGGCCTTGGGGCCCGTCCGCCGGATTGTCTTCTGTCGCGTCACTTCGCCGGTGGTAGAGATTCATGCGAACGCCGACATGCACTGGCTTGCGTTCGCCCGTATCGGTTTCGATCTGTTCAGCTTGTATGTCGAGTGCCTGCCGGAGTTCTCCGAAGCTGGCCTCGCGCACGCGCCCGTCGCGAATGACGTGGCCCGTAAGCACGACGTTGCGTCCGTCTGCGTACGGATAGAGACTGGGATCGGTAACGGAATTCGATCCAAACTGAATTTGTAGCGCCCCTACGATGAAGATCGCCGCCAGAGCGAGAGTCCGGCCGCCAATCCTGCTGCGTGGGCGGAAGATAATCCCCCCCAACAGGAATATCGCCCCTGCTATGAGCCACAGGGACAAAGGACGCCAGCAATATCTTCCTGCGATGATTCCGAGCATGTAGGCCACGGCCGCCCAAAGCATCGGCTGCCGAATTGGCTTGAATTGGAACTTTGGAGGCGAACTCGGGGCGGCGATCATTGCGCGGCCAGCCTGATGTTCGAAATAAATTTCGAAATAAATGCTGAAGGGCAGACGCCGTCGGGCTTACCGTTCCAGATGCAAGACGGTTTCGAGGTGAAAAGTCTGCGGAAACAGATCGAACAGATGCGCCTGTTTGATGGAATATCCTTCTGCAAGCAACACGACCAGATCGCGCGCCAGGGTTGCCGGATCGCACGAAACATAAACAATCCGCGGCGCGCCCATCTTCGCGAGTGAGCGCGCCACGTGTTCTCCTAATCCACTGCGAGGAGGATCAACCACCGCGAGCTCGGGCGTCTGCATGCGTTGGGGGATGGCTGCGCCCTTGTCTGACCGCCTCGTCTTCGACCCGCTCAGGAACTGGTCGGTCGTGGACTGGATCACTTCTGCGTTCGAGGGCAAATTGTAAGCAAGATCGGCCGCCGCAAGCTGTGACGACTCAACAGAAAAGAGGTGACGCACATCACATGCGAGAGCTGTGGAAAACAGACCGACGCCCGCATAAAGATCGACTGCCGTCTGTGCGCGCTGGCCGACGCTAACTACGCGGATTAATGGGTCGATGAGATAGCGGTTGACCTGGAAAAATGCGCCGGCGCTAACGCGGTACGAGGCAGATTCCGTCTTGTAGGTCAGCGACTCGGATCCGTGCACCAGGAACTTTTCCACAGACAGCGGCTTCCGTCCGGAGTTTGGCTGTGGTCGAAAGGCAACGATGCCTTGAATCTGCGGCATCGTCCCCGCGAATTCTTCAGCCCAGGCGCGTACGGAGGCGCGCCGCGCCTCTGGGGCACAGGAAAGCTCGACCAGCAATTCCGAGTCGTCGGCGTTGGCGAAGAACTCAATCTCATTGATTCCAGCTGGAACTCGAGCCTCGCGTCCACTTCGCCACAGGGCCGCAATAGCCTGGTTAATCAGGGGGGAACTGATCGGGCATTCTTCGATCGCCATCACCTCGTGGGTTCCGGAGCGGAAATATCCCGCGCGGAACTCAGGCAGGGTCCGCACCTGCAGCCGCGATCGATTGCGGTAATTCCACGGTTCGGCGGCGCGAATCGCGACCGGTATTTCAAGTTCGAGCTTGGCGATACGCCGCAGGTTCTCCCGAAGGATGTCTTCTTTGATCTGCAACTGATGTTCGTAGGAGGCGTGCTGATATTGGCATCCGCCGCACGCGCCGAAGTAGCGACATCCGGGGGCAACACGTTGCGGCGACGGCTCCACAACGCGCTCAAGCTGAGCGCGCGCGAAGCTCGGCTTCTGACCGGTGATGCGCGCTTCGACCTTTTCGCCGGCGAGGACGAATGGCACAAAGACCGCCTTTGCGCGCCCGCGATCGTCGGCCGGCAAGCGCCCCAGCCCGTCACCGCCATAGATGAGTTTTTCGATGGAGAGCAGCAAATTTAGATTCTACGGGAGACCGCCGATCTATACGTCTCGACCGGCCGCCGCGCCCGAAGCCCACGCCCATTGGAAGTTGAATCCGCCAAGATGGCCCGTGACATCCACCACTTCGCCGATGAAGTACAAACCGGGCACCTTGCGGGATTCCATGCTTCTGGCGGAGAGTTCGTCAGTGTCGATTCCGCCAGCGGTAACTTCGGCCTTATCGAATCCCTCGGTACCTGCGGGGGTAATCGTCCAATTGTGAAGCTGGTGTTCGAATTCGCTGAGAGCCGCATTGGTCAGGGACACCGGGTTGTGCAATTCCATCCAGCGGTCGGCCAGACGCGCAGGCAACGCCTTTCTCATCTCAGCCTTCAGGCTATTCGTGGTTCGCGGAAAGTTTGGATCCGTGAAAGCAATGGTGACGTTGCGCTCGGGTGCAAGATCGATCTGAATCGGCGCACCCGGTTTCCAGTAGGAGGAAATCTGCAAGATGGCAGGACCGCTTAATCCACGATGCGTGATCAGCATTTTTTCGTGAAAATGTCGACCGCTGCACAAGGCAATGACGTCGGCCGAGACTCCCGAGAGATCGCAATAGGCCGCACGATCTTCTTTATTTAACAGAAACGGCACCAGGGCCGGATAGGGATCGACAATTTTCAATCCGAACTGCCGTGCGAGGTCGTAGCCAAATGATGTCGCACCGATCTTGGGGATCGAAAGCCCTCCGGTGGCGATAACCAGTTTTGCCGAGCGGAATTCGTGGTCATTGACGAGCACGGTGAAGCCATCTGCCCGCTCCACTTTTTTGATCCGCGAAGTCAGAAAAATCGTGACGTTGGCGGATTCGCATTCCTTTTGCAGCATCTGCAAAACATCTTTTGCCGATCGATCGCAAAAAAGCTGGCCCAGCGTCTTCTCGTGATAAGGAATGTGATGTTTCTCGACAAGCGCAATGAACTCTTGGGGCGTATAGCGTGCCAGGGCCGATTTGCAGAAATGTGGATTGGCCGAAATGAAATTCTCGGGCCGGCAGTAAAGATTGGTGAAGTTGCAGCGTCCTCCACCGGAGATCAGGATCTTTTTCCCGAGTCGATCGGAATGTTCGAGCACGGCAACCCGGCGGCCGCGGCGCCCCGCTTCGATGGCGCACATCAGTCCGGCCGCGCCGCCGCCAACGATAATGATGTCGAATCGCTGGCTCACGGCGCTCACATGTAGAACAAACTGAGGCGTGGAAGTTTGTACTTTTCGAGCAGGCGCTTGTTCACATACTGCTTGTGCAATTGCTCGATCTGCGCCGCCAGCATGTTGCGGCGGTACGGAGCCAGGTCCCGGTCCGCTTCGCCGCGCACGTTGACCAGCTCTTCATCGGAAGTCCCGGTCAGCAACGCCGCAAAGAGTTTCTCCTCCAGAACCGTGAGGTGCCGCTCCAATTCTTCGAGCCGCAATTGCTGTTCATTCTGTGCCGCCAGCTTCCGCAGCGAGGCCGCAACCTCTGTGGCGATTGCTTTGGCAGAGCCCATGGGAATGACTGCCTGCTCCAGTGTGCCGGCATTGCGCAGCAAAAACGCGCGCACCGTCGACGAGTCAAACCCCTCTTGTGCGCGGTTCTTTGGCGAGGCGTCGGCGGTGCCGACAGCCGCTTCTTTCATCTCTTCCGCCGCCGCCAGCACCTCTTGCGAACAATACGCCAGGCTATTCACTTTTTTCGTTTTGGCGCGCCGCTGGTCGTAGCGGTCAAATGCCGAATCGATCCCGCGCAGCGCAGCTTCCAGGGGAATGCCTGCATCTTTCCAGGTTTCAATGAGTGCCCAATCGAGGGTGGAAAGCAGCAGGCCTCCGCCTCGCCGGCGAAGATAATGCTCTTCGATTTCGGTGAAATAGTTGAAGTAGTTTTCCACGGG
>DAIDGW010000236.1 GCA_027452245.1 Acidobacteriaceae bacterium
AGCACCGCCAGCGGTTGCATTCCGTACTTGACCATCAGGACAAATTCTGCGGCTTGCGTTCCATGCGGGAATGGCCCCACATCCGATCCGACTGCGAACGGAACTCCTGCTGCGACCTGCTTCTTGAAATCCTCAATCTTCAGATCGAGCATCTCGTGTTCATGCGCGGCGGCCGCCGGATTGGGCGCGTGATCGGCGAAATACTCGAAGATGGTGAACGTTGGTACGGCATAGATCTGCCTTTCTTTCATCAGCCGCATGGTCTCGTCGCTGAGCTGGTTGGCGTGATCGATCGAGGCGACTCCGGCCTGCGCGGCGTAAAGCGTGCCCGGTTCTCCCGTGGCATGCACGCCGATGCGCGTGCCTACGCGCGCCGCCTCTTTCACGGCCGCTTCCAATTGCGCCTCGCTGTACTGGTACGGCGTATGAAACTTGTTATTTTTCACCGAGTCGCGGCCGGTTTCGTAGATTTTGAAGAAATCCGCTCCCTCTTTGAATTGCTCGCGCATCACCGCGATCAGTTCGTGAGTATCGTTCGCATACGTCGCGTTCGGCAGCACATGCTGTTCGGGGTTGTAGCCGATGGCGTCTTCGTGACCGCCGAGGATGTTGATGGCATTGCCGCTGACGCGCAGCCGCGGCCCGGGAATCTGGCCTTCATTGATGGCATTGCGCACAGCCGTGTCCGCCGATCCCGCGCCTTCGGTTCCCATGTCGCGCTCGGCGGTGAATCCCGCCATCAGATCGGCACGAGCGGCCAGCGTCGCGGTAATGGTCCGTTGCGGCACGGACTCTTGCACCGTCTGCAAATCTTCCGCTCCCGGATGCAGGAACAAATGCACGTGCGCATCAATCAGACCGGGCATTAGCGTGGTATCGCCGAGATCGATCGTCTGCGCTCCCGCAGGATGCTTCACCGATTGTCCGACTTCAGAGATGCGGTCGCCTTCAACGAGCACCTCGCCGGGAGTGACGAGGCGTCCATTCTTGACATCCAGCAGGTGCGCCGCATGCAGCACGATCGCAGGTTGTGTTTGAGCGTAAGCGGTGAGGACAAAACTGAAGAGAAGAGCGAAGAAAACGGATAGTTTGCCCATAACAGCAGGCGATGTTAGCACCGGCGGGAAGAAGATTTCCAGCAGGAGGAGGACTCTGAACCGGCAAATTGAATTCCCGGGTACGGCGATGAGCCGACACAATTGGCAATTCCGTGATCTCAATCACAGCTATTATTGCCAACCATCACGGGTATTCCCGTCTTCTTCCTCCAATCTAGAACTTCGCCATGGAGCAGTTCGCCATTCTCACGAACCGCAAGCGGGCACTCATCGCCTTGATCCACTCGATCGTCTTCCTGGGTGTTGCGCTGCACGGATTTGTGTCACCGAAAGCCGCCTTTTCGCTGCGGGGCCCCGGGGTCACGGGCGGCTTTGCGCTGCTCGTAATTTATATAATCGTGGCTTCAATTCTCGGCTGGCTGACTGCGATTTCGCGCTGTACCCGCGAGCGCATCTATTTTGCCTTCTGCACCACCAGCGCTTCCTGCGGATTTCTGCGCACGCTTTTCGGTGACAGTGCCGTTCCTCCGGCACAATACCTCCGGGTGACAATGCTTCTGTGTGCAGTGGTCCTGGGCTGGTTTATATTTCGGGCCCATTCCGAAGCGGACAATCCGCTGTCCTCCGCAGCACAAACAGAGTTCTGAATTCCCACCCCCGTCCACAAGGAATCGCCCGGGAGCCTGACTCCCGGGCGGTCCTGTTTCGGCGAGGCTTCACTCCCCGGCTTCTTTCACTAGGAGAGGAAGAATTCTTTGGTGATCGCGGCCCACTCTTCGTCGGGCATGTGCGCGGTGAGGTCGTCGACTGCGACGCCGCCATCCTGGGCCAGCGCGCCGGCCAGCTGCGGCATTCTCTGTTGCAGGCGGATGGCAGAATTCTCGGTCCACACGCGGGCCAGGGATCCAGTGATCAGGTTACGCAAATTCGTTTTCGCGTCCGGAGCCTGCACGGCCACCAGCCATCCGTCGCCATAGGGGTCCGCTTGGGCCAGCTTGGGGTTGTTGATGGCTGCCTGGTTGATATCGACAACGGTGCCTTCGATTGGCGAGAGCATATCGACCGATTTGCCATCGCGGGCAACTGTGCAAATCTTCTGTCCCTGGCGCACCCAGCGTCCGCGTTGCGGGAGGGTCAGGTGTTCAATTTTTCCCAACAGCTTGGAAGCAAAGTCATCAATGCCTACCCTAACCATCTCGGGGCTCTCGCTCATTGCCCAGGTATGACCTGGATGGTAACGGAGATTATCGGGCACCTGAAATCCAGCGACCAGCGCCGGAGCCCTGCGAATTCCAATTTCCCTGGCCGGAAGTTGAATGGCTGGCTGAACTACAGTTTTGGGCGTGCGGAGATAATCAATCAGTAAGAATGCGGCAAACGTTAAAAGAACCAGAATGACTGTCATAAATCACCTCGCCGGAGCACCTTTGCTGCTGGTCACTCGCTGCCTAAGCTAAAGGCAATCAACCAGCCAAACGGGCTGGAATCACCGAGCAATAGCCCATCGAGCTTGCAAGCGTCTGAATCCAAAAGAGATTCTGGACTACCAGGTGGAGCGGTCAGATCCACTCCTGAGTGCATGCGAACGCGGCTGGCGATGAATATCGCAGCACCCCCGAGAAGCGCCTATGCGGCGATTCCATGCGGTTGATTAGCGAAACTCAGCAATTTCAGTAACTTGAGCACCCGCTATACGATGTTGAATTTTGCAATATATCAAGTTGCGAAATGCAACAAGCAATGAGAGACGAGGCTCCTTACGTCCACCATTGATCTGCGTCACGCAGCTGGGTGACCGAACGCACTGTTGGGACGGGCTGGAATGTTGAAACTCTTATCGTCTGGAGCTGCTGAAATTCATGACAGCCCCCTGACGAGGCAAATTGCGCGTCAGTATCCATCCTCGTTTCATTCCAGAGGTTAGTACCCCCGGCTACTCTTTTTCAGCTAGTCCGAAGTCATGTAGCTCGAATTCATTCCCGAATTGGAAATTCTCCGTTTTCAGTGGCGTGAAGGAAACGAGAAGGACTTCTCATGAGTAAAGCACTCTTATATGACTCAACCATGTGCATCGGTTGTAAGCAGTGCGAGCAGGCCTGCGCTGAGCAAAACAAGCTTCCCTATGACGACAACATTGCCGGGGAACAGTTTCAGTCGGAACACAAGTTCACTGCCGTCCTGACGCGCGGCGATAAATTTATGCGTCGGCTGTGCATGAACTGCCAGGAACCGGCCTGTGCCTCGGTTTGTCCCGTGGGCGCCATCAAGAAGACGGCACTTGGCCCGGTAACCTACGACGCTTCGAAGTGCATGGGATGCCGCTACTGCATGGTGGCCTGTCCTTTCAGCGTACCGAAATACGAGTGGGGCAAACTGGCGCCGAAAGTTCGCAAGTGCACCATGTGCCCAGATCGCGTCGCAACTGGCAAGCAAACCGCATGCGCGGAGATATGTCCTACCGGTGCCACGAAGTTCGGTGATCGCGATGCGCTGCTCGCCGAAGCGCAACAGCGCATTCACGATAATCCTGACAAGTACGTCAACCACGTGTATGGCATGAGCGAAGTCGGGGGCACGTCGGTCTTCCTGCTCTCCAGCGTTCCCTTTGAGACGTTCGGATACCGCACCGATATCTCCAAGGATCCGATGCCCATGCTCACCTATCGCGTGCTCTCGCATATTCCGGACTTTGTTCCACTGGGAGGCATGCTGCTGGGCGGTATCTGGTGGATTACACATCGCCGGGACGAAGTTGCTTTGGCGGAAGCACTCGAGCGTGAAAATCGGGAGAAGAGGGGAGGTAAGCAATGAGACCAAGGCTCACTTTCTGGAAGCTCACTTTTCTTTTCCTGATGGCCGCAGGTGTGTACGCCACGGTTCTCCGTTTCACCCGCGGCCTGGGTGCCAGCACGAACTTGAGCGACCAATTTCCATGGGGCATCTGGATCAGCTTTGATGTCCTGTGCGGAGTGATGTTGGCGGCCGGGGGATTCACGCTTACCGCAACGGTGCATATCTTCAACATCAAGCGGATGCACTCGATCATCCGCCCGACAATCCTGACCGCCTTTCTCGGATACGTGCTGGTTTGCCTGGCGCTCATGTACGACCTCGGCAAGCCGTACAACATCTGGCATCCGCTGATCATGTGGAATCCACATTCGGTGATGTTTGAAGTGGCTTATTGCGTGATGCTGTATACCACGGTCTTGGCCCTGGAGTTTTCGCCAATTGTTCTGGAGCGTTTCAAGCTCGAAAAGCCGCTCAAAGTTGTTCGGGCCATTCTGATTCCGCTGGTGATTCTCGGGGTACTTCTTTCCACCCTGCACCAATCCTCTCTGGGAACTCTCTTCCTGATTGTTCCCGAGAAGATGTATCCCCTCTGGTACTCGCCCATCCTGCCATTGTTCTTCTTTGTCTCTGCGATTGCCGTGGGGCTGGCGATGACGATCTTTGAATCGTCCTTGAGCGCCAAACATTTCGGCCTGCATCTCGAACTGTCTGTGCTCCAGGAACTGGGGCGCGTGCTGATCGTAGTGCTCGGGATGTACGCCATCCTGCGGGTCGAAGACCTCGCGAATCGAGGCGTATTCAGGCTCATATTTCAGCCCGGGTATCAGACGTATCTCTTCTGGATTGAAGTCAGCTTAGCCTTGATCCTGCCGCTGGCGCTGTTGCTGCAGCGGCGCGTACGCAATCACCCCCAAGGACTCTACTGGGCGGCAGTGTCGGTCGTTTTAGGATTCATCACAAATCGCATGAATGTCAGCATTACGGCGCTGGAAGCCGGCACAGGCGTTCGCTATTTCCCCAAGTGGTCGGAACTGGCGGTAACGGCCATGATTATCGCAGGCGGGTTCGCAATGTTTGGAATAGCCGTGAAGTATCTGCCGATGTTCCCGAAGGAAGCCGTTTCTGAAACCGAACTTGGGGCGAATGCGCTGCCCGCATTGGCAAGAGCCGGGTTGGAGCATGCCGGAGACTGAACCAAACCGCTGTCGTTGGATGTATCTGACGTGCAGCCTCAGCGCGAAGCTGAACGCGCTCTTGCTGTCAACGATGGTGCTGATTTTTGCCTGCCTGGGCTATGTCACCACGCGGCTGCACCGCCATCATCTGGAGCAGGCCACTCTCCTCAGTGCCGAACGCGTGAGCGATATCATCCAGCGCAGCACGACCGAGTTCATGGTGCGCAATGATCGGGATGGTTTATACCGCACGATTCAGACCATCGCTGCGCAACCGGGCGTATCGAAGATTCGAATCTTTGATCAAGAAGGGCAGATCACCTACACCACCGATGCTGCAGAGCTGAATCACTCTGTAAACAAGAGCGCCGAGGCCTGTTATGGCTGCCATACGCAGTCGCAGCCGCTGACCCGCTTAGATCGTCCCGATCGTTTTCGCATCTACCGCAACGCGAGCGGTACGCGGGTGCTGGGAATCATCACTCCGATTGAGAACCGGCCTACCTGCTGGAATGCAGCCTGTCACGCACATCCCCAGGAACAGCAAATCCTCGGAGTGCTCGATACCAACCTGTCGCTGGCCAAAGCCGACGTGCAACTGGCGGAAAGCACTCGCAGCATGTTGATCTACACCGGGGTGGCCCTGATCGCGTTTGCCCTGCTGTGTGGGGTCTTCATCTGGCGGGTCGTGAGCGTCCCCATCAGAGCACTGGAACGCGGAACCGAACATTTGTCCAACGGCAATCTGGGATACCAGATTCCGACGAAATCGCACGACGAGATCGGGCAACTGGCGCGGTCTTTCAACAGCATGAGCCACGAGCTTCGCGCGGCGCAGGAACAGAATGCGACCTGGACACAAACGCTGGAGCAGCGAGTTGATCAAAAGACGCGTGAGTTGAGGCGGGCTCACGAGCACGCATTGCAGACCGAAAAAATGGCGTCCATCGGCAAAATGGCCGCCGTGCTTGCCCACGAAATCAACAATCCGCTCTCAGGCATTTTGACGTATGCCAAGCTGCTGAGGAAGTGGATGGAACGTGGAGACACGAACGGCCAGGATCACCGCCAGGAGATCTTCGAGTCGCTGGACTTGATCGCCTCCGAGAGCCGCCGTTGCGGCGATCTGGTGAAGAACCTGCTGACTTTCTCCCGTACTTCCCCCATGAACGTTCAGCCGGCCGATCTGAACGACGTAGTTAATCGCAGTCTGAAACTCGTACAGCACCAGCTGGATCTGGCTGGCATTCACACGATCCGCCAGTTGGATCCTGCCCTGCCCCCAGTTGCCTGCGACGCCGCCCAGATTGAACAAGTGCTGCTGGCATTGGTAATGAATGCCATAGACGCCATGCCCCAAGGCGGCAATTTATGGATCACAACCAGCCTCGTGCCCGAGGAGTCCTGTGTGCGAATCCTCGTGAAAGACGACGGGATGGGCATTCCCGCCGATGTGCTGCCTCGTATCTTTGAGCCATTCCTCACGACCAAAGAAACCGCAAAGGGGGTGGGTTTGGGATTGGCCATCAGCCGCAGCATTATCGAGCGGCATAACGGCGCCATCGCCGTGGAATCAGAACCGGGGCGCGGCACGAAATTTACGCTTTCGTTGCCGGGCACAATGACAAACGAATCTCCAGCGTTGGTCGGCACCAACGTCGTTGATGGGAGGTGAAGAACGTGGAACCTCAAGGCAAATTGCTGATTGTCGATGATGAATTAAGCGTACGTGACTCTCTGGGAAAATGGTTTCGCGAGGAAGGTTATGAGATCGGAACCGCAGAGAGCGCGAGCGAAGCGCTGACGCGTCTCGCGGAAAAGCGCTGGGACGTTGCGCTGCTCGACATCAAAATGCACGGCACCGATGGCATCGAGCTGCAACGTAGGTTGCACGAACTCGATCCAGATTTGATCGTCATCATGATGACAGGGTACGCCTCGGTGGAGACCGCTGTAACCGCATTGAAGAACGGGGCCTACGATTACGTCAGCAAGCCACTCGATCCCGATGAGATCGCACACCTGCTAAAAAAAGCTTTGGCGCATAAGCGCACCGAGCAGGAGAACATTCGTCTGCGCGAAACGGTGGCGGAAGTCACTCGCCCGGAAGAAATCATTGGCCAGAGTTCAGCCCTGCGAAAGGTCTTCGAAGCGATTGAAACAGTTGGCCCCACCGATGCCAATGTGTTGATTACCGGCGAAAGCGGGACCGGGAAAGAGCTTGTCGTCCGGGCCATTCACGCGGCAAGTCTGCGGCGCTTCCATCCCCTGGTCGTCATTCACTGCGGTGCCCTTACCGAGACACTGTTGGAAAGCGAACTATTCGGACACGAAAAAGGAGCTTTCACGGGCGCGCAGTACCGCAAAAAAGGAAAATTTGAGCTTGCGGAGGGTGGGACGATTTTTCTCGACGAGATCGGCGACATTAGCCTGAAGACGCAAACCGATCTGCTACGAGTCTTACAGGAACATGAGATTACCCGTGTCGGCGGCAATCAGACCATCAAAGTTGATTTCCGTTGCGTTGCAGCGACGAACAAAAATCTTGAGCAGATGGTCGAAGAAGGCACGTTCCGTCCGGACCTCTTTTATCGCCTCAACGTATTCCGCATCGAACTGCCGCCTCTCCGAGACCGCCGCGAAGATATTCCCCTGCTGGTGGATCATTTCGTTCGGAAGTTTTCGCTGGCGATGAACAAGCGGATTTCACGTGTCTCTGCCCAGGCAATGGCAAAGTTGCAGCAGCAGCCGTGGATCGGTAATGTGCGCGAACTGGAAAACGCCGTGGAACGCGCCATGGTGATCAGTCAGGAACCAGAACTGAAAGAGCAGGATTTTGAGTTCAAACTTCCTGTGGCTTTGACTCCGGCCGACAGGACCCTCGACGAAATTGAGCGCACTCACATTTTGCGCGTGCTCGAGGAATGCGGCGGAAATCAGAGCCGGGCTGCCGAAGTGCTCGATATCGACCGGGTCACGCTGCACCATAAACTGAAAAGATACGGCTGGAGCCGCACTCCTGTCGCGCGATGAGTGCCAGCGATTCACGGCAAGCGTATGAACAAGCCGCCCATGAATCGAGTCGAGCTATTACCGGTCGGAGGTGTGGATCCCGATTTGCTCCAGGACATTCAGCAGAGGCTGCCTTACGTACTCCGCAGTTCCTGCGGTATTTCTGAGCAAGTTCTTGATCCTCAGCCTTCTTACCACATCGAGCGGCAACAGTACCACTCGTCGGAGATCCTCCGCCGCATGCAACTGCGGGCGGACAAAGCCTGGCGCCTGCTGGGCATCACCGAAGGTGACCTCTACATCCCCATTCTCAAGTATGTATTTGGCGAAGCGCAGGTCGGCGGCCCTTGTGCTCTCGTGTCCCTCCACCGATTGCGGCAGGAGTTCTACGGCTTACAACCAGATCGGGAATTACTCTCTGAGCGCTTACTGAAGGAATGTCTTCACGAACTGGGGCACACCCTGGATTTGCGTCATTGTGAGGATTACCGCTGCGCCATGGCGTCGGCTCACGCCGTCGAGTGGATCGACCTGCGCGAACCAAAGTTATGTGAGGCATGCCAAAGGCAGCTGGCGTCCAGACCAGCATCCTCCCGCTGATCGGCAGGCGAGCGGAATGCACCCGTCCAGGAACCAGCGGGGAACTTGTTTTTCGCGTAACGGCACCTTCCGCCAGCGTAGTAAACTTTGCCCATGATGCCCCGACGCGCCTCTCATCAAGTTGCGCCCCTGTTCACTCTGGTTGGCGTTGTGCTCGTGTTACACGCGCAACTTGCATTCGCCAAAGACGAAAGCGGAGTGACAACGCAGGCGTTCGGCACCCACAACGGGAGGTCCATCACGTTGTACACGTTGAAGAATTCGCACGGACTCGAAATCGAGGCCATGAACTACGGTGGCATTATCGCCGCCATCCGCGTTCCGGATCGCAACGGAAAGATGGCTGACGTCGTCCTGGGCCATGAGCGAATGGACGACTATGTCCCGAATCCCCCGTACTTCGGAGCGATCGTGGGCCGCTATGCCAACCGCATCGCCAATGGAATGTTCATTCTGGATGGCAGGATTTACACTTTGCCGAAGAATGACGGCCCGAATACCTTACATGGCGGCATTCAGCGCACATTCGACAAAGTCGTCTGGGACGCAGCTCCGCTGAATGGCAAGACCGGCGTGGAGTTCACGTACCTGAGCAAGGACGGCGAGGAAGGATTTCCCGGCAATCTGAAGGTCAAAGTAACATACACGCTGAACGATTCGAATGAACTGATCATCAACTATGAAGCCACCACTGACAAGGACACGCCAATCAACCTCAGCAACCATAGCTATTTCAATCTCAAGGGCGAAGGGGATGGCGACATCCTGAATCACGAGATCATGATCAATGCCGACCGCTTCACTCCTGTGAACCAGAATCTGATTCCCACCGGTGAACTGCGGCCGGTAAAAGGAACGCCGCTGGATTTCACCAAGCCGACAAGAATTGGCGACCACATCGAAGACAATTATGATCAGCTCAAGCTGGCTCACGGCTACGACCACAATTTCGTCATCAATCGCCATGGCAATGGCATCGTGCTGGCGGCGCGAGCTTATGAACCGACGACCGGCCGGGTTCTTGAAGTCTCTACGACCCAGCCCGGCGTGCAATTCTATACGGGAAATTTCCTCGACGGGACCATCACCGGACATGGCCATGTTTACAAGCGGCGCTACGGGTTTTGCCTTGAGACGCAGCATTTCCCCGATTCGCCGAACCACCCGAGTTTTCCCAGCACAATTCTCCGGCCGGGTGAGACTTTCCATCAGACGACGATCTTCAGGTTTTCTGCGAAATAAGGGTGGAAGAGCCGACCAGAAATGGGGCGGTGATTGGCTAATGTGCGCGGTACACAACTCTGCCGCTCACAATCGTGGCCATTACTTTGCCCGTAAGCTGCCAGCCATCGAAGGGACAATTGCGCGAGAGCGAGCGCGATTTCGAGACGTCAAAAGTCCAGCGGGCTTTCGGATCGAAGATCGTTACATCGGCAAAATTCCCGCGCGCCAGCGACCCGCGCCCGCGTAAATCAAACACGCGCGCCGGACCGGCAGTAAACAGTTCAACGATTCGCGCCAGGGGAATCCTGCTTTCCCGGTGAAGTTTTGTGATGGCCAGGCCGAGAGCCGTTTCCAAGCCGGTAATTCCGAACGCAGCGCGCTCGAATTCCACCTGCTTCTCATGCGCGGCGTGGGGAGCATGATCGGTTGCGATGGCGTCCACAGTACCGTCGGCCAATGCCACGAGAATCGCCTCGCGATCCGCACTGGACCGCAGCGGAGGATTCATTTTGCAGTGGGTATCGTAGTCCCCGACATTTTCATCGAGCAGGCTGAAGTGATGCGGAGTGACTTCACATGTGACCCTGGCCTTCGCACGCTTCCCCCGGCGCATGGCTTTAAGCGCATCCGCGGTTGACAGATGAGCGACGTGCAGGCGGGAATCGCGAATCTCCTGCGCCAGCGAGACATCCCGATCAACGATGGAAGCCTCCGCCGCCGCCGCTACGCCATGCAGTCCGAGCCGGAAACTCGTCGCGCCTTCGTGCATTGAGCAGTTCTGGCTCAGGCGCGTGTCTTCTGCATGCTGCACCACAGGAAAATTCAATTCCGCTCCCAGGCGCAGCGCCATGCGCATGGTCTCATCTTCAAGAATGGGTTTTCCATCATCGCTGACGGCGATGGCCCCGGCGCGTTGCAGCGCGGCAAAGTCGGTCAGAACCGCTCCTTTGCTGCCGCGAGTGGCCGCTGCTACCGGAAACACATTCACCACGGCCCCGCGTTCCGGCCTGCGCACCCAGGTAACCCAATCTGGCGTATCTACCACGGGATCGGTATTGGGCATGGTGCATACGGAAGTAAACCCGCCAGCCGCTGCCGCCACCGTGCCTGTAGCAATCGTCTCTTTGTAGTTCTGTCCCGGTTCGCGCAGGTGCACATGCAGATCGATGAATCCCGGAGCGACAATCAGTCCACGCGCATCAAATTTCTGCTCCGCGTTCCCGTGGATACTGTTGGGCGCGGCAATCTCCGCAACCCGGCCATCGCGCAAGAGGACGTCCATCGGTCCATCAATCTTTGACGCGGGATCGATGACGTGGCCGCCCTTGATCAGCAGGCTCCCATTATCCCGGCTTTGCACGTTTGCAGTCGGCATCAAGCACTCAGCTCACAGCGAGCATTCCAGCAACCCGCCATCCCTTATCCCTTCCCTAAGGCCCGCGCCAGAATCGCCATCCTGGTCGGCACGCCATTGCGGACTTCATCTACGATTACCGATTGCGGTCCATCGGCCACCTCTGACGTTAATTCCAGCCCGCGGATAATCGGACCCGGATGCATCACGATGGCGTCGCGTTTTGCCAGTTTCAGACGCGCCGACGTCATCTGATAGCGCGCAATGTAGTCATGCAGCTGGATCTTCTGTCCTGCCAGCCGCTCTTTCTGCACGCGCAGCAACATGATGACGTCGGTGCCGCGCAGAGCCTCTTCGATGTGGCGGGTAATGCGCAGTCCGGGAACCAGGCTCCCTGCCACTTCCGGAACAAACTCCGGGGGGCCGCAAAGAATCAGATTCACCCCAAAACGGCTGAGCAGATGGCAGGCGCTGCGCGCGACGCGGCTGTGATAGATGTCGCCCACGATCGTTGCCTGCAGGCCCTTCCAGGACTTCTTATGCCTGAGGATAGTCAGCGCATCGAGCAACGCCTGAGAGGGATGCTCGTGCATGCCATCCCCAGCGTTGATGACTGGAATATCGAGGTGGCGGGCCATCAAATGCGGCGCGCCCGCTGCCGGATGCCGTATCACGATGGCGTCGGCGCCCACCGCGCGCAGCGTGTATCCCGTATCAATCACCGATTCGCCTTTTTCGATGCTCGATCCCGAAGCCTGCACCAATGTCGTCATCGCGCCCAGAGACTTAGCCGCGACCTCAAAAGAAGAACGCGTGCGGGTGGAAGGCTCATAAAAGAGCAGCACGATGCGCTTGCCTCGCAGCAGCGGACGCGGTTTTTGCGGATTCATGCGCCTTGCCAGATTGAGCAAGCTCTGGATTTCTTTGGTTTCCAGATGCTCAATCCCGAGCAGCGATCCGCGGGCAGGTTGGCTCATGGCGAAAAAGTGCAAACGGGGCATCATACGCGCCTCCGGCGCCTACCGCAATATGTAAGTAGGCAGTCGGAATTCCCCAGGCCGAAGGTAGGAGTCAGTGTTCCTTGGTTCGGCGCGAGTGGGAAGCTCTCAAGCTGACATGGATGCACCGATCGAGTCCGGGAGGTCCGCCTGAGAATAACCCTGAATTTTCACCCCCGGCTCGGCCGGAAATCTGACGCCGAGTGCCGGAGCCGCAATCAGCCCACCCTATTTCCAGGGAACTGATGCCTATCTTTGTCTCCTGATTTCCTTGCTTCTCATCCCTTTTAAGTTTCCAATATTCGGATTGGGTCTGAAAGACAGCGATATGCCCTCCAAAATTCTCAAAGACGCAAAGCCTCGCGGTGAGTGGGTCGAGCTCCGATTCATGGAGCGCGCCGCCAGGCACGGACTCTCCGTGAGCAAGCCTTGGGGCGTGAGCTGGACTTCCGAATGAGGAAATCAATGCCGTGATCATATCCGCTTCTCCCAGCGAGCTTGACACGCGGTGTGTAGCGAACATCGTTCGCGTCAAGAAATCTGCGGACATCTTCGAAGAAGAAACTGGCTACCCGGAATTGCCCCATGACGAACATGTCATTGATCGCCAGCATCGCCTGAACAAGTGAATGCAATCGTTGCCCGACATTGTTTGTCGAGGCTTCAACCAACAACTGCCCCTGCTCGCTTCGCACTCCAAGTCCGTTGAGGACACTCTCCAACACGATTTTGCGCTTTGGCGTATCTACTTCTAATCCACTCGTTCTTAGGTCCGAAAGGATGTAGCCATCGTCCGACAGCAGTATGTTTCCGTTTTTCCGGGTGGCGTAGACTTGC
>DAIDGW010000237.1 GCA_027452245.1 Acidobacteriaceae bacterium
GCTATGGCCGCGGTTGGGGCTATCCCGGTTGGGGCTGGGGTGGATGGGGTTGGGGCGGATGGGGTTGGGGTCCCGGCTGGGGATTAGGCTGGGGCTGGGGTTGGGGTGGTTTTGGACTTGGCTTTGATTTGGGCTGGAGTCCTTTCTGGTACTGGCCTCCGTATGCCTATAGCCCCGGGTACGACTACGGATACTGATCACGCTGGGTGCCAGGCCATTCACTTCTCGGCGCACAAACCAGAGCGCAGCGAATAAAGACATTTGGCTAACAGTCTCCTACTCTCTTCGTCTATAGTTCCGCAGCCATTCGTGTTCCTTAGGAGCGTCTCCATGAAATCTCGCCTGGCCCTTGCCGTTGTCGTCCTGATCGCCTCTCTTCCTTTAGCAGGGCAGAACCAGCAACAGAAACCAGCGACATTGCGCAGTCTGCTGCTGCATGAACTGAAAACCACGCACAACCAGGCCGAATGGTTTGTTCCGATCAGTGTCGCG
Organism: Acidobacteriaceae bacterium; assembly: GCA_027452245.1. GTDB lineage: Bacteria > Acidobacteriota > Terriglobia > Terriglobales > Acidobacteriaceae > Sulfotelmatobacter. The sequence goes on from DAIDGW010000237.1 coordinate 493, forward strand.
GTTGACGGACTCACGGCAGAACAAGCGGCCTGGCAGCCGCCCAACGGAGGACACTCTGCTGGACAACTCACTTACCACCTCATGTACTGGAACCGCCGCGCCCTGGAAAAATTCAAAGGCGAGACTCCGGACAAATACAGCGGCAACAATGACGAGACTTTCGTGAACTTCAACGACAAACAATGGAATGACACGGTCAAGCAACTCGATCAGGTGATGACTGAACTGGAAAAGCTGGTCGAATCGGCCGACGATCAACAACTGGCAAAATGGGCGCCGACCATTGCCAACATCTGCACCCACAACGCCTACCACATCGGACAGATCGTCTATGTTCGCAAGCTGCAGGGATCGTGGAATCCAGATAAAGGAGTGAAATAACGAGCTGTTGTCAGAGTGCCTATTTTACCGAAACGCGGCCCAGATATGCTGCGGTCGGAGTGGTGTTTGCGTGTGGGAGAAGAGAGTGGCGGATAAGAATGCGAGTTATTGGATTGAAGAATTGCGTTTGGAGCCGCATCCGGAGGGAGGATTTTTCCGTCAGACGTATCGATCAGAAATGATGCTGGCGGAAGCCGCGCTGCCGGCGGGGTTTCGCGGGGCGCGGGCTGCGTCGACGGCAATTTACTTCCTGATGGAGCAGGGAAGTTTTTCGGCATTCCACCGGTTGCGATCGGATGAGGTCTGGCACTTCTACACGGGAGATGCCTTGGCGGTTCATGTCATCGAAGAATCGGGGAAATATTGGCGAATTCTGTTGGGACATGACACAGAAGCGGGGCAGGTTTTTCAGGCGGTGGTGAAGTCGGGATGCTGGTTCGCTTCGGAAGTGGCCGGGAGAGGATCGTTCGGGCTGGTGGGGTGCACCGTGGCGCCGGGATTTGAATTTGAAGATTTCGAAATGGCAGAGCGGGCGGAGTTGGCGAACAAGTATCCGATACAGCGGCAGTTGATCGAGAGATTGACACGGGTTGAGCGAAGATGAGGTTCAGAAGCCGAGCAGGACGGGTTCGGGTTCCAGGCGGAGGCCCCAAGTGTGCTCAACGCGGGTCTGGATTTCATTTTTCAACGCGATGATTTCGGCGGCGGCAGCTTGGCCCTTATTGACGATGGCGAGTGCGTGCTTGCTGGAGATAGCGGCGCGGCCGAGAGTGAATCCTTTGGAAAATCCAGAGTGCTCGACGAGCCAAGCGGCCGAGACTTTTTTGCGCGATTCGAGCGCGGGGTAACTGGGAAGGGTGAAGCCGCGTTCGCGGGCGCGGCGCGAGAGTTCGTCGTGTTGCGCAGTGGAGAGCACGGGATTTTTAAAAAAGGATCCGGCGCTGCGGGAATCGGGATCACTATCGACGATCAGCATGCCTTTGCGGGCACGAATTGCGAGCACGGCAGCGCGAGATTCCGCAAGGGATGGAGGATGATCGAGCCCAGCGAAATGGCGCTGTAGGTCGGCATATTGAAGGTGCGGAGGAGCGCCGGATGTGAGGGTGTAGGTCACGCGCAGGATGATGAAGCGTCCGTGCGCGGTGGTATTGAAGATGCTGGAGCGATAAGCGAAGCGGCAGGCGGCGTGATCTAAGCTGACGACTTGATTTTGTTGAAGATCGAGAGCATCGACTGAAGCAATCGTAGTCGAGACTTCCTGTCCGTAGGCGCCGACGTTCTGCACGGGAGTGGCGCCTATGCTGCCGGGAATTCCACTGAGGCATTCGATGCCAGCGCAGTTGGCGCGCACGGCATGATCGACGAAAGCGTCCCAGGATTCGCCGGCGCCGACGTGGAAGAGAGCACGGCCGTGTGGATCTGTGGAGGATTCAAGTCCGCAAAGGGCGATTTGGAGAACGAGACCAGGAAAGCCTGCGTCGGAGACGAGGAGATTCGAACCTCCGCCCAGCACGAAGAGCGGGAGGCGACGCGAGTGGGCGAAGGCAACCGCTTCCTGGATATCGTTTACGGTGTTCGCCTGGACGAAATAGCGTGCGGGGCCCCCGACCTGGAACGTGGTCAGGGGCGCGAGCGGGATGTTTTCCTCGACGAGCATCGGTCGAATTCAATATACACATGGGAGTCGAGAGTTGAGCGATAAGCATCTAAGTTGTGACGTGGGCGCGCGAGGGACGCAGGTTAGAATAGAGACATCTCTCAAGCGGGGAAATCAACAATGCCGATGTATCCGGAAATCATGGTGGTGCCGATGCGCGAGGAATTGACGCGTCTGGGCATCCAAGAGTTGCGCTCAGCGGAAGAAGTGGATCGCGCGCTGAAGAGTGAGGGCACGAGCCTGGTGGTGGTGAACTCGATCTGCGGATGTGCCGCGGGACGGATGCGCCCGGCGGTACGTATGGCGCTGCAGGGCGCGAGCGGGAAGCCGAACCGCGCGTATTCGGTGTTTGCGGGACAGGACACGGAAGCGACGGAACGAGCGCGAAGTTACTTTACGGGACAGCCTCCATCCTCGCCATCGATTGCGATTTTGCGCGACGGCCAACTGGTGTTCATGATGCCACGGCGGGATATTGAGAGCCGGGAGGCTCCCGCCATAGCCGCCGATTTGAAGGCGGCGATCGAGAAGTATTGCGGCAATACGGCGCAGGTGTAGCGCGGACGAACAGCAGATTCCGCACCGCCAGACTGGCGGTGCGGAGTGACCAATCCGGTTATCTCAAGGCGGGTCTTCCCATCATGAAGGCTTTGACTACGATGGCGTTGGGCTGAACGCCGACGGGAATCATCGTCAGCAGAGAATATTCCGTAGGCTCAAGCTTACGCGGCTTGCGTTTTTGAATGACGGTGACATCGCCGGACTCGGTGTCCACGACGAGGATGTAGTTCTGATTCTGCGAAAGGGCGAGCGAGTCAGGATGACGGCCGACGGGCAGAGTGGCAATGCGCTTTCCTAAATCAATGTCGTAGACCGCGACGCTGTCGGATCCAAAATTGGTGACGTAGAGTCGTGAGTTATCGAGAGTGACGACAGCGTGCGCGGGATGCTGTCCGATCAGCGAACTGTTTCCCACCTCGTCGCTGTAGGTTTCAATCATCGAAATACTGTCGGAATCGAAGTTGCAGGAGACCAGTTCGCCACCGTCGGGCTTGAGAGTGAGGCTGACGGGAGTCTTGCCGACATCGAGCAAGGCCAGGACGTGATCTTTTTTCAGGTCGATGGCGGCGATCTGGGAGGATCCGGTGCAGGCGACGAAGGCCTGGCTCGAATCCGGCAGGATGACAGTGTCCTCGGGATGTTCACAGATGGTGAGCGTGGCGCGCGTGCGGAGTTGCTTTGCGTCAATGACGGAGATGGTGTTGTCGTCGCGATTGCTGACGACGACGGTGGCGTCGTCGGGCGAAACGCGCGCAAGTCCCGGACCGTTTCCGACGCGAATGGTTCCCAAGGTGATGCGCCGCTCGAGGTCGATGACGCTGAGGGTATTGGATCCGGAGTTGGCGACGTAGGCACGTTGGCCGTCGTGGGAGACGTCGATGAAATAGGGATGTCCCTGTACACCGAGGGTGGCGACGACAGCATTGCGCTCGGCGTTGATGACGCTGACGTTGTTAGATCCGGAGTTGACGACGTAAATTTCATTCTTTTTTGGATTGGCAGCGACTCCGGTAGGAGCGCTGCCGACGCGAATGCTGGGAGCGAGCTGAAACGTGCGCAAGTCAATGACGCTGACGTTATTGCTCTTGCCATTGGTGACGTAGGCGTACTCGCGATAGGCAGGGCCGTAGTTGGGCAGGGCAGTCTCGCGGAAATACCACCATCCCAGGCCGCCGATGATGGGCAGCAAAACAACGATGAGGAGGAATTTTCTCAAATCCGACGGTTACCGGTGAACAGAAAGATTACCAGACAGGGTTGGATTGCGGGTGCTCTCGCGGGGCAGTTTGAAAGGGAAGTCGATCGCGCCGCGAACGGCGGCGCTTCTGTGGATTACCCAGATTCCCTCGCTGCGCAAAATCGGCTTGCCGGGATCACCTACTACGCGAGGCGCGAGACAGCCAAATCATGGTTCCTGTAAAATGGAATGCGATAGGAAGAGAGACGCAGCTTGAGTCTTCCTGCGGATTCTTAAGTTTCCGACGTATCCCATAACATCTTCCGCCTTTGAAACCGGGGCGAAGCGCTGCGTACATTTGACAGACCAGGAGAGATCGTATGGCGGTAGGAGCAAAGATCGCAAAGACAGCGGATCGCAAGAAAGTGATGGATACGACCAAGAGCACGGACTGCCCCAAGTGCGGCAAGCCGACGCGGATCGTGAAGCGGGTGAAAGATCGTGAGCGCGGCACTCCGGGCGGGATTTATATTTCGTGCTCGGGTTGCGAGTTTTTCGAGAAGTTATAAGAAAAAGAAGATCGAAAAAGACAAAGGCCGGGGCTTGGGCTCCGGCCTTTGTTAATTTCTCAGGATGCCTGGGTGATTTCTCCGAGGATCTGACCGGCGGCCTGCGCAGGATCGGCGGCGTGGGTGATGGGACGTCCGACGACGATGTAGTCGGCGCCAGCGCGGATCGCGTCGGCCGGCGTGGCGATACGAGCCTGATCTCCAATGGCCGCGCCAGCGGGGCGCACACCAGGAGTCACGATGGCGACCGAACTGCCAAGCCTGGAGCGCAAAATTGGGGCTTCCCGGGCCGAGGCAACGATGCCCTGACATCCACTGGAAGCGGCTAGTTCTGCCATCCGCAGAACGTTTTCTTCAGCTTTCCCCCGCATCCCTATCTGTTCAAGATCATTGTCGCCAAGGCTGGTGAGGACGGTGACGGCCAGAATCATCAGATTCGGATTAGAGGATGCCGACTCTACGGCCGCTGAGAGCATTTTGGCTCCTCCGGCAGCATGGACGGTCAACATGCAGACGCCGAGTTGAGCTGCTTCGCGGACGGCGCTGGCCACGGTATTGGGAATGTCATGGTACTTCAGATCGAGGAATACGCTCTTTCCAGAGCCGACGAGATCGCGCACAACTGATGGCCCTTGAGCGGTATAAAGCTGCATTCCGACCTTATAGGTGGAAACGGAATTGCCAAGTCTGGAAACGATAGCGCTTGCGGCTGGAGCGGTGGAAACGTCCAGAGCGACGATCAGGCGATCACGAGCAGCAAGACTGGGATTAAGACCGAACGGGATGGACGCACGTGACGTGGTCATCCCGTTCAGTGTAAGTGGTTTTGGTGGATTGTGCTAGCGGGCCAACTGGATAGGCTGGTTTGCGGCTACGGTCACATAAGCCGCTCTTGGCTGCGGCGGATGGATCACATCGAGCCGCACGCGCTGCAAGCCTTTGTGTTCAAAGTGCAAAACGCGGGCTGCACCGTAAGAGAGGTCGATAATACGTCCGGGGACGACCGGACCGCGGTCGTTGACACGAACGATCACCGCCCTGCCATTGTGAAGATTGGTGACCTTGACATAGGTCCCCAAGGGCAAAGTCGGGTGAGCGGCGGTCATGTCGTACATATCGTAATCTTCGCCGCTGGCGGTTTGTTTCCCCTCGAAGTATTCCCCGTACCAGGAGGCCGTTCCAATTTGAAAGGGCTTGGTTTTAGCCTGTTTGCTGGCTATGGGCTTGGGGGATTTACTTGGAGCTGGAGTCGCCTCCGAGTTGTTCGGGCCCTGAGCCGCTCCCAGGCTGGCAACGATCAAAAACACTGCCAGTCCATGAGCAAAACGTCTTTGCATTCAGTTCTCCTCGCATCTCAAAAGTGTTCCTAGCTAGGTCTAATTCACGCGGTTTTAAAATGCTATCGGGGTGCCAAACGCTGTGTCAATCGCAAAACCGAGGGTGCCGAATGACTTCCTAGTAATCACGATTATAAGTAACAGCATGAAAACATGTGCAGATGGACGACATGGTATTCAAAACAGGAAGTTTATTTATTTATCAATTGATAACTAGCCGGGTAGTGATGGGGTGTGAAGAAATTACAAGTACTTTGGTTACAAGGACTTATCTTTTCCGTCTCGACAACTGCTGCAAAATCAGGTATTTACGAACATAGCTGCAGTTGGTTACGGAAGAATTTTTTCCATGGGGCGGGACATAAGGTGGCCCGAAGGCCTGCCGATAAGGCATGGCGGGGAATGGTATTAAGGAAGAAATGGCAGAAAAGCCTCCGATAGTTCTCTCAATTGCGGGGTTCGATCCATCGTCCGGAGCCGGGGTTTCGGCGGATATCAAGACGGCGGCGGCGCACGGATGTTACGCGGTTTGCTGCATCACGGCGTTGACCGTGCAATCGACGACGGGGGTCCGGCGGATGGAGGCGGTGGACCCGGTGTTGGTGAAAGAGACCCTGGAAGAACTAGCGGCCGATGTTCCGATTGGGGCTGTGCGAATTGGAATGTTGGGGTCGGGCAAGATTGCTAAAACCGTTGCAGAGTTTCTGGCTGGAAGGGGGAGCAAGGATCGCCTGCCGAATGTGGTGCTGGATCCGATATTGAAGTCGTCTTCGGGTGCGGATCTGGTTGATAGTGCGGGGATCAAGTTATTGATCGAGAAGCTGATACCTCTATCGGACGTGATTACGCCGAACGTGGACGAAGCAGCGGCTATGACGGGCGTCAAAATCAGCGACTTAGACGGGATGAAGGTCGCGGCCGCAAAACTACATGAGATGGGCGCAGCGGCTTGCGTGATCACCGGCGGACATCTGGATAAGGCAATTGACTTGTTGAGTTTCAAAGGGAAAGCTGGGGTGGAGCAGGAAGTATTTAAAGCCGAGCGGCAGCGGTCGAACTGCACGCATGGGACAGGTTGCGCATTTGCTACGGCGATGGCATGTCACTTGGCATTGGGGCGTGGGTTGCCGGAATCGACTTTGTTGGCGAAGACGTATGTGACGGCAGCGATTTCGAACGGACATCCTCTGGGCCGGGGAGTTGGTCCGGTCCATCATCTTTATCGCATGAGCCAGCAGCGGCGGGCGGCGGGATCGGGCGAGTCGTAGGGGAGAGCGTCAAAATGAGTCCCGATATTGAGCCAGACGCGGATGGATCGAGGATCTTACTGCTGGTACAGACGGCGAGAAATGGGGCATACCATGGCAATTTTCTTTGGGTCGTCTGGAAGTCTTCAGCCTTCACCAACACATTTCGGAATCGAGCTAAATCCCCGGGTTCATTGAACTTCCAGTGGTAATTATCCCTTGACAACAAGTGAATAATCTGCGAATATCATAGCCATGAACCGCAGACAGACCATTCCAAAGCACTTACGCTACACAATCGATGATTTCCGGCGCGATTACCCAAATGATGACGTTTGCCTTGAGGCTATCAAGGAACAACGCTATCCGAGCGGTGTGACGTACTGCTCTGACTGCGGACAAGAGCGCAAACTTTACCGTGTTTCTGGCCGTACGGCTTATGCGTGCGAGGCGGGGCATCAGTTCTATCCGCTCGCCGGAACCATCTTCGAGAAGTCCACTACCGCGCTCCACATTTGGTTCTATGCCATGTACCAGATGGGCTCTACCCGCTGCGGCATCTCTGCGAAACAGATTCAGCGGGAGACTGGGGTTACCTACAAAACCGCTTGGCGTATGTTCCGCCAGATTCGCTCGTTGCTGTCCGAACCTGACATGCAACTGGAGGGATCGACGGTAGAGATCGACGAAACCTATGTTGGCGGAAAGCGCAAGAATCGCCACGGATCGCGGGGAATGCGCGGACGCGACAATGACGAAAAGACTCCTGTTCTCGGCATGGTAGAGCGCGGGGGACGCGTCATTGCGAAAGTCACTCCGAACGTCAAAGCGGAAACCGTGTACCCGATCATTCAGGAATTCGTGATGCCCCAGAGTCAGGTTTTCACCGATGAATACTCGGTCTATGATCGCTTGGCAACTTCCGAGAACGGGTACCAGCATCGGCGCATTAAGCACGCGGAAAAGGTGTACGTCATGGGAGACGTTCACACCCAAACCATTGAGGGATTCTGGAGCCTGGTAAAGCGAGGAATCGGCGGCGTGTATCACTCGGTCGGCAAGAACTATTTGCAGACCTACCTTGACGAATACGCCTTCCGCTACAACCGACGCGAGCAGGGCAATCTTATTTTTGCGGCGATTTTGGCGCGGGTTTCTGCACGGGCGTGTGAGAAGCCTTCTGCACCAATTGCTGAAAATCAGCCCGCGTAAACGGGCGCGTTTCACCCTCGCTAGTCTTGGCGCACGGTTTTGGGTGATTCGCCATATTAAAGTTCGCGCAGCATTCCTAGATCGGAGTGTAGCGCAGCCGTGTGTAAAAGTCGATGCGATAATTTCCCTTCCTGGTGGGATGAACGAGACACATTGATGGCTTTCGATCTTGGATATGACGAAGGGGGCGCGGATGACACGCTCCTCGTTTCCGTCCAGATCGCACTGACGGAGCAGGCAAGAAAATTCAAAAGGCATTGGAAAGCGGCTCTCGGAAGTGTCCCTTATTTTCATTCAAAAGACCTGTGGAACTTTTCTTCTGGCGTTTTTGCCGACGCTGGACTCGACAGGCCGCAACGTGACCGATTACTAAGAGAACTTCGCAAAATCATTCATCGCCATCTCGCGCTAGGCGTAACAGCCAAGATTAGCAAGAAGCTTTACGATTCCTTAACTACCAGCGATTTTCGCTCCCGATGGGGGACCGCCTATAGCTTTGCAATCAATATGCTGATCCTTTGCGCTTACCTGGAGCAAAACAAGGGACGCACTGAAGATAGCTATCCTTGGCCACCCGTTGACGTGAACGTGTTGATTGAGGATGGTCATCGCCATTCAAATCAAGCACTGGAAATCATGCAGGATTCAAAGAACATTCCCAAAGAAAAGCGTCTGCTCAACGTCCTGAGTGCCGGGCTCGGTTCCAAGCCAGATCATCCCATCTTGCAAGCCGCAGACATGCTGGCTTACGCCGAGTGGAGAGAAATCTGTCAACGACCATCCGATCTGCACCTTGTTCTATACAGCCCAACATCCTCTTACCGTGTTGCCCGATTTGACTGTACCGCGGAGGTAATCGAGGAAATGAAACAAGGCCCGGAAAAGTGGATGCAACGCAAACGCGAATACTGGCATAACAATCGAGCTAGCCTATAATTCGCGGCTCTCACCGTTGCAAAATTCTATCACGTGTTCTGATGGGATAATTGCCCTTCCAGTCGTGACCGTCGTAACGGCGGGTGATAACTTTCTCTTCACGTAACTTCGAATGCACTGCTATGTTGACGCAGCGTCCGTCTATGGGGATATGGCGGACGAGCGAGCTATGGCACGAACAATATGCTGTCTTCTGCTGATTTTCGGGTCAATGGGGCTGGGGCGCGCGCAACAAGGGGATGCGCGTGAGAACCGGATTCTGGTGCTGGAACGCCTGTGGAATGAAGCCCAGGTCAATCGTGACGCTTCATCTCTGAACGCTCTGGTTGGGGACCGCTTCGTCAACACGGAGTGGGATGGCGAGGTCACCGACAAAGCGCAGTTTCTGGCGGGAATTAAAGATCCGCGATACAAGGCGATCAGCCTGAACATCCAGGATGTGAAGGTGAATTTCTATGGCGACACGGCGGTAGTCACGGGCGTCTATCACAATAAGGGTATCTCAGACGGAAAGCCATACGAGCATTCTGGACGCTTCACCGATACGTGGGTGGCACAGGGTGGAGGATGGCAATGCGTGGCCAGCCATACCAGCCTGATCAAGAAGTGACGGATGTATTCGCACACCATCCTTCTGCAGTCCTCATAGCAATTAAGAACCGGTTGTCAGGAGATTCCCCGGGCCGGTGGTGAACTTCGCGGTCTCTCGCGATGACGCAGTATTGTCGTGCAGCGGCTTCACGGCTGGAGAGGGCGCATTTGTATGTAAGAATAGCGAGCCAGGAGCGGACTGCCGTGACTCGCATGACATCGAAGGTTTTGCTGGCGTTCGCCATTATTTACTTCGTTTGGGGATCGACGTTTCTGGCAATTCGCGTGGGAGTTCAAGAAATCCCGCCGTTCCTCATGGCGGGGTTACGTTTCGCGATTGCGGGCACAGCGTTGTTTTCGTGGATGATATGGCGGGGCGAGAGTTTGCCATCGCGGCGGGAATGGGGCTCGGCAGCGGGGCTATCCATCCTGATTTTTGTAGTGGATTACGGCTTGCTGTTCTGGGCGGAGCGGCGGGTTCCGTCGGGAATTGCGGCGGTGATGCTGGCGACCATTCCAGTATTCATGACCCTCTCTGAGATCTTCTTGTTGCGCACGCAGCGGATGACGGTGCGCCTGGCGGCTTCATTGCTTGTGGGGCTGGCCGGAGTGGCGGTGCTGGTCAGTCCGGCAATGAGTTTCGGAGAGGCTCCGGTGGATTTGCGCGGGGCAGGCGCGTTGATGATCTCGGCAGTGAGTTGGTCCGTAGCATCGGCGCTGACACGGAAACTGCCGCTGCCAGCATCGAAGGCCATGAGTTCGGGCGTGCAGATGCTTTGCGGCGGAGTCCTGCTGATGCTGACGGCAGCGGGGTTGGGCGAGTTTCACGGGTTCCGATGGCAGGGTGTCTCCCGCGGGGCATGGCTGGCGCTAGTGTATCTGATCGTCGCGGGATCGATTGTGGCCTACACGGCGTACGTGTGGCTCATCCATCATGAATCGCCGACGAAGGTGGGGACCTATGCGTACGTAAATCCGGTGGTGGCGGTACTTCTCGGGCATTTCTTCGGAGGGGAAGCGATGGGAGTGCGCACGCTGGCAGGAACGGTCTGCGTCCTGACGAGCGTGGTGGTGATTACGATGGCGCCGAAAAGCAATTTCAACCAGGTGAACCGGAGCGAGTCTGTTCCAGCCGCGGAGTAGTTGGTTAAATAGAACTCAAAGCGCGCGTGCTCTTTCCGTTCAAGGCTTTGAATCGGCTGGGAATGGTAGAAGAGATCCTCTATTACCGTTAGCGATCCCCAACAGCAGATCTCTCCACGCGCGTGACTGGATTCGCTTTGCGAATCCAGTCACTTGGTCGGGATGACAGGATTTTGCTGGTAAACACTGATCTGTCGCTTCTCTAGCGACGACGACGCTAGGGTTTGGTCATCTTCTCCGGACGGACGGATTGATCGAATTCATCTCCCGTTAGGTATCCCAGCTTTAATGCGGCTTCGCGCAGGCTCGTGCGGTCGACGTGCGCCGTATGCGCGATCTTGGCGGCCTTGTCGTAGCCGACTTTTGGAGCCAGGGCCGTGACCAGCATCAAAGAATTCTTGACGTACCAGTCCACCTTTTCGCGGTCGACCTCAATGCCGTTGATCATGTACTCGACGTAGCCGTGGCAGGCGTCGGAGATCAGTGTGACCGAGTGCAGGAAGTTGTAAATGAGCACGGGCTTGAACACATTGAGTTCGAAGTTGCCTTGTGATCCGGCGAAGCCGACGGCAGCGGTAGCGCCGTGAACCTGTACGCAGACCATGGTCATGGCCTCGCACTGGGTGGGATTGACTTTGCCGGGCATGATGGAGGATCCGGGCTCATTCTCGGGGATGGTGAGTTCGCCGAGTCCGCAACGGGGGCCAGAGGCGAGCCAGCGAATGTCGTTGGAGATTTTCATTAGGGATGCAGCGAGTGTTTCGAGAGCGCCCTGGGCGAAGACGATTTCATCGTGCGCCGAGAGAGCGGCGAATTTATTGGGGTGCGAGCGGAAGGGAAGTCCGGTGAGTTCGGAGATCTTTTTAGCCGCGCGTTCGGCGAACTCAGGATGCGTGTTGAGGCCGGTGCCGACGGCGGTTCCTCCAATGGCGAGGTCGTAGAGTCCGTCGAGAACCTGTTCGACGCGATGGATGTCTCGCTTGAGCAGGCTGGCCCAGCCACTGAATTCCTGTCCGATGGTGAGCGGGACGGCGTCTTGCAGGTGGGTGCGGCCGATTTTCACGACGTCTTCGAACTGTTTCGCTTTGGCAGCAATCGCATCGTGAACGGATTGGATGGCGGGAATCAGCCGATTCTTCACCTGGTCCGCCGCGGCGATATGCATAGCGGCAGGAAACGTGTCGTTGGAAGACTGCGACATGTTGACATGATCATTGGGATGGATGGGCTTTTTGGATCCCATTTCTCCGCCCGCAATTTCGATGGCGCGGTTAGAGATCACTTCGTTCACGTTCATGTTGGTTTGGGTGCCGCTGCCGGTCTGCCAGATGCGAAGCGGGAATTGATCGTTCAGCTTGCCGGCGATGACTTCGTCGGCGGCCTGGACGATGAGTTTCGCTTTGTCGGCGGGCAACTTGCCCAAATCTTGATTGACCAGCGCGCAGGCCTTCTTGAGGGTACCGAAGGCGCGAATGAGTTCCGGCGGCATGGTGTCGCGTCCAATATTGAAGTGCAGGAGGGAACGCTGGGTTTGGGCTCCCCAGTAAACGTTGGAGGGGACTTCGATTTGTCCCATGCTGTCGGATTCAGTGCGGGTGCGGACGGCGGGTTCAGTGAGAGTAGCCATGCGGTGCTTCCTTCATGTAAGCCGGATTGGAATGAATGCAACCAGAAATTATAGTCACCTGCTTGCATGAGTTCACGCTATAACATTTGACATGTAGGGGCCAGGGCCTAGCTGAACCCGTGTTCTAGCCCTCTGGCAACCGGCGGACAGAATTTCATTGGGCGCCGCGTGCTAGAATCATCGGTTTCGCGACGCAACTCAATTTTGGGTTCGTGGTTCCTTTGATATTCATGCCCGAGTTCCTCTTAGCCGAAGAAAAAGAGACGATGCCGCAGCCGAAGCTGCAGGGGCATCCGGAAATGCGTGCGGACGTGCTGGTGATCGGAGCGGGGCCGACGGGATTGGCGTGTGCCATCGAGGCGCAAAAAGCCGGGTGCAGGGTGATGGTGCTCGACAAGGGATGCCTGGTGAATTCGTTGTTTCACTATCCGGCGGGAATGCTTTTCTTCACTACACCCGAGTTGTTGGAGATTGGCGATATCCCGTTCACGACGGCGCAGACCAAACCCACGCGGGAAGAAGCGCTGGAGTATTACCGCAAGGTGACGGAGCACTACAGGCTGGATGTCCGGCAATACGAGTGGGTGAAAACGGTAGTCGGTGGCGACGGGGATTTCAGCATCACAGCGACGGACCGGGCGGGACGTCCGCACGATTACCGAGTAAAGAAGGTCATCGTTTCGACCGGTTATTATGATCTGGCAAATCACCTGAACATTCCGGGCGAGGATTTACCGAAGGTGTCGCACTACTATGGCGAGGCACATCCTTACTACGACACCGACGTGGTAGTGATCGGCGGGAAGAATTCGGCGGCGATTGCGTCCCTCGATCTGTGGCGGCATGGAGCGCGAGTGACGCTGGTGCACCGCGACTCCCAGATCCATCACCATGTTAAGTACTGGATCAAGCCGGACCTGGAAAATCGCATCAAGAATGGTGAGATCACGGCCTATTTCGACAGCGCGGTGCAGGAGATTGGCGTCGATCATGTGGTCATCCGGACGCCGCGCGGACCAGTGCGGCTGAAGAATGATTTTGTGCTGGCACTGATCGGATACCATCCGGACTATGATTTTCTGCGCAGCATGGGGATTGAATTGTCGGCCGAGCAATGCCGTCCGGTGTGCGATCCAGTGTCGCTGGAGAGCAATGTTCCCGGCATCTATGTGGCAGGGGTGATTGTGGCGGGATCGCGCACCAACGAGATTTTCATCGAAAATGGACGGTTTCACGGAAGGCAGATCGCCGAAGATCTCAAAATGAAGCTGCACCTGTAGCCCTGGTTCCGTTTGCCACAAACAACTTCTCTCTGCTTTCCTGAAATTGCCTTCACCTATTAGTCTGAAGTTCCTGTTATGGATCCGGAACCGGAACATCTGAGTCCAACGATCTCGCTGGGATCGTATGCGCGCCTGTTGCGCAGCAACCGGAATTTCCGCCGGTTGTGGATGGCGCAGATTGTCAGCGAAATCGGCGACTGGTTCTACACGCTGTCGATTTACACGCTCCTGCTGCAATTGACCGGACATGCGAGTTCGGTGGCGCTGGCACTGGTGTTGCAGGTGCTGCCACAAACGCTGGTGGGGCCAGCGGCAGGGGTGGTGAACGACCGGCTGCGGCGGAAGCGCGTGATGATTGCCGCCGATCTGGGGCGTTTCGGGATCGTGCTTTCGATGCTGCTGGTGCGCAGCGCATCGATGGTGTGGTTGGTCTATGGGTTACTGCTGGCGGAGACGATCCTGGCTGCGTTTTTTGAGCCGGCGCGGAATTCGGTGATCCCGAACATTGCGTCGCGGGGAGAGGTGCTGATCGCGAATACGTTGTCGTCGGCGACGTGGTCGGTCAATCTGCTCATTGGAGCATCGGTGGGCGGAGTGGTGGCGGCATTCTTCGGGCGCGATGCGGTATTTGTTCTGAACGCTCTGTCGTTTCTGGTGTCGGGGCTGCTGATCAGCGGCATGCGCTTCCATGAGCCGCATGCGGATACGGCTGCGCCGCTGAGAGCCAAAGATCTAGTGGACTTTTCTCCGATTGCGGAGGGAATTCGATATGTCCGCAACCATCGGGCGATCCTGCCAACCGTGTTTGCGAAAGCCGGCGAATTGATGATAGGGCCGAGTTGGGTGATCTTCACTGTGCTGGGCGAGCGCGATTTCGCCTTGCATTGGCATGGCATGGATAGGGCGCGCGGAGCGATGCTGGGCATGAGCATACTGCTGGGCGGGCGCGGGCTCGGGGCACTGGTTGGCCCGCTGATCGCGGCGCGGTGGGCGGGACGCAGTGATGAACGACTGCGATTGGGAATTCTGATCGGATATTTCGGGGTGGCATTGGGTTACGGAATTCTGGGCACAAGCGGGACGGTATGGTTCGCCAGCGGGTGCGCGATGCTGGCCCACGCCGGAGGTTCGATGGTGTGGGTCTTTTCGACAACGCTGCTGCAACTGCACACAGAGGATCGTTTTCGCGGCCGGGTGTTCGCGGCAGATCTGGGATTCTCGATGCTCACAATTGCGGCTGGAGCCTTCACTTGCGGACAACTGCTCGATGCCGGTATTGCGGCTCGGACGGTGGCGACCTGGACCGGGATCGCCATGCTGGTTCCGGCAGGATTATGGTCGATGGCGATGCGAAAGGCGGGACAGAATGGTGGGTTGGCGCAGCGCGAATCGGATGCCGGGTGATTGTTACAGACCGCAGCGAAGCAGGATCAGCGCGGCAATTCGTCGATCTTGGCGGCGAGGATGAAATCGCTCTCGGTGAGGCCGTCGATTTTGTGTGTCCAGAGAGTGATCTCAACTTTGCCCCAGGCGAGCAGAAGGTCTGGATGATGGCCTTCCTGCTCGGCGAGTTCTCCGACACGGTTCACGAAAGCGAGGGCCTGTTTGAAGTCGGGGAACTTGAATTCGCGAGTGATGTGGTGCTCGTTGACAACTTTCCAGTGCGCGAATTCGGGGAGTTGCTTGTGAGTTTCAGCCAGTTCTTTGCCTTTGAGCGGAGGCACGCCTCCGCGGCAGGGAACGCAGGTTTTAGCGGCTAATCCGGACACGGGACTTCCTTTCCTGGTAAGGCGGTGTTCATGGGCCCTTGCACTGCGGTGACCACCCCTTTCCCAGTTGCAGATAATCATCATATACACATGCAGAGGATTGCTGGGTCAAGCAAGCGTCACTGTGGGAGGCGGATAACGAGAAACACGTCCCACGCAAACCTCGGGGGAAGGGGGCAACCCGAAGGGTGTACCTGTAATTCTCACTGCGAACCATCGGCTAAGATGACAGCGCAGGTCAGCTCGCGGAATATTTGGAAACTACTCTGCCTGCAAACGCATCTGTTGTGATTTACCGATTCTGCAGTGATTTCCGATTCGAATGGCCGAACAACCGGGGAACGCCAATCCGCAACCTGCTTCCAATCCATGGCTGATCGCGGCAGCGGTGATGCTTGCGACGTTCATGGAGGTGCTCGACACGTCGATTGCGGCGGTGGCCTTACCGTACATCGCGGGCAGCCTGTCGGCGACCAATGATGAAGCGACGTGGGTACTGACCAGTTACCTGGTGGCCAATGCGGTCATTCTTCCGGCGAGCACATGGTTTTCGCTGCGCTTTGGGCGCAAGCGGTTTCTCATTGCCTGCATCGTGATCTTCACAGTGTCGTCTTTTGCGTGTGGAGCGGCGGCGAGCCTGGGAATGATTCTCATCGCGCGCGCGGTGCAGGGAGCTGGCGGCGGGGCCCTCCAGCCGCTCTCACAGGCGATCCTGCTGGAAAGTTTCCCGCCGCAGAAGCGTGGCATGGCGATGGCCGTGTTCGCACTGGGAGTGGTGGTTGCTCCCGTGCTTGGGCCGACGCTGGGTGGATGGCTCACCGATACGTATTCGTGGCGATGGGCGTTTTACATCAATATCCCGGTGGGAATCTTCGCCGTGTTCATGATCTCGCGGTACGTGCAAGATCCTTCGTACATCAAGAACGCGCGGCCCGGGAAATTGGATGGGATCGGCTTGGGATTGCTGGCGGTGTGGCTGGGCGCGCTGCAGATCATTCTCGACAAAGGGCAGGAAGATGACTGGTTCGGGGCGGCGTGGATTCGCTGGGCGGCACTGATCCTGATTGTTTGTTTTATCGCGTTTCTGGTTCGCGAGTTCCGGCATCGCAGTCCGCTGGTGCAATTGCGGATATTTCGCGATCGAAATTTTGCCCTGGGATGTTTGCTGATCGGGCTGTTTGGCGCTTCGATTTATGGATTAGTGACGCTATTGCCTCTGTTCTATCAGGAATTAATGGGGTATACGGCGCTGGCTGCAGGATGGGCGGTCAGCCCGCGCGGGGTTGGGGCGATCATTGCGATGCCGATGATTGGATATCTCACGGCAAAAATCGATAACCGCTGGCTTATTGCATTTGGATTTTTTCTGTTCGCTGTCGCGAGCTTATGGTTTGGCGAAGTGAATTTGTCGATCGGGCAATGGACATTCTTGTGGGCAATCGTGATCAGCGGATTTGGCTCCGGCTGCGTATTTGTTCCGCTATCGACGACGGCGATGGCGAGTCTGCCGAACGAAGAAATTGGAAACGCCAGCGGACTGTACAATCTGCTGCGCAATATTGGCGGCAGCATCGGCATTTCGGTGGTGAATACCATCGTGGCGCGGCATGAGCAGGTGCATCGGAATGAGATGGTGAGATGGCTGGCTCCAGGACGCGTGAGCATAGTAGGGGCGCTGAGCGGGATGCAGAGATTCCTGAATGCGCAAGGCTCGTCACCAACCACGGCGGCGGACCGTTCCTACGGCCTGGTAAACGGAATGCTGGATGCGCAGGCGCGGTTGTGGTCGTATGTGGATGACTTTCGCTACATGGCCCTAGCTTGCTTTTTCTGCATCCCGATCGTGTTCGCCTTGAAGAAAACAGTCGGACGAGGACGTCCGGGCGCGGCCCACTGACCTGTTCTTCCCATTACTCCCCCAGCCAAACGCCAAAGGCATTCAGCGCCTTCACGTGGTCGAACACTACTTTCATGGCCGCGGTCATGGGGATGGCGAGGATCAGGCCCATGGCTCCCCAAATCCATCCCCAGAACAGCAGAGCAAGAGTGACGGCGAGAGGATTCAGGCGCAGGCGATTGCCCAGGAACTTGGGGTAAAGAACGTTTACCGAAAAAAGATGGAGTCCCAGCACCGTCAGCAAAATGAACAGGAAATCCATGCCGTGTAGCGTGCCTAGTCCTGAGAGTACCGGCGGAATGATAGCGAGCAGAACGCCGAGATAGGGAACGAGGCTAAGAAATCCGCTGATGAATCCGATGAAATAGAAATAAGGGACGCCTAGAACTCCAAAGGCGGCGGTACTCACGGCGCTGTTGAAAAGACCGACGAGGAAGTTGCCGATGATAAAGGCGCGAATCATGTCGGCGATACTGCCCAGGCTGGCGTAGGCGGTGTCCCGGTCATCACGCGGGAATAGGAGGACTGTAGCGCGGCGGGCGTGGGTCTTCCAGGTCAGCATAAAGTACGCGAGGAAGGGCACGAACGAGGCGGCGAGTGCGATGTCGGTGGCGGTACCGAGGCCGGAGCCGATTTCGCTCCACAGGCTGGGTTGCTGGGTAACTTGGATCGTTTGCTTGCCGCTTTCGGGTGTTGCCCCTTTGGCAGAACTGGCGAGGCTGCGTGCCTTCTCGGTGTATTTGTCGATATATTGATGAGCCTCGGCCGCATACTTCGGCAATTGTTGCGAGAAGCGAACCGCCCGGTTATAGAAGATGTAGGAAACGCCGTAGAGAACAGCCGCCACGGCGAGCAGAGCGATGAAGGCTCCCCAACTGCGTGGGATGCGAATCTTCTCCAGCATGCCGACTAAGGGTTCGAGGATGAAGGCCAGGAGCACAGAGATAAAAATGACGATCCACACCATCTGTGCGTAATGTAGAGCTGCGGCAATTGCGACTAGGGCGAGAATCGTGTTTGCGATGGAGTTGCGGCGAAGAACATGGCCGATCGAGGCATGCTCCACTTCGGGAGAGTCGGGTGGGCGTGCGCTGTCCGGCGGGGCCGGATTTGGAAGCATGCGGCGTATCTTGTCTGGCATCGACCCCTCGGTGAGAGAGTTCCGAAGCGGCGTTGTTTAGATGTCGTTTCGAGACAAGGTGGGAAGAGAAACATGAAAGACTTCTTGCGGCAGATTACAGGATTCGTGGTAGAAGGCACTGAGCGATCTGAAAGTCCCAGATCTCTCCAAGTGCCGATAGGCTCTGCGGGGTCACTCAAATGCAAATGCCCAGTTCTCACAAAATCTGTGAGAACTGGGGCACCCAATTTGGTTTTAGAACGGTTTTACGCGGTTTTCGCCGTGTTCACTTTGCTAATCCGCGCAAACACAGGGACTTACAGGCAAATACGGTGTGCCAACCGTTCAGTTTTGCGTTGTGGTCGAAGCGCAATTGGGGACAAGCTGAGCAAAGATGC
>DAIDGW010000238.1 GCA_027452245.1 Acidobacteriaceae bacterium
ATGCTTGAGAGGGATTGATGACGCCGGACAGAGGGCCGGCCGCGATTTCTTCCGTCAACACCGGCTCGATTTGGGAACGTAATTCGCCGCGCATCCAGCGCTCGAAAGGCAGCGTGAACCCGCGTTTGGGGCGATGGACGATTTCTGGCGGCAGCGAGCCGGCGAGAGCACGGGTCAGTAGTGGCTTGGGCATGCCGTTTGTCATTTTTTGAGCGCCGGGCAGGGACATCACGAATTTGGCGAGTTGATGATCGATCAGCGGTACGCGAACTTCAAGCGACTGAGACATGCTCATGAAATCGGCGTCGCGCAAGAGCATGTTGAGCATATAAGAGCGCGCTTCGAGGTAGGAAATGCGGTTGATCGGATCGAGGCCGTCGGCACGTGAGAGCAGGTCGCGTTGGGCAGCGCCGGCGGAAGCAGGCGAAGGACGAATCAGCAAATGATCACGCTGAGCGGGCGTAAACAACATGCGAGACAGGAAATAGGGATGAATGATGCGTCCGTCGCGGATAAGCGCGGCTAACTTGCAGTTCTGATCACTAGCAGGTGTGAGGACGGAGAATACCGAAGCCAGAGGCGCACGAGCTATGGCGGGGATCTTGCTGAATGCTGCCGAGAAGTGCTCCAGGAGGGGGACGGAGCGGAAAGTGGAATATCCGGCGAAGATTTCATCGCCACCCAATCCTGATAAGGCGACCTTGATGCCCGCCGCGCGCGCTTCCCGAGAAACAAAAAATGTATTGACGGAGTCAATGCTGGGTAAATCCATGGCACGCATCGCGTCGGGGATGGCGGCGAGAACATCGGACTGAGAAACAGTGATTTCGTGGTGGTTGGTCTTGAAGGTCTGGCTAACGGCACGGGAATACTGGGCTTCAGAAAAATCAGCTTCGCGGAAGACGATGGAGAAGGTGCTGGGCGTAACTCCTCCGCGAGCAAGAATGCTGACGAGAGCACTGGAATCGATGCCGCCGGAAAGAAATACACCCACCGGAACGTCACTAACAAGCTGGAGGCGGACGGCTTCCTCGAGAGGGGACTGAAGATCGGAAAGTTTACAGTCGGCATCGAGGTTGGAGCCGATCAGATCCCAATAGCGGTGCTGGTGAACCTTGCCGTTTTGCCAACTAAGGGAGTGTCCCGCGGGAATAGTGCGGATGCCATCGACGGGTGTGAAGGGATCGCAGGCCGATCCGAAACTGAGGAAATTGACAAGGCCTACCGGGTCGAGTTTTCGTGGAAAGAGGCCAGTGCCCAAAATTGTACGGACTTCAGAGGCGAAGAGAAAATACCGGTCGGTGTGGGCGTAGTAAAGCGGCTTGATGCCCATGGGGTCGCGGGCGAGGAACAAACTGTGGCGCGCGGCATCCCAGAGGGCGAAAGCAAACATGCCGCGAAGGCGGGGCAGGCAAGTTCCTCCCCAGCGAGCGTAGGCCTTTAGCAGAACTTCGGTGTCGGAGTGGCTGACGAAGGTGGTTCCGGCTTGCTCGAGTTCGCGACGGAGATCGCGGAAGTTGTAGATCTCGCCGTTGAAGATGATCCAGTTGCCGGTCTCGGGATCGTGCATCGGTTGATGAGCGAGCGGGGAAAGGTCGATGATGGCGAGGCGGCGATGGCCGAATCCAATCTCGCCGTCAGCATCTGGAATCAGGACGGTGCCGCAATCATCCGGGCCGCGATGAGCGAGCGACTGCGTGCCGCGTTCGAGGACGTCGACAGGAACACGCGAGTTGCGCGATGCTATCCCAAAAATTCCACACATGGGGTCACAACCGTTTTCCGAATCAGACTGGAGCGGTGAGTTCCATCTTAACGCAGGGATTCAGGCGAACCTTGGCGAATGGGGCAAGCAATATCGCTATGCGGGTTTGTGGGAAATTGCGCTCCTCCATGGGTAATCGTATGGATAGACTATCGTCTGGCTTTATGCACGCCGGATTAGTAGCAACCCATATACGGTTCGAAACCATGATGCGATTGGACGAGGAAGAGCCGTGCGATAATTGCGGCCATCGATGCTTAAAGAGTTGCGGACTGTGCCCGACAACCTTGTTGATCGGCCAGAAGTTGCCAACGGTAAGCGAACCAGGCGGGAGAAAGCTGACAAACACTGATTATCTTGCGTATCGGTTGGGCAGCATCGAGCAGAATCAGGCCGAGAGGTGAATCGCGGACCAGTTGGGTCGAATCGCTTGTAACGTCCTATGTGTTCCAGTTCTGTAGTTTCATCGGGAACCGAAACTCGCGCGGCGGGGACAAGCCGTAAGCAGAGAAGGGCGGCTGGCGTTGTGCTCGCGATCGCGCTGTTCTATTGGGCCTTCACGATTCTATGGTTTTGGCGATATTGCGCGCGCAATATCAATATCGACGCGATCTGTTACATCGGAATCGCGCGCCACATCGTTGATGGAAATCTAAGGACCTCGTTGCACGGGTACTGGAGCCCACTGATTTCGTGGCTGATTGCAGCAGGGGCGATGCTGGGAAGAAACTTCACCCGGAACGCGCGTCTGATGATGATCCCAAGCTTTGCGGCGTGCATGTGGCTCATGTACCGCTTCACTTACAAGCTATGGGGATCGACGCTGCTGGCGGCGCTAGCCGTGTTGTGGTTTACGACGGCGCGCGGAGTTGCGGCATTTTCTGTGGACTTCATCGGCGCCGATCTAATCCTGACGGCACTGGTGCTTTTGTATTTCCATCAATTACTACGGTGCCTGGAAGAACCGAGTTCGGGAAAAAACTGGTTCTGGCTGGGAGCGGTGCATGGAACTGCATTCCTGACGAAGGCCATTGCCTTCCCTCTGCTCACGCTAAGTACATTGATAGCACTTGCCGCAACGCACAAAAACAATTGGAGACGGGGCATGCGCTCGCTGGGAGTGTCGGCGATGATGCCGATCATAATCTGGGCGGGCTGGGGCATAGCGCTCAAACAAAAATACGGGCACTTCACAAGCGGATATCAGTTACGTTGGAACCTGCTGGATCCGGAACTGCGGGCGGCAGAAGCGAAGCGTTCCGGATTGGTGATTCTGCACGATGATCGCCAGGATTTCGACAACTATACCGTGGCAGAGTCCATGCCTCCCGGGTCGGGATATTGGAACATAAAGGTCTGGCGAAGTGGGCTGGTGCGGCAAGTTATCGCGAAGGAATTGCAGAATGTACCGCAAGCTTGTAAGGAGTTGCTGGTACTGCTCACGCCGGGAGGAGTCCTGGGGTTGGTGCTCGGCGTGGTTCAACTCATGCGCAAGCGACAGATGTTGGCTTCCAGGTTCCAGATTGCATGTATTGCCGTGCTCATTACAGCGGCACTCATCGCGGCATATTGCATGTTGGTCTTCGATGGACGGTACGTGCTCCCGATGGCAGCGGTTCTGATGTGTATATCGGCGCGATTTTCGGTACCAGAGAAATGGATCAGCGGAACCTCGGCGCCGGAAACGGCAGGTGCAGGTTTCTGGGTCTGGCAGAGCGTAGCCGGAGGCCTGCTGGTTGCGGGCCTGATCGGCGTGCAGATCTATCGATCTTCCCCGTTTCGTTCGCTTCGGCAGGATTATCAGCTAAGCACCTATTCGGCGGCCGAAGTGCTTGATGCAGCACACGTGAAGAAGGTCGTCATCGTGGGAACAGGGCCATATCCTGAACACGGCGTGGGATGGGAAGCGGGCGTCTATTCCAGCTATTTCGCCGGAACGCGAATTCTCGGGAACCGGGTGGAAATTCCGAGAGCAGAACAGATGCCGGAGTTTCAACAAGACCTTCAGCACCTTCATCCTGACGCGGTGATGGTGTGGGGTGTGGCCACAGATCCGCTATTTTCGACGGCAGCGGAGGCACTTCGAACCTGGTATCCACAGAATATTACGAGCACAATCGTGGATCCTAAACACGGGCCTGTCGGAGCCGTGGTGATTCTGAACGCACCTTAGCTGAAATCAGGGATTGGGCGAGTGTGACGATGTTCGCTACGTGCTCTTTCCAACTGAACGTACGGGACCTCTTCGTCCCGGTTTGACGAAGTTCGTCCGCCAGGTCCGGTGAAGTTGCCAGTTCGGCGATCCTCTCCGACAGATCCTCTGGCGAGAAGCGGTCAAAATAGAGTGCAGCACCCGCGCAGACCTCCCGGTGCACAGGCAATTCCGAAGCGACGATGGGCAGGCCGCTGTACATCGCTTCGACCAGCGGATGAGCGAAGGTTTCCGCATAAGCCGGACTCACATAAATATGTGCGGCTTTGTACAAGTGATGAAGCTTGTGGTAGGGCACAGGGCCAAGTTCGACAACTTCGCGAGACAGATTCAAATCGCGCAGGAGGGCGGCAGCGGGGCCGGTACGATATTCTCCATCGCGACCGTCCGGGGTCAGTTTGCAAGTGAGAAAGAGCCGGAGAGGGCGGGGGTTCAATTTCTGTTTCAGAATCGGCAGTGCCCGGAATAAAGTCTCGAAATTTCGATAGTAGTTGTAGTGACTCACAAACAGAAGCCGCAAAGCCGAAGCATTGCCGTCCAATTTCTGCTGAATGGAATCCGGCAAGGGCAACGAGTGTCGAGTAAACGATTCACAATCGAATCCATGAGGAATGGCGACCGCGTCTTTTCCCGTCCAGCAGCGAAGATCGCGGGCGAAGGCTTCGCTAGGAGCGACGACCCGATCGGCGCAATGCACGGAAGCTTGGGCTAAAAGTCGTTGTATCTGGGTTCCGATAAAGAGTTTGTATTCACTGCGGGTACGCAAATCCTTGGAAAAATCCTGCGAAGTATAGAGAGCATTGCGGCTCAACAAGATCTGCGGAACGGGCGAATTCCAGAGCGCAAAATTGCCAGGCGAAAGCAAAATATCGGCGCCGCTCTGGCGGATGAGTTGCGGAAGGCGGCGCTGCTCGAAGAGAAAGCGAGCAGCAGCGGAAACAGGGGCATTGGGGGTGATGAAGCGAACATTTGGGCTAACGGGAAGTTCGGTGCGCAATGCAGCGCTCACCAGAACGGTGAGGGAAAGATCTTCCCGGAAGGAGAACTGCGGAACGACATTGCGCACATAGGTAAGGCCTCCGCCAGCGCTGGCGGCAAGAGCGTTGATAAAGAGCGAGATCATGGAGTAGTAAGGATGGCACTCCCGGATTCGGGCTGAGGGGGATGCTGCCAGAATTGAACTGACATCGGGACACGATGCGGGTATCGGGGCCGCAGATCGTTGAGGAGAAATGCGAAGGTCCAGAATAGAACTGATAAATGGTATCCGGTCGAGAACATCCAATCTTCAAAGCTGGCATGGATGAGCCCGGCGAAACAGACCGTGGCAAGCGGAATCGCATAATGCTGCGGGTTGGCCGTTTGCCACATCCAGAGACACACGCGCCGGATCTGGAGCAGAATCATCATCAACAAAATGACGAAGGGAACAATTCCGAGCAGCCCCATGTACTGGAGCAGGGATAGATAGGCGCTGCCGTGCTCGCGATTGGATCCAGTGTTGGTCTCTGTAAGAGAATCATGGACTTTGGCCGGTTTCATAAGGTCGGTGCCAAAGCCACTGCCAAACCACGGATTCTGCTTGATTACATCCACGGTTTCCTGCCAGGGATCTTTGCGAGAACCGAGCACCCCTTGTTCGATTTTTCCCTTGTAAATGAATTTATCTGTGGCGGATGTGAGCAGCGAGTTGAAATTCGAGGGCTGCAGCACACCTACGGCCGCAATCAGGAATAGGAGTGCCAGCGCCCCTCTCAGCAGGAGCATTCCACGGCGCAAGGACACACACATAACGGTGACGGAAGCGGCAGAAGCAAGAAGGCCGGCACGCGAGGCAGACGACACCAGGAGGTAGGCGGCAAGGCACAGGGCGAAAAGGCGTCGCCGGCTTACACGACGGTCTTCGGTGACCAAGATTCCCCAAACCAGAACAGGTACAATGGCGACGCCCATCACTGCGCCAAGGGAATTTGGATTTCCCAACAAGCTGAAGTGGAGCACGATATAGCAGAATGCAGAGACGTAACTGACGATCTCGCAGCCCAACAAGAGGCCACGGAAAAAACGGGCTTCGCGGGAGACAAGCGCAACCCGCGCACCGCAGGAGCCAAACAAGAAGAGCAGAAACAGGCTAAGAGCTTTTAGAAGGGAGATTTGGCTGCGAGTCGAGACCAAGCCTGAGACGACCGCAGAAAACACGCAGAGTGCGGCCATCACATGAAAACTATCGAGAGATAGCCGTTCATTACAATCGAGCCAGCGGAAAAGACCGACAGCGGCAGCCGCCGCCAAGAAAACCCATCGGACAGCAGTAACGGATCCTGCAAGAGGTAAATTGCTACCAGCCCATACGAAAACAAGCAGCAAGGCGGGAAACATCGCTTTTTCGTAATGCCAAATGGCGACAAAGGTGATCTCAAGTAATACCAGGCCTTCCATATAAGTGATATTGCTGAAATCCGCGGGCCGTGTTTCCGCAAGCCATAAAGTTGCGAGAACAATTAGCGGCAGGCCCAGCAACGGGAGCACTTTCGATCCGGATTTCATCTGGACTCCGCCCAAACGGATATGACAGCTCGAGCAAATCCGTCGGCGCATGTATCCGGCGAATGGAGTTGAATGTTCTTCCGACTGGCGAGTGCCATTGTTTGACGTAAGGTTGGCTGTTCGGCCAGTATCTGCATGGAGTGACTGAGGGCATCGTCATCCCGAGACGGAATAACAAAACCGTTCTCGCCATGTTGGACCAGATCGGGAACACATCCAGCCACGTCGGCAGCGATGATCGGCAATCCGCAAGCCATGGCTTCATTCACGACAAGCCCCCAAGGGTCCGTGTGAGTCGGAAACACGAGGGCTTCGGCCAGCGCGTAGATTTCAGCGATTTCCTCGCGATGTTTCCAGCCGCATAGTTTCACAGTCCCGACCGAAATGGCAGAAACAGCAACTGATAACCGCTCCCGCTCTGGACCGTCTCCGACAAATACCAGACCTGTTCTGGACCGGATGGGGGCATCGAGTTTAGCGTAGGCGGAAAGAAGGTCGAAGATTCCTTTTTCTTCCACAAGCCTTCCGACAAACAAGAAATAGCACTCAGGTAATTCGTGTCTTTGCCGGACTTGTACAGCGTTTTGGCGGGCCTGATGAGCCAGGAATGAGTAAAGGCTGACGTCCACGGCATTGGGTGCGACAAAGATAAGGGCGGGGTCTGCTCCTAGACCGCTGAGATAGCTTTGCGAGGTGCTACCGGCAGCCACAAATCCCGAGCACATTGCGACGTAACGGCGCTTTAACCACTCGACCGGTGCAAACTTCCGGCGCAAATCGTTGGCGGTGCTTTCCGACCACAGCAAAAGCGGGATGTGATGGCGCCGCGCCCAAAAGGCCGCTTGCCAATTTGCCGGATAGTTGTAGCCTCCGGCAACGATGACCTCGGGGTTAGAGGAGCGCAATGCGGCGTCGAGGCCCGCATTCAGAAGAAATTTGTGATTGGCGAGGTGATAGCGCCGGGAAGGCAGAACGTCGTACGAGAAACGAATCTCGTCTTTGTAGACATGCCATTGCCGGAGTTGCGGATCGGTTTCGGAAAGGAAGACGATGTGTGCAGAGATATCGGGGCGGGCAGCCAAGGCATTGAATACAGGGATGCGATAAGGCGCGATGATTTCGGTCAGGATGACGACACGAGGTTTTACTCCGCGCATTCCCGGTAGATGCGGGCGAGATTCCGTGCCTGTTGCTGGAGCGTGAGACGATCGAGAATTGTGTCGCGGGCCGAAATCCCCAGAGTTTGCCGCTTCTGAGAGTCGCGGAGCAGTATGCCCAGAGCCAGGGTAAGTTCTTTCTCGTTGTGGGCGCCGACCAGAAAGCCGTTGCTGCCGTGCTGGATGATTTCGGCAATTCCCTGCCCCCGGCAACCGATCACCGCCCTGCCACATGCCATGGCCTCCAAATAGACACATCCCAAACCTTCATAACTGCTAGGCAATGCGAACAGAGTACAACGCTTCATGGCCTGCGCGACCTCAGTTCGCGAGCGGCGGCCATGAAAGTGAACCTTAGTTCTCACCCCCACTTGTTCTGTGAGTTTTTCCAGATAGGGCCGTTCTATCCCTTCGCCGATGATTTCCAGGGAAACATTGGGGAACTCCGGCGCAAGCGAAGCGACAGCCCGAATCAGCAAATCGTGGCCTTTGATGGGAATCAGATTGCCGACACTGAGGATGGATAGGCGATCGTGTGCCGATTCCGGGCCCGGAGAGAACAGGTCGGGGTTGACACCGTTGTATACAACGGAAGTACGGGAAATGCGTCCCATGCCCTGCAAAATAGTTTCACGGACGTGCTCGCTAATGCAGATTACGCGGCGGGCAGCGGCGTAAACACGACGAGAAATGCGGCGAGACCAGTCTGCGACCCAGCCGTTTGCCTGATTCGTGGAGAACACATCGAGCCCATGAACGCTAATAACGAACGGGATGCCTAGCTCTCGGCTCAAGAGCATGGCGGTGTGCCCGGCGGGCAGCGGAGCGTGCGCGTGAATAAGACGAATCGGCCGCTTGGAATGCAAGGATCTAACGCGGCCCAGGATCCGGGCAAACAGGAATGCGCCAGCCGAGGGAAGGCCTAATCGGCCTGGAAGCGAGAAGTAGCGAAGCCAGTCGGCGTCGACGAGCGAGTTTCTCATGCGAAGTTTGCGACGATAGACCGGCTGCATGGCGATCACGCTGTTCTGAATGTGCAATGTCTCCAGACAGGCGAGTGGTTCGGCAATGAAACAGCCTCCGGAATCATCGTTCTGAGATGGGAAAAAAGGTGTCAGCGTAAGGACATGAAGGCCAGGACTAGGCGAATTTGCTGAAGTATTCGACACTCTGGATCTTTACCTGGCCCGATCTGCAGCGATTTCAAGATACGCGTTCTGCCAATGCCGGCTGACGATATCCCAATCGAATTGTGCCACGTGAGCACGACCGGCGGCACCCATGCGGTCTCGCAACGAGTAATCGGAAATAAGAAGGCTGAGGCGCTGCATCATTACTTCAAGGCTTCCGACCTGAAATCCTGTAACCCCGTCGACTACCGATGGCGTCTCATAATCGCGGAAGACGATACAAGGTAACCCCGTGGCCGCGGCTTCAAGAGTAACTTTCGGCATTCCTTCCAGGGAGGATGGAAGGACAAAGATATCGCTGGCGCGCATGATTTCCAGAAGCTCGGGTTGCGATTTCGGTCCCTCGATTACGACGTTTTTCAGATTACGCTCTTTGATTCGGGATTGCAGCAACTGTTCGAAGCCGCGTCGCCCGGCTCCCACGAGACGGAAGGTGGCTTTCGGGAATTTTGCTGCGGCGTCAATGAGGTGTTGCGGTCCTTTGCGTTCGATGAGAGTACCGGCAAAAACGATAACAGGAAAGTTGTTGTATCTGCCGGGAGGAGGAGTGAAGAGATTCGTATCGACACCGACGGGGAGAATCGCGATGGGCTTTCGTCGGAGGCGGGTTTCAAGATCGCGCGCGATGTAATCAGTTATGGCCGTATAGGCGTCGCAGCGCGGGAAGATTCCGTTGAACAGGAACTGGAGCATTCGCGGTGGATTTACAAGTTGGGCCAGCGGAGCTTCGCCGTGATAAACAACTTTCGTGTGCCGGCGGAAAGCGCGGGGCAAGTGTAAGAACAGGTAGCTGGCAGGACTATAGTCGGCGTACGCGATAATGTCGTATCCGCGCATCATTTCACGCAAGATGCTCCGCGTTTTGCCGGCAGGAGGGAGTTTGTGGATTTCGATGTTTCCACGACCGAGCAGGCGGAGATCAGGATTCTTTTCACAAAAGAATGAAAGCAAAAATCGCTGCGGGTCGAGACGCAGTGCGATTTCCCGAGCGTTCAGGCTTTGCGCATTCGTATTGTCGCCGTCGACAAATGGCAAAAACAAGATCCGGATTTTTGCACAAGATTGCGATGTCAAGTTGTTATGTGATGGGGCACGTTGTGCACCAGGTCTCCGTTTCTTTTTACGAGAGCAATCAGCGTTTCAGAATAGCTGCTTTACGCACAGACGTTCCAGGGTATTCTCAGATCGAGACCAACGGTCAATCAGAAGGCGGTGCGATCGACTTTGCCCGCACCGAATATGACAACTCACGCAAGCGGGCGAGCAGCGCGAGATCCCAGTCGCGCTTTTGTCGAGCGCGTTGGACGTGGTCTCGAGCGGTTTGCAGCAGACGGATGCGTTGTTGCTTCAGGGCATTGGGCGGCAGCGGCAATTGCTCACCCAAATCGTGTTCGAGATCGTACATAGCTTCCGTTTTATCCTTGAAGCGCAGCAGCAACTTGTATTGCTGATCGCGGACGGCGAGCAATCGCGGGAGCATACGGTCATTCACGCGAAAGGGGTTCGTCCCTCCATCGCCGCACTCACTGATGACGGGTTCAGGGGCGAGATGACCGCGAGCAATTTCAGACCACCGACTTCGGCCCTGAAAACTGGCAGGAATTTCGAGATCAAGCAACTCCAGCAGGGTCGGAGCAAGGTGCAGCAGGCTAATGGGGGTGTTTATTTTCGAAGCCGCGGCATCCGGAGACCGTAGTAACAAGGGTACCCGAAGCAGTTGCTCAGGCAGATTTTCCGGGCGATGAAAGCAAGCGCCGTGTTCGAGGAATTCTTCTCCATGATCGGCGCTGACGACGAAAATGGTATCGCTCCAACGCTGGAAGTGTTGCAGTGACCGGACCAGGCGAGAGATCTGCTTATCGACCCAATAGATTCCAGCATCGTAGAGTGAAATAATCTCCTCCCGACAGCGCTGCAGGCGGCGGGGGCCGATGTCGGAGCGGTTCCAGAAGGAATTGAGCCAGCGCATGCGTCGCGCCGTCATCTGCTTGTTTCCGATCGCGGCAAGCGCCTCGTGAGGAGGATAGTAGGGGGCATGCGGATCCATCAAGTGCAGCCAGAGAAAGAATGGCTGATCTCCGATGCTGCTCAACCAGGAGCGCGCCTGATCGACGATGATATCGGCGGAAGGATACTGCCGCAATTGATCGACAGTGAGATTCTGGCGGGCAGCAATTCGCTGGCAATAGCGAAAATACCATTCGTCGTACGCTCGGGAACTCCAGGGGAAGCGGCGAGAGAACTTCTCGATACGCTGATTCAATTGCGCGAAACGGGAGTGCGTGAGGGCCCACGTCGGGGATTCGCGCGGGATTCCCTCGAGAAAATCACGAAACTGATCGAAGCCTTCGTGGTATCCGAAGCGGGCACTCAGGTAGGGATTGCCAGCTAAGAAAGCGGCGGTTTGATATCCGGCCTGATGGAGAGTGGTCGCGAGAGTGGATTCGGAGGGCGCAATCCCCAGAACATCCCGTCCGAGAGACAGCGGATATCTGGAGGCCATGATTCCCGGAAATGAGAAATAGGTTGGCGCGCCTACCACGATCGCGTTCGTGAAAATAGAACTCTCGTTGGCGAGACCGTCAAGAAACGGAGTAACCGGACGCGAGTAGCCGAGGAATCCGACGTGGTCGGCACGGAGACAATCCACGGTGATGAGGACGAGAGATTGCTTCACCGGAGCTCGGCCTGCCGGATTGTATTTGAGAGCGGCAAGGTTGAAGGAAGCCTAAATATAGCCAAGTTCCCGCAGTCGCTGTTCGACGATTTGTTCTTCGGCTTCATCCAGCTTGGCCGAATCGTGCCTGGCGATTTCCTGTAAAAGAAAGGTGATCAGGCTTTCGAGTGAGTCGAAACGGCCAGCCATCCACTTCTCGGCTTGGGCGCAAAGGGGTTCGGGCAGGGTTATGGTGCGGGTTGGAACCATCAGGC
The DNA here is from genome assembly GCA_027452245.1 of Acidobacteriaceae bacterium. GTDB lineage: Bacteria > Acidobacteriota > Terriglobia > Terriglobales > Acidobacteriaceae > Sulfotelmatobacter. Next base: position 11,803 of record DAIDGW010000238.1, read on the forward strand.
TCGCGCTCCCAATCGTTGAAGGCTTCCGCTGATTTGCGCCCAGGCGCGCTGCGCAATCACGCGATCGTCTGAATCGAGCGCGAATAACAGCGCTCCTGCGCAGAATACCGCATATGCAGTGCCGATAGCTAAGAACACACCCGCCCAGGGATGCAGCAGCAACAGCGGCCACGACCGCAGGAGCAGGACCACAGCCAACGTACAAAATGCGGGGGCGAGGAGAAAATAGTAGCTGCGATTGTAGGGCCAAATCCGCAATGCTTTGCGTACTTCCCGAAGATTCCACAAGTTACCGATTATGTTGATCAAGGCAGCGGCGATTGCGGCTCCCACGATTCCAAGTGCAGGAATCAACGCCAGGTTTACGACCACGGAAGTAACGGCCATGCTGAACTGGACGCGGATGAGGCGGCGCTGATTTCCAGACATGAGCAAAAGATATCCAACCGAGCCCACGCCGCAATTCACCAATTGACCAATAGCTGCAATCAGCAGCACTTTCCAGCCGATGACAAACTCAGGGCCAAAGATCCGCATTAAGGGAGAAGCGAAGACTACGAGCACACAGGCAAGCGGGAAGGTCAGGCCAATAATCCATTTAGTAAGGGTCTGGAAGAGCCGTTCGAGAACATCCTTGTGCGATTGCGCATGCAGATCGGCGATGACGGGAGCAAAAATCTGATTCACGGATTGCAAAACAATCGGGATGAAGTTGGCCAGAGTCGAGGCAAGGACATAAATACCCACGACGCTGGCGTTCAGAAAGACCCCCAGAAGGATTTTGTCGGCCTGCGTCAGGAGGAAATCAAGAGCATTCATTCCGAAGGCGGCCAATGCGAATCCCTTAATTTCAGGATCAAGCGCTTTCGTGGTACCGGCGAAGGCTCGCGCGCCATGAGGCATGAGTCTCCATACTGCCGTGATCAGCAATGTGACGACCACGATTGTTCCGAGGATCTGAGCGGCAAGGTATCCGCGCATGCGCGTACCCGCGGCAAGGAAGATTACGATCAAGAGAATGTTTAACGAACTGCCGATGAAATTCGTAATCACCGTGCGCTTGGCGACATCTTTGAATCCGGCAAGCACCTGCGAGAAGAAGGCACTCAGAGCTCCCAGCAACGCCAGCACGGCGAAGTACGGAATGTACTGCGCAAGCCTGGGAGCGTGGTAAACGGCGCGCGCGAACCATGCACCAGAGAAGAGCAAGGCGAGCGAAAAAAGCAGATTCAATCCGGCGAGAAGCGAGGCACTCTTCCGCAGGAAGGAACGCAGATCCCCAAACCTGCCGGTTGCGTTGTAGACAGCAACATAGCGAGCAGCGGTAGCGGGCAAACCGATCACGCCCAGCAGTTGGGAAAAACTTACCAGCGTCATTCCTAAAGCGTACAGGCCGAGAAGTTCTGCGCCGAGAATGCGCGCCACATAGACTTTGACCAGGTAACCGGCCGCCATGGTGAACAGGGTTCCCAAAAAAAAGACAAGCGATTGGCGGGAAATCTGGCCCATGTTACGGCGAAAATGACTGAGCAACACATCCGAAGAAATTTCGGACTCGGGCCCAGCCGCCTCGACAACGACCTGGTTATTGGAAACAGAAGCCATTTGTAGATTTCGAGTGGGACCTTAAGCCGCCGGAACCGAAGTGCCCGCGACTTCCCCTTTCCTTGAGACAGGCAAACCTCGGCCAAACTTTCCCGAACGGAATCGTGGTGGCGTATGGACAGAGAACAATTGCGTAAATCCGCACGTACGGAAAAGATTGACCGATGCCAGGTCAGTAGCAGAACAGGAAACAAGCACGGCGGTCTGTTCAGCGTTCAGTTCAGAAGTCAATATGGCAAGAGCGCGCTGAAAATAAATCTGCCGATCCAGTTCTGATGGGGTAAAGCATTCGCAGATCACAGTGGTGTTCAAAGGAACGAGTGCGGCGGCGGCCGATTCCGAGAGATCGAAATATTCCAGATTCCTTGCCCAGCAGAAATGTACCGGTATCTGTTGGGCATTGCAAAGTGCAAAGGCCCGGGCTTCCCCCTCGCGATACATCTGAGCCGAACGCATCAAGTATGCGAGGGTGGCGGGATCCTCTGCGTAGGCAATTGCCGCTGCGCCCAGAAGGTCGGAATCCAGCGTTCGCAGACGAAATGGCAGCTCGTCATGAGACGGTACTCTCCCCTCGAAGAACACGATCTCGTCCCGGGCAGAAGGAATCGGCGAGATTTTCCGCAGAGCCTGTTGCAGAACCGTTATCGGGCCTAATTGAGCAATTTGGCTCCGCATGTTTCCTGGAAATCTCAAGGCTGACCGGATGCATCGCTCAACAACCGGAGACGCCTTGGCGACGGCGGCCGACCGAGAACGAATCACAGTACGTGCGTGGGTGGCCCATGATCCACTAAGAGTGATATAGAGAGTTTCCCGGGTTTCGGTAGAGAATCGTTCTTTGTATTCTTCAGCACCAAGTCCAAGATCAACGACAGCGAACGCCGAATTTTCACAGGCATCCTCTATGATGTTGGCAAGCAGACAGTATCCTGGCGAGAACTCGGTGATTTCAGGTTCGCAGATGACCGTCGGCTGGTACCAAAACCAGGTTCCGCCGAATTGAAATCCATAATTCCAGGCGACCGGCACGTCATTGATGCTGAGGGTACTCAAGCAAACCCATCCGCGCGGGGATAATCTTCGGGCTAACTCACGGAGGAAAACGCGCCGTTCGGCAGGGATCAAGTTGCTTGCTTTGCCGGTGGAAAGAAATCGGGCAATATGTGCGCGACTGAAGCGAGCGAACCCAGCATCGATCTGCTCCCAGCGATGCTCGTGCTGAAAAGTGACGGTTCCGGCTTTGTTCAGTTCGCGCAGATTGCGGCGCAGGCGCTTCTTGGCAACAATCGATTCTTTCAGAGTACGGCGGGCTTCGGCTGGTCCAATGGCCACACGCGCGCAAATATAGGCACGCCGAGAATGACAATGGAAACCAGAGTTCGAGGGAACGTTGGCAAGGGCGTCCGGTGTTCGCGAATCCGCGGGCAGATTTGTAAGTGTGATCTTCCCAATGGCACGCTTCTTCAGTTCGACAAGAACAGCGTCTACGAAATCAATCCGCAGACCGGGCTCACTCAGAAAATCGCAGTAATCGGCGGTCGTTGCAGTTAGAAAGACAACATCATCGGTCTGTGTGGAACGGGCTAAGGCTACAACCCCGACCAACCGCGCGCTTTCGTAAGCCAGAAATACGAGTGGAACCAACTCCTGCCGGTAGGCGTCTTGGACGGCCATTGCCCACTCGTAGGTATAGAAAACCTGCGGTTGTTCCGTGCGCAGAGCGATATCGTTCCATTGTGTTGCAAGCCGTGGATCGTCCGGAATCTCTTCAAGCACTACAATACGCACGCTTCACCTTTTAATCCGCAGCTTTTTGCGCCACGTGAAAACATCCAAAATCAGTTCACGCTGCACTCGTCCGAAATCTGTTTCGCAGCCTGTCATGCATGCCGGAAATATGAGCCTCATAGACCGCTAATGACATGCTGCCATTGACATGAATGCGAGGAAAAGAATATCTCATGGAATCGGGGTCGGAGTTTCCGGGCACGTTCAAGAATGCACAGTCGTACTCAGCCTCCTTGGCAATACGGAATTCGCGTGCTCCGGTGCTACCAGAGTCACCGAAGGGGTAGGCCAGAGCCCATACTGGCTTACCCAGGCAATCCGCGAGAGTCCGGCGACAGTCAGCCAATTCACTTCGAACTGAGGAGTCCGTCAGTTGCGACAACACCGGGTGCGTCAGGGTGTGAGCGCCAATCGTCATCCCCGCGCTACTGAGCTGCTTCAATTCGCCTTGGCTTAGCAAACAAAAACGCCTACGCAGTGACGGGCTGTCGATGTATTCCAGCCACCAACCCGTGGACAAGCCGAAACACTTCGCGGCTTGATTCAGGAAATCACGCCGTTCTGCAACATGCAGCGCGGAGAGCCTCTTCACTAATTGCAGCCACAGAGCGTGCCGCTGGTCGGGATCTCCAGCGAGAGCGAACTCAATTTTTCCAAACGAAAAAGATTTCGAGCACAGCGGCGCATCGCGCAGCAGGAGGTAGAGTTCAGTATGCCAAAGCAGCACGGGATCATCATTCAATGACGATCCGGTGGCAAAAAACAGGCATTCCAAGCGCTCGTCGTGCAAGATCGGCAGCATATCAGTCAGATGGTTGAGCAAACCATCGTCACAAGTGAGAACGACCGCGCGTTTGGGGAGTTCTTCCTGGCATTTGATCCAGCCCAGAAACCGATCGGGCGAGATAACGTTGTAGTGTTTCTTGAGCAGCCGCAATTGCGCCCGGAATGCTTCAGCGGAGATCAACACATCATCCAAGAAACCATCCTCAGACTTGTACCCGGCGGGCAAAATTCCGTGATACGTCACCACGCTTACTGTGGAGGTAAAAGCCGACTGGAAATATCGCATGCTGCCAAGAGCTGGATAGAACATCCGGTTCACGACCTGCGCAGTGGCACGCGACATGGCAATTTTATTAAAAAGGCTCTCAGGACCGCGCAAAAGTGGCGACAGTGATGCCTGCCGCGCTGAGGTAGTGAAGGATTCGCTTTCGGGCTGTGGCTGCACATGGCCGAACAATATCCGTTCCAGTTGATCAGGATCAACGGGATGCCAGAATCGGCGTGCACGTGCACGTTCAGAATCCGTCTGAAACTGGCGAACCAAGTCGGGAATTTTTTCGAGATCAGACGCACGGCTAATGACCTGGCCAGCGCCGGAGCGAGCGAACTGCTGCAAATATCCCATGCCGGAAAAATCGAGCCAACTGCAGAGGAAACATGGGACGCCGCTCAGAGCGCATTCGACGGCCACACTGGAATCGACGGTGACACCGCACCATGCGCGGGAAATCACCTCCTCGGGAGGGACGCGACTGAGAATCTCGATTCCGTCGCGCTGGCCAGACAGAACCGAAGCAATAAGTTCCGAACGTTGTTGTTTGCTTTCAAACGGATGCAACTTGATGACCAGCCTGCGCCCAGTCTGCCGGGCTACCGCGTAGAGAACGGGCACGACCTCGCGGTAGATCTCATCGCCGCGGCCCTGTTCCACTTCGTAAGGCTGCGAAAAGAAAACCAGATCACCGTCTTCGGAACGCAAGTGCTTCGCGCGGTGAAAAGGGTTTTCGCCGGGAGCACCGATAATAACCTTGTCCGCTTTGATTTTCGTGGCTCTTTGGAGATACTCCAGTTCCATTTCGCCCTTCACCAAAAATGAGCGGGCGTAAGGAACCTTGAAGAGTGTTCCTCCGTCGAGCGCACCGTGGCTGCAGTACACGGCATTCAGATCTCTATGCCGTGCAAGGAGCAGGGGCAGTCGGGTGTAGTGGTTGAGATCGTCCCCGCAAAGCACTCCGCGAACCGGTTCGCATTGGAGCAGGTTCTCCCACGCATCGCGAATATGAATCCCATTTTTTAGCAGGTTGGGAAATTGTGCCCAGATGGCCGTGCGATCAGCGCCGCGGAACCCAGCAACTTCCATGCACATTTCCTGAGCAAATTCTCGCCAGGCACGCTGCAACTCACGGATTTCTGCACCCGTGCCACGCGACGATTTCGCATAGGCAGCCAGTGGAACCATTCTTACGTTGGCGGGAAGAGGTGCGGTCTGAGCATTTCGACGGGTCGTGGCCAGCAGGAACTGGCGGTGCGGCAATTGTCTGGCGTAGGCCAGAGCGATGCGGGTGACATTCGAGTATGCCGACGGAAGCAAGGTAACAGGTTCCGCCCCGTGGGCACGCCGATGACCGGAGAAGCAGCGCCGAACCCGAAATCCCGGATCCCATTTATCGAGTGCAATCTCAACAATCTGTTCAGGACGCAGCTTGCGAGATTCGCCCATCATGTGAGGTATCCGCCAGACACCTGCCCGTTCTGTCTGGAAGTTATGCAACGGACAATGCAGCAGATCAGCCAGAGCTTTGGAGAAGAGATGGGGTCGGCTGGAGAAAAGCTCAGCCTGCTCCGGAATTTCAGGACGAATCCGGTCAAGCAGGTAGAGTGCATAGAGGTCCTGATACATGCCGACGGCAAGAATCTCCCACCAGTCAAGCCCCATGCGGTCGAGAAGCCGGCCGCGTCCTCGGGCCAGAACTTGGCTGATCCAGCGATAACCCTGCGTGTCAGCTGAGCATGGAAAGATGCTGAGCACGCGAGTACCGGAACGGCTATTCCAATCCTCATAAACCGACGAACTGGCATATCCGAGATCGATGATGAGATCCCAGCGGAAGTGACTCCAAGCGCCTGTGCCCAGAGCGTCTTCTGGATGTAAGAAGAGGATTCTCATCGCGATTCGGTTTCGAACATGGTTCAGTGGATGACGAAAACTGCTTCAAAAGCTTCGGCCGCTCGACAGCCCACCACGCTCCCCCAGCGTTGCGCAATCGCGGTCAAAGCTTCTGGCGAGCGCGGATGTGGAAATTTGCGGACCTCGCTTTCGTAGAGCTGCATGCCTTCCAGCTTCAAAGAAAGCGTCTCTTCGATATTCACAAAAGTATTCGGCCGAAATGCCGGGGCCATCTGCTGGAAAGCCCATTCCGTCGAAGAAGGAATCTCGTAGAAATAAAGTTCTTTGACGGGACGCCCTGCCATCGGACGGACCGCGGTCAGAACCGCTCGGCTGACGATCTGATGATCCACATTTAAATCGCCGCCATGGTGTGTATAGACCACCTGCGGCTGCCAGCGTTCGATCAACTCTTCAACGATTTTGATCACGTCGAG
>DAIDGW010000239.1 GCA_027452245.1 Acidobacteriaceae bacterium
GGAATTCCCGCCGGCATTTTCGCCATCAGCGACGCCGCCGACCTCTCCAACATCGGAACCTTGTTCGCTTTCGTGCTGGTCTCTCTTGGAGTGATCATCCTCCGCCGCACTCAGCCCGATCGTCCGCGCGTATTCCGCGTCCCGTTCGTGCCCTGGTTCCCCTTGATCTCCATCGTGCTTTGCGGTGGACTGATGATGGGACTCACGGTCATCACCTGGGTGCGTTTCGTCGTCTGGCTCGCTCTGGGGCTGCTCATCTACATCTTCTACAGCCGCCATCACAGCGAGTTCGCTAGGAAATAGCGGTGCCGCTTTTCCGGGTTCGAGTTTCTTGAAAAATTCTGTCATCCCGGCCAAGCGTGGAGGGACCTGTGGTGAGCGACGGCACCAAGATGCTCATGGGACTCATTCCGCCGACGTGTGATCGTGGATGATCTTCCATCCGTCGGGAAATTTGCGGAACACGAGCGTGAACAGCCCGTGCGGAGTGCTGCCGTCCGGCATGGTCGAGTGCCACTGTCCACGCACGAACGCTGCTGTTGGACCTAACGTCTCAATCCGCAGTGCGGAGAAGTCCAGCTTCCCCATCTCATGTCCCAGACTCGCATACGCTGCGCGGAAGCGATACATAGCCACCTGCCAACCGTCGTGCTACCTTCGCGGGGATGCGGTAGCGCCTTCTTCGAAAACATGACCTCAGCATAGCGGAGCCTGGCTCCGAACGCCGAACTACAACCTCAAAGTCCACAATTAAATTGCGCGGGGAGCCATGCTAAATCTGCCCCCCCGCGCTTGCAACGGTTGTCGCTCGAACCACATGCTAGTTCTTCTAACTACAGGAAAAATTATTCTTGAGGGCAGAAATCCAGGTCCCCGTCTCACGCATAGGTGCGACACTTCGGTCACATTTAAACAACCAGTACGCTATTTCTGCTTTGCCTGCATCTGCTGGAACAGGCTGCCTTTCGTCTGCGCCGTTGCCTCTCCCGTGTCGCTCTGGATGTTGGAATTGGCCAGCGCAGTCTTCAATTGATCGCGCCAGACGATGACGCTGTCTTTGGCTGCCTGAGCGTCAGGAGACTCTGGAACCAACTCCAGATACTCCTTCATATGCAGGATCGCGACATCGTAGAGTTTCTTTTCTCCAGCGAGTGTCGCCAGATTAAATTGACCCTCGGGCCAGGTAGGAAAAACAGACAGAGCTGAAGTGTACTCGTTGATCGCCTTCTCGGTGTCTCTCTGCTTAAAAGCAAACTCAGCCAAAACCTCGTGGTCATGAGCTTCTTCGGGCATCGCTGGTTTGATTGCCGCTTCCCGCCACGCTTTGGCTTGGGACTGGAACTGTGCGAAGGACTGTTGTTCGTTGATGGCGGCTTGCTGGCGCGCATTGGCGACCATGTACATCAGGGCGGCTTCGAAGTGTTCCTGATGGTGCGGGGCCGACTTACTGAAAGTAATGGGTGGCAAGGACCAGGAGATGAACTCCACCTGATCGTGGGAGTAATCCTTCCAGCTCACGTAATAATGCGCGAAGCCGCCCGAAGTACCGAAATAAGATCCGACGGAGACTACGCGGGAAAGCGCAATTCCAAAGCTGCCGCGACATACAATGTACTGAGAGTCGATTTGGGCATTGGGGCAGTTCCCGAGAGCTTTCAGTGCGTCTTGCATCCACTGTACAGCCTGGGCCTGATCGCGTGGAGGCTTTTGCCTTGCAAAGGCAGCGTCGCCAGACAGCAGCGCGAACAATAGACCCACAACCCAAACACCGGACATCCCAATTCCAAACGCTTTTCTTCCTTGTCTCATGGTCGTTGCCTATCAACTTTCTTAGTTTTCTATGGTTCCACCAATCCTCAAAGGATAGAAAAGAGTAGAAATCCCTCCAAAAGGAAAGCGCTGATAGCGATGTCTTCGGTAACAAGGAAGGTGTTCAAAATTCAGCAGCAAAAGCGGTCGAACAAACAGGTCTAGTTCCCAAGGTTACCTTGACAAGTAATCGAGCCGACTTCATCGTTCTGAAGAGTTGGCATGTTAGGCATCCAAATCCAATGCGATGCCACTCGAGCAAGATTATGAGAAAGCAGTTGCTAATCCTTTCTGCCTTGATGTGCACGGTCGCCAGCTTTGTCGGAGCACAAGATACACCGCCGTCAACCGCAGTCGGACCCTGGCGAACCGGAGTATCCGTGACTTGTCCATCGGGCAGGGTCATTCCGGCGAACACTGTGATCTCAGGTCCAGACGTCACCCCGGAACAACTCTGCGGAATGGGATCGTCTTCCACAAACTCTGCCGCCAGCAACGTGAAGATTTCCAATACGGGTAACCTGCAGCAGGATGTGCTCACCAACGGCATCAATATGTACATTGCGGGGCACACGCCGAATCCCGTTATGAGCAGTTTTATGCAGGGTGCGGCGACGGGTTTTATCAGTTCGATGTTTGCAAACAATGCGGAAGCACAGCGTCAACAGCAGTTAATGGCCGCGGAGATCCTACGTCGCCAGCAAGAGCAGGAAGAGGCACGCCGGCGCGCCGAACAGCAGCGCATTGACGCGATGTTTGCCCGCCTGAATAGTGAACTGAAGCTGCAGGGGCTCCCCTTTACGCTTTCGTTGAAGGGCATGGACTGGAATGGTCCCGACAGCCTGCAATTGAAAGACATAGCTGCTTCGGGTCCGGGCGATTTGCAGTTGAAAATGGGGAACTCCACGCCAAATTCCTACGGGCTCAAAGGATTGCCGGGTCTCTACGTGGGAGGGCCGGCTGGCGGGGACGCACCGTCTTCAATTTCTTCTCCCGGGACCAGCGCAAATGCTTCTCCGGATGGAAGCGCAGCGGGAGGTCTTGCAAGCAGCCCGAATCCAGCGTCGGCTGCGGGAAGCGGGTCCACGGGGCCGGGCATTCCCGGACTGCCCGGCGTTTATCTCGATGGAGTTCAACCCAGTCAGGCACCGCAATTAGCTCAGGCTGCACAGACATTGCCGGGCCCAGAGAAAGCAGTAGCTGAGGACACGGCTCTGAATGCGGCGCAGAATAATGCATCCCTGACTGCTCCTTCGCAAGACCCGCAGGTGCAGAATTTTCAGCAAGCCAATCAGGATTACCGGCAGGCGGTCAGTGCCAACACGACGGCTCAACAGGCTTACGAGACAGCGCAATCGCACGTTGATGCAGACCAGAGCGCAATCGAGGTTGCGCGCGCCCAACTGAACTCAATCACTCCCTCGGTCCAACAGCAAGCGGCATTCAATCAGATGATTGATGCGTCCAAGACCGATGAGGAAGCCGCCATGCTTGCGCGCAAGAATTTTGACTCTACGGAGGTTCACCTGTCGGCCAGCCGTGACCGCGCCGCACAGGCTCTGGCGCAGACTGTTCCGCCCTCGTCATCCGCAACGGTCGACCTGCGAGGAAGCACTTCGAATACCGTGGCCAATTTGAAAACGCCGCAGATCGTCGGCCTTCCCGTTCTTCCTGTTCCTCGTATTTCGTCGTCAAACGCTCCAGCCGTTTCTGCGCCCAGGCCCACTCAGGCACAGCTTCTCGCCCGGCTCGAGGGCATGCGACACGCCCTGACGAGGCTGATGCAGGACGAGGCAAAACGCGGGGAGCAACGCCAAGATGCCGTAAACGACGTGAACGAGGCCGTTGACGACGCCAAGGATCAGGGGGCGCAGATGCTCTTCGATTTGTTCCTCACCGGATGGGATGACTGCGCGCCGGGAGTGCAGGGTGGGGTGAAAGGATTTTTTGAGCGGCATCTCGATCAGGTAAAGGAAGAAATCGAGAATACCTATCGGGAAGCGTCCGTCGCCAAGTCCGGCGCGGACCTTGGCCAGTTCAACGATACCTGGAATGCTCTTGACAAGAGAAAGATGTGGCTGGAGCACTCAATCAGCCAGATCGATAACTATGACCAGTTGGTAACCAATATTCAAGCTGTTGGCGATACAAAGGACGTTGTTGAGCACGCCGATGGGGGTTGGAGAAGTTCAGTCGAGGGCTTGGGCACGACGCTCCAGATGGGGCTGGACGATGAAAGGATCAGAAGTTTCCTGAAATTGTCCGAATGCGGCGCGGTTACGGTTCAGGCCGCATCATCTGCGATCGATTCCGTATACGACATTTTCAAAGAGGGAGACGCGGCCGAGAGTCTGCGACGCACGGACGAAAACACAATGCAGTTCCTCGCTGCGCAGCAATCCCTCAATCGACAGATCAAGCGCACAGTCGCGCAACTTAATTGTTATAAGATCCCCGATGCGGCAGGTGTCGCGAACTGCCTTACGACCGGCGGACAATAGAAGCTGGGGGGCTCGATCGAAATTCAGCAAGAAGAAGGATTGCCGCATTGTCGGACTGGGTGAGCGATGGACAGCTCTTTGGTTTTCACATCCCATCGACGGGAACAGATCCGCACAGAGTTAGTTACCGCGTCCAAGTCAGACCCGCGCATCGCCGGTGCCGCACATTTTGGCTCGGCGGCGCTCGGCAAATAAGATCGCTCGTCGGACCTTGATTTCGGCCTGTGTGTTGCTGAGGATGTCCATTTTGATCAGGTTCTTTCTGATTGGGCCGCACGTCTTTACGGCGAGCATCGAGCCGTCGCGAACTATGACATCCGGCGGGGTGACATCCTGTACAGTGCGTTCCTGATCGAGAATACTCTCCAGATTGATCTCTCCTCCTGGCCAGGGGCATCGCCCGTTCCCGACTCGAAGGACCGATTGGAATGGCATTGCTTTATGCCCTGCATGTGCGCTCGAGTATCGCGCGACGCAGGGTGCTACAGCGAAATATATGTTGAGCGGAATGCGAGATAATGTGCTGGCGCTCATGTGTAAGCGGCAGGGCAGGGAGCCTGACCAAGGCAGAGGACTTGACGATCTTCCCGCGGAATAAAATGCGCGCGCCGCGGAATCCCTGGCTCACTCGCTGGAACCGACCAAACTCATCCGAGCCTTCCGTGCCACGATGAATGCTTTGCTGGAAGAACTGCGATGCGCTGATCCTGACCTCGCAGTTAGGTTGGAGCTGCCTTTAAACTGGATCATGAGCTCTTTGAGCTGTACTGAATAGGCAAATCTCTCGGCGATGGATGCGTCTCCGAGCATCCGGCCTATCCCCCTTTCGGGCCATTTACAGGCGCCGCACTCTGCGACAAAGTGCTGGCGGTTTGTTTTCGTTCTGCTCGGCTCGTGCCTTGCCCGAATTGACCTAGGGATCCCGATTTTCTTTACTCAATGAGCCGAACCGTTGGGCAGGTATAACTTCCGAGGAGAAGGTGATGAGACCAAGCTTGCAGGTGATGGCGGTAGTCGCTTTGATTTCCATGAGCTTCGCTCCGGTTCTACAAGACGCCGCGGCCCAGACACATCCTGGAGCCGTGATCGTGCCCAAGTCAAGCATTCAGAGGGCCGCGGACGCGGGTATGCGTGCCCATACCAATATCGAAATAGTCGTTCCTCCGCGCGGAGTTTTTCCCGGAGTTCGTCCACCGAATACCCCCGGAGGCTTTTTCGAAACGCCTGCTTCCATTGCCTGCGTTTACAAACTTACCAAGTTCGTCACCGGTTGCAATCCGACGACTTTGACCGCCATCCCAACCGGGGGGTTCGGTGCAATTGCAGTGGTTGATGCTTACGATGATCCTAATGCCACCAGCGATCTCTCCACCTTCGATTCCGAATTTGGAATCGCGCGGGCGAACTTCAGCGTCGTCTACGAAAACGGGGTTCAACCCCCGCAAGATCCGACCGGCGGATGGGAGTCCGAGGAATCCATCGACATTGAAATGGCCCATGCCATGGCACCTCGGGCCAAGCTATATCTGGTGGAAGCGCAATCGAGCAGCTTCACTGATCTCTTTACCGCCTTGCAACAGGCCACTTCGCTCGTTGCGACAGCGGGCGGAGGATCGGTCTCCATGAGTTGGGGCAGCGGCGAATTCGATGGCGAAAATGGGTACGACGGCTATTTCAACGGGGCTAACGTGATTTATCTCGCCGCGGTTGGAGATTCTGCCGGCGTCAGCTATCCAGCCTCTTCGCCGTACGTGGTCGGCGTAGGAGGAACCACCGTGAGCCGTAACGCCACCAGCGGAAATTTCGAACTTGAATCGGCCTGGTATTCGACGGGAGGAGGTCCCAGCGCCTATGAGTCGATTCCCAGTTATCAAAGCAGCATTTCAGGGATTGTGGGCAGCCAGCGCGGAACCCCGGATGTCGCCGCGGTAGCCGATGGGCGCACGCCGGTGTGGTTCTATGACAGTTTCCCGATCAACGGAACTTACGGGACATGGTGGCTCGGGAGCGGAACCAGCGTGGCGACACCGTTGTGGGCCGGCATCCTTAATCTGGCCGGAACCAAGAATGCTTCCAGTTCAGCCGAACTGACCGAAATGTACAGCCATCTGGGCAACCGAGCCGACTTCAATGACCTGACCCAGGGCACTTGCGGCGACTATGCCGGATTTCTTACCGTCAAGGGATGGGATTTCTGCACCGGTATCGGGAGCGACGTAGGTAAAATCGGCAAGTGATTTGCTTCCATGTGCCGTCTGCCTTTCTTCTGATTACTTTTGTGCACTCCGCGAGTGACTTCAGATCGCCCGCTGGCCGTTCCGTGCCATCGTGGCTGAATAACATATCGGATAAACTCTGGACTTCATGACAACATTGTATCGGTTGCTGAATAAGGTTATACGTGAGGACGGGCAAGACGTAGCCGAGTACGCCATCATGGTGGGAGTCATTCTTGTTATCGTAGTAGGTACGGTAAGATGAATCGGGCAAATGCGAACAATATCTTTTTGCGAGTAGGAAGCACGGTTCAGTAAGGATTTATATGGAATGCAAAACTAAGGATGATCTGGAGCAGCACCTCTCGGACGTTCGCCTCCTTGCAGCACGCGCGGGTCTGACAGCCGAGGAGCGAGAGGCGGCAGCAAGGGCTGAGAAGTTCGCGATCGGGTTGCTGAAGGAACATAACGCGTCCGGGCACGCTGGAAAGAGATGCCCGTTTGCCACTGTGATTTGATGCTAGTCCTGGGCACGTAGCCACACACAGTGTGGGGTTTGCTGCACGAGTTCCTCTACACGGTTAGTTCTGCGACCTGGCCGCGCAAAATGGTGACTGACGCTTTGGGTAACGTGAATACAGTCTGTGCTGAAGCGTCGATCGACGAATCCACCGGTGGCAGGTTGGGATCGGCGTGCGCAGTCGCGTCCGCGCCATGCCAAACGTATTGCTCGCTTCCATAGGTCACCATGCGAACTGCTCCGGAGAAGGTATCGCTTTGTCCGTGGCCAGCAAAAGTGACTCGCACGGGATGCGCATTCTCTCTGTCTTTATTGACGAGGAGGAGAGCCCACTGGCCGTCCGGACGCCGGACCGCATAGCTCGTGACGAGATCATTCCCGGCAGAATCCTTGATTTTGACATCGACGGAATGAAGATGATGCAGCCCACTGTGATGCGTCACCCACTCGTTATTGATCATTCGGCTGGCATGGTAGAAAGCGGTATATCCAATGATCCTTGCATCTCGGTCCCAAAGAGCATTGCCCCAGATTGCCCAGCCCTGGCAGCCATGCTCGATCACACTGGGTTCGATCGGTGAATGGATGTAAAGCGCGCCGCCTTCTTCAAAAAAGCTGCCGACATTATCGGCCAGCCATAGAGCCGAGAAAATATCGGACATCCAGACTGAAAGCGATCCGCTCAAATTGCTTTCTGTATTCATGAGGGGAACCGAAGCCGGCAGTCCGTCATCGCGAAAGGCTTGCAGAGTCTTTCGCGTCAACTCGCGGTTGCGGTACAGATCGTCCCATTTCATAGTGCAGGCATCGTAGGGATAAATTTCGAACGAAGCGAATGACAAATCGCCGGCACGATTGTGCGACTTCAAATAGTCATAAAAACGGCCGAACCAGGATTTATTGCCGCGCACATCCGGCCACACCGAGACGTCCTGGTTGATTCCTTGGAATACCGGGCCGCCCAGTTTCAGGGCAGGATCGACTTTGTGAATGGCGTCGGCAAATTGAATATAGAGCGTGGCATAGTCCTCAGGCATGTAGAACTGCCCATCGGCCTCTTCGTCCATCTCGACCCAACTGACGGGATAGCCGCGCTTTTTCAGATAAGCCACCATGGCGGAGGCATCTTCGGGAACGCTGTAAATCAGGGGAACGGTGATCAGCGCGGGTAGATCATTGGTGATGCCGCTGGTATAAAAAATATCCCATCCAGTCTGGTCTCCATGGGGATTGAGGTCTTCAGCCGTGTGCCACGGATCGGTTGAAGAGCAATACGTAGCGGTTTGTTGGCGACCATCGGGCGCATGCTTCACAAGGTCCGCAAACGTACCGTCGTTCTCCAATCTGCCCAAATAAACTTCATAGATTGCATATCCCACCCGGTGCCGCACGTCATCATTCCCGTGCGGCCCCGGTTGATTCGACGACCGCGTCATGACCACGCGAACCCAACGCGTTGCAATCAGATTTTCCGCGAGTTTCAGAGTTGCGCTGCCGCCTTTGCCGTCATGAACAAAGCCCTTAGGGAAACGAACCCAGTTTCCCATAGCCTGATTGGCAACGGGAAGGTACTCGCCGCCCTGGCCAGTGGAGTCGAGGGCCGGCTCTTCCCAGTTCATGGGGTCGGCTCCGACCCAATACTGTACTTCATACTCGCGCGCACTCGGTTCGCACCAGTCGATGCGAATCGCGTCGACGTCGAAATACTCGCCCAGATCAAGGATGATCCATTGGGGATGCAAGGCGTCATCCTCGTGCGTAAACGCTTGAGTCAGATACGGGTTGCTTTTCCAGAAAGTCCTAGGATCACCATCGGTCAGCCGAGAATAGCCACGATCGGTGCCGCCATTGTGCGTGCAGCCGCGGTGGGGAAGACTATAGCCAAACGAATCGCGAATCGGCTCTCCCAATTCCGCGCTGCCAATGAAATATCCGCGCTGGTTGGCTTCGTCCGACCAACTGCCTTTGGGATTCCAGTGCCAATAATCGATAGTCTCCGGCGTATGCAGCCGATAGCTGATCGGCCCCCAGCCTGCGGACAGGCAGGTCTTTACATTTTCGGGCGTGTAAATTGTATTGATTGATTCGCGCGACTGAATGTCCATTGATGTCGCGAGCGCTTTATCGGGATCAAAGGAATTCACGACTTGGTTGGGCGCCGCGTGTACGCGTACCAGCGCGGGAGCGACTGCACCTGCACCTGTATCCTGACCAGATAAAGTGATTGCATCAGCCAGGGGGCGAACCATCGTCGACGCAGCCGCGCCGACCGTCACCCCCAAAAAAGCACGTCGCGAAGTAGCCATTGGATGCCTCTATCAGCCGGCTGAAGTTTTGCCAGGAAAGGTGAGTTTACAAGTTCTATCAGCCAAAGTCTGTATGGTCTCTGCGATCTTGACAGGGATGGGCGACAACTCGGTACCTGCCACCCAAGGCGCAACTTTGCGTTGAAAGCATCTCCACCGTTGCACGCTGGCCAGCATGCTGTCCAGGAAATGCGTTTTTCAGAGGCTGGCTCTGACCTGATCGTTATCAATCTCTGTCTTCTCTTTGGCCGCGATGCGCGCCGCCCCCCTGTCGCCCACATAATCCGGGTTTTCAACCTTGGACGAACCGCCATCCTGTCGAATTACATACGCACGGGCGAGTACGCCTCCGCACGGGCGAGCACACCTCACAACTTTGCGAATTGGGACTGTGGGTGGAGAGCACCGCGGCAGATTCATCATCAGGTTCCTACTGCTTAACCGATCGAGTTGCCTCGTCAGCCGAACTTTGCTGCTATTGCAACTTCGCGTACTCCGCTTTGGCTTGCTTCAGAATGGGGATGTCGGGGTCAGCATCTTTCCAGAGTGTCAGGAAGTCTCTGTAAGCCTCGCGAGCCCGGAGCCGCGCGGCATCCGTGTCAGCGCCAGGCAAGTTTTTTACCTGTAATGCATCCGCACGCGCCAGTCCCAGATGCGCCAGCGCTCCCGTCCAGCAATTCCAGACGAGACCGCTGTGGTCCAAGATCTTCTGAAATTCGGCAGCGGCATCTTTGCCCTGCTTGGCTGCCAGATACGCCTGTCCCCGCACGTATGCAGGATACAGGCATGAGAGATTGGTGATGAAGTCGTCGGTCCCCAACTCCATCGGCATCGGAGACGCCTGCAGAAGATTCAGCGCGAGAGACGGGTTCTTTCGGTCGAGCGCCAACTGTGCCTGAATGGTGGGCAGCCAAAGCGATTGCATTTGGGTGTCCAGTGAAAAGCGCTTCTCAAGGTCTTGAGCTATTGACTCGCCTCGTGCCGTGTCTCCCGCCATCCCAAACGCAAGTGCGGCCTCAACTTCAGCAGCGCGGCTGGCAGGTGCAAGCTTGAAAGCCTCTTCTGCTCTCCGCCGTCCCTCCCTGGCATTGCCGAACTCGGCTTCCCGCTGAGCGGCAATGGCCTGCCATATTGCCCCGCTCTCCTTGTTATCTGTCTGAATGGCATTAATCACGGCCCGTTCGGTCAGTTCCCGCGCCCTGACAAGATGACCGGCATACGCCTCGGTGTCGGAGGCTTCGGAATAATGCAAATGGTCTTGCTTACTGGCAAGCCACTTTTGCGCTTCCACCTTCGCTGCCGGGTCTGTGCCGATAAACGCCAAGGCATAGCGAACCTCCCCGAACACATTATCAATATGTTTTCGCGCTTGCCATTCGCGAATCACTTCGCGTACGTCGTCTAATCGCTGCAGGCCGAGCGCATCCCCAGCCAGATTGACATAGATAGGCCATTCGTCGGGTGCCAGTCGCTGGGCCTGGCGAGTGACTTCCCAGGCTTTTTGATACTGCCCCTCTTCGGCAAAAATAGCAGACAAGTTGCCATATCCCCGCGGGTCCTGCGGGTAGCTTTCGATCCACTCCTGAAACATGGCGGCTGCTTTGTCGAGTTCTCCCGTGACCGTCTCGTAGTAAGCGGTAGAGATTTCCAGTTTGTCCCTTTCACTGGCGTGGTCCCGCAACTGAAATGCCTTTGTGAAGTTCTCACTAGCCCGCCCAACCTCCCCGAAGTTCCTGTACAAGATGCCAAGTCCATAGTAGCCATAGGCAAAGTTCGGATCGAGGTCGACAGCATGCTGATAATACGGAATGCCTGCGCCGTTGCCCTTTTCGATAACCATTTTCGTTCCCAGCGCCAACGCCTTCAGTGCCTCCAGAGAAGATGTGGTGTGCTGCGCCAGAGGAACATCGAATTTTTGCACCGTTGCCAGCGACTCTCCCAATTGGCGCCGCATCTGCGATGCTGCCTCGCCGAGCACGTCGAGAACATTTTCTTTCGAGCCGGCGGTTACTTGCTCCTCGTCCAGCGTATCCCCGTTCTGGCAGTTCACCGCCTGCAATTCCAGAACATACTTGCGGCCCAGGCTGCCAATGGCTGCCGTGATGTAAGCTTTGCTTCCCGTCCGCAAGCATACTTCGCGGGCCACCTCGGGCGTGAGTTTGGTGTCCGGAGGCCGCTCCATCATTTTTAAGGTCCGCGCGGTGCGGGAGTCGGAGAGCACATTCAGAAAAGGGGATTGCCGGAGCGAAATTGCAAGCGCGGTCCTCAGCGTGTCGTCGAAGACAGGATCATTGGTGCTGTTGGCAAAGTCAGCGAGCACCACTGTGTCATTTCCTTCAAGGTGCCGGTTCTGGCGCGAACGATAATAAAGAGTGCCCGCCACAAACAACGCGATGACTGCCCCCAGAATCATGTAGCGGCCAATCTTCGCTGCTTGAGACGGCCCAGGGCTGCGGGAGCCAGAGTGGGCCGAATCGCGCAGACTCAAACGAGCGGATCCCCCTCGGCCCGAGCTGGTACGCGGGGAGATGGCGCGGTACGAATCTACATCGCGCTTCACCTGCTGCAAGTCTTCTCGCATGTCGGCGGCGTGCTGGTAGCGCAGGTTGCGATCTTTTAGCAATGCATTTTCGATGATCTCTTCGAGCGGCTGAAGGATATTTGGATTGATTTCCGATGCCGGAACAGGCTTCTGGTGCAGGATGGCTCCGCAGATTTCCCCTGAACTCGAGCCGTCGAACGGCATCTTCCCCGTTGCCATCTCATAGAGCACCGCCCCAAACGAGAAAAGGTCGCTGCGTGCGTCCAATTCTTTGGCGCGCACCTGCTCGGGAGACATATAAGCTACCGTCCCCAGCATGGTTCCCGGGCTGGTCAGTTGTTGAGCGTCGACGTCGGTCACGGTCTTCGCCATGCCGATCTGAACCGAAGCTGTGGCCGGCGGAATGACCTGGGCCAAACCAAAATCCAGAATTTTGGCGTGCCCGCGTTCGGTGACGAAAATGTTGCCGGGTTTAATGTCGCGGTGCACAATGCCTTTGGCATGAGCGGCGTCGAGCGCATCTGCGATTTCAATTGCAAGGCTCAGCAAGACCAGAAGGTCGACGGGCTTTCCCGCAATCCGATGCTTCAGCGTCATGCCGTCGAGGTGTTCCATGGCGATGAAGGCCTTTCCATCCTGCTCGCCAACGTCGAAGACCATGCAGATATTAGGGTGGTTCAGCGCAGACGCAGCCTGAGCCTCGCGCTGGAAACGGGCAAGCGCCAGGGGATCTCGAGCCACTTCTTCCGGGAGGAATTTGAGCGCAACAAAACGGTGAAGACGGACATCCTCGGCCTTGTACACCACACCCATGCCGCCGCCGCCGAGCTTCGCGACGATGCGGTAATGCGAGATGGTCTGGCCAATCATGACCCCGCGCCGATGGTAGGGGGAACGCGACGCCAAGTCAATCGTGCCTTGTGGTTAGCACTGCCCTGGGGATTTCGGCGACAATCGTCAAGACGAATAGATACCCCAAAAACGAGTTGAGGATCTCAGGCGATGTGAACAGCCTTGCCAAGCCGCAACGTACCCTTACTTAGACTTTGCAGCTGTGGAAGCTGGGGCTTGTCCCGTGGAAGGCTTATCACTATTGCTGAAGTCCACCCAGACCTGACCCATTTCGCCCCCCGGAGCTCGGCTGAGAATCGTCCGGCTCTGCTGCGAACTGTTCCCACCAGAAGGGCGGACGATATCGATCGCTTCGCTTGTGACCTGCAGACCGTACGTGGGAGTACCCGGATTCAGTCGTTCAGTCCGGTCGATTGTAGTTTGCTGACCGCTGGCAGATTTGTTGGTCACTGCGGTCTGACGCTGAACCAGTTGCAACGTGCTGTCTCCAGCAAGTCCGGGAACATTGACCGAATACGTGTCTGTGGTGTCGCTCTCTTCTCCTGACGCCGCTTGTGCCTGCTTGCTGACGGTGCGCTCGACTACGGCCATATTTCCGTTTGAGTCCGGTCTCAACACGCTCTCTTCAGAACTGGTAGTCTGGTCATCCTGCTGCCTGGTTGTTCCCTCGCGTACCTCCGCGAGTTGCCAGTGTCCCGCTCCGTCGGGAAGTTGGGTCGACTTCTTGAATGCGATTGTGCCGTCACCATTCTTTTGCTCCCGATCGTCGATCTTCATCGCGGGAGCCAAGCCTCCGTTTATGTCAGGAGTGAATACAGTCGTCTTTGTCTCCTGCACGCCGGGACCGACCTGGTGAGAATTCTGTAGTTCGCGCTGCACCACTTGCAGCGTCCCATTTGCGTCCGGGTTGAGAATCGTGCTCACCAGACTTTTCTCGCCCCCGCCAAGATCGTGCGCCTCTTCCTGCTTTACCTGGACCAGCGTTCTCGCGCCATCGGGGCCGATACCAAATGTACGCTCGACGGTGCGCAACGTCGTCGCGTCGACTTTCACGGACTCCCTTTCAACCTGCTGATATGGAACGTACTGCCCGTTCGGACCCAGGGTTTCGAGCGACTTCGTGTCAACCGTTTTGCCCTTCGCCTGCGTATGCGTTTCACTTGTACGAATGGGATTCAGCGCCCCAGTCGGGCTCCCCTGCTGGCTGCTCGAAGTCCAATTTGAGCTGCTGCCGGAGCTATCCTGCGCCACAGCAATCTGGGTGCCTAAAATAAGCGAAATTACGAGGATGAGTGCAGGGAGTTTCAAGACAGAATCCTGAGTCGCACGATTCGCCGCACAAAACTGAGATCATTTTACTACCTCATGTGGGGAATTAAGGGCTTGAACGTGGGATCAGAGTCCGCTCGCTACCGGTCCCGGCCTGAATTAACGTTTGCAACGAGGGAGACGGTCCAGGGCAAGCATTCGCAGTTGTCATGAACTGCATTCCGAGTGCTTTGGCATTGCTCCGCGTGGTATCTTCTCCAACTATCACGGGGGGCATCATGCGAGTGCCGTTATTCCGTCAACTGAAATTGGTGTTCTGTTTCGTTCTGCCGATGGCCGTGCTCGCGGTCATGTGCGGACCAGCGATGGCACGGGTGGTTCGCGTTGATGTCAGTAATCGCGCCTACGTGCTCGATGGGAAAGCATGGGGCTCAGCCGGCCCCTACCAGAAAATTGTGGGCCGGGTGTATTTCGCAGTTGACCCAAAGAATCCTCACAATCTGCAGATTGTCGATCTCGACAAGGCTCCTCGTAATTCGCGAGGCGAAGTGGAATTCAGCGCAGACTTCTATGTGCTTCGTCCCACGTCGAAGGGAAACGGGAGCCTGCTGCTCGAAATTCCAAACCGAGGCGGCAAGGGCCTGCTTTCCATCGTGCAAGGCGCAAAAGGCTCTACCGATCCGACGACGGCAGAGAATTTTGGCGACGGGTATTTGCTGGATCAGGGTTACACGATTGCATGGCTAGGATGGCAATGGGACGTCCGCGACGAAGCAGGAATGATGCGCTTGTATGCGCCGGTGGCGCATATGCCCGATGGCACGAGCATTCATGGATTGGTGCGGGCTGACTGGACTCCTGCCGAGCGCAAAGATGAATGGCCGTTGGGGCATTTGATCGTGGGGAGCATCGGCGGGACGGGCTACGCAGTCTCCGATCCGGCGTCGGGCGAGAACGTGTTGACGGTTCGCGACTGCCCCACCTGCAAGCGGAATGTGATCCCGCGGTCGCGCTGGCAATTCGCGCAACAGGATGAACATGGAGTTCATCCCAGCGATCGATTCGTGTGCCTGGATGGCGGATTTCAGCCGGGGAAGTTGTATGAAATTGTTTACGTGGCGAAAGATCCGGTCGTTGTTGGACTTGGACTGGCTGCCATACGCGATTTTGTTTCCTACTCAAAATACGATCGGGGCGCTATTGTGCATGTGGATCGTGCGCTCGGGATCGGTGTTTCGCAGGATGGGCGCTTTCTCCGCCACTTCCTCTGGCAAGACTTCAATGCCGATGAGTCGGGGCGGAAGGCGTTTGATGGCGTGCTTTCGATGGTGGCGGGCGCCGGGCGCGGAAGCTTCAATCATCGTTTTGCGCAACCTTCCCGGGACGCGGAAACGACTTCGTCGCTTTTCTATCCCACGGACCTGTTCCCCTTCACGGATGTACCGGAAACCGACCCAATCCTCAGAAGGACGGCTGGGTTGCTGGACGCGACGCGACGTTCGCACACAACCCCCGATATTTTCTTCGTGAACACCTCGCATGAGTACTGGCAGAGGGCTGCGTCGCTCATTCATACAGGCGTAGACGGACGGAGCGACATTGCGCCTGGGAAAAATGTACGGATCTATTTTGCCGCCGGCCAGGGGCATTTCCCGGTTTCATTTCCGCCACAGATTGGTTCGATTCCCGACCTGCAAGGTCAACAACTGGGCAATCCAATGCCGCGAAAGTGGTTGTGGCGCGCCCTGATCAGCGATATGGATGCGTGGGTAAGAAATGGTGTTGCGCCCCCAGAGAGCGAGTATCCGCACGTGAGCGACGGCACGCTGGTGGCGCAGCACGACTTGCGATTCCCGGACATCCCGGGCGTACCCTTGCCGGTTGCGTCGCTCGGCGTCTACCGACTGGATCTCGGACCGGAATGGCCGATGGGGATCATCACCTACGAGCCTCCGAAAGTGGGAGCCGCATACAGCGTCCTTCTGCCCCAGGTCGATAAGGACGGAAATGAGCCGACCGGAATCCAGCAGCCCGAGCTGCAGGTTCCCCTGGCGACGTATACGGGCTGGAACTTACGTGCTCAAAGCCTCGGCATGCCCGGTTACACGATCCCCTTCGTAGGCTCCTACATTCCGTTTCCCAAGACCGCGGAGGAGCGAAAACGGTCGGGCGATCCGAGGCTCTCGATTGCGGAACGGTACTCCAGCATGGACGAATACATGCGCCTATACCGGGAAGCAGCGGAGAGGCTGGTGAAGCAGAGGTTTATGCTTCCGGAGGATGTGCCCGCGGTTCTGGACTTCGGAAAGCGGGAGTGGATGTACGCCACGCAATAGGCCACGAAAATGTGCAGTGGCCGGAGTCGATAAGGAAGTGTCCTCCCCGGCGAGGCGGCGTTCCCGCACTGCCGGTGTGGTATCAAAGAATCGGGAGCGAGGATGGACTTCGGAGACCACCTGCACGTGATCGGCGACGCGCTGAAGAGCTGGGCGGTCGCGCAGTTGCAGGATTCGGTGGCGGTAGGCGTACTCTGGCTGGCTGGGCTCTACCTGCTGCACATCCCGCTGGCCCCGCTGTGGGCGGGCGTGGCGGCGCTGCTCCAGATGGTGCCGCACCTGGGGCCCATCCTGGGGCTGCTAGGGCCGGTGCTCACGGCCACGATCGCGTGGCGGGACTGGGAGCACCCTCTGGGGGTGCTCGGGCTTTATGCGGTCATCGTGCTGCTCGACGGGCTGTTGCTCCAGCCCTACATCATGAAGCGTACGGCGAAGGTGCCGGTCTGGGCGTCGGTGGTGACGCCGGTCGGGCTGGGAGTGCTCTGGCCGTTCTGGGGAGTCCTGGTGGCGGCGCCGTTGCTGGCGGTGGTGTACGCGTACCGGGCGAGGGAGAAGGGGGGGCCGGGGTAGGGTTTTCTACTATGTATCGCAGAGCACAGTGCGCGATTCCCGGACATCCCGGGCGTACCCTTGCCGGTTGCGCCGCTCGGCGTCTACCGACTGGATCTCGGACCGGAATGGCCGATGGGAAGATGGGAGAGTTCATAATTCCTCCCCGTCGCCCATGGCGACTTCCCTCAGGGACGCAATTGCCACCTTGCTGTAGACGCGAGTGGACTCCGGCGAGCGATGTCCGACGTAGTCGCCGATTGTCTTCAGTGGAAACTCAGCGTCGATCAGGCGTTGAACGCAGGTGTGGCGAAGCGTGTGCGATCCGGCCTTGGGTACTTGAACGCCCGCCTTGTAAAGATAGAGCGCAACACTGGATGACACAGCCGCGGAATCAATCGGAGCTTGCGGCGCACGGGCGCGGAAAAACAGATGACGGTCCTCGGTCTTAGGGCGACCCCTTCTTGAGATAGTCGGTGATCACTTCTGCAACAACTCCCGCCAGAGGATAGACGGTGGCGTGTCCTGCCTTGCGGGCAAGGACCTGAAGTCGTTCGTCCTTCCAGTCAACATCATCCAGAGTCAGTTTCGCGACCACATGTGTCCGCAAACCATAGGCCACCAAGAGAAGCAAAATGGCGTAGTCCCGCCGTCCCCGGATCATCCGTCGCTCCACCGCTTCCAACATGCGGCGGACTTCATCCCATGTAATGGAACGTGGCACATCATTGAGTCGATATATTTGGGGAATCCTCACGGCTCCGCTGAGATCCCGAGCAGTGATCTCCTCGCGGTGCCAGAATCGCAACAAAACTCGCAAATGACAGCAGAAACCGAGGCGTGTGCGGGGAGCCACCTTCGGCCTGTACTGCACAGTGAAAGCCGCCAGAACTGCCGCGGACAACTGACTGAACGAAGTGATGCCAGTTCGGCTGAGGTACTGAGCAAACTCATCCAGGTGCCGACGGTAATTGCGAATGGTGCTTTCCGCGAATCCACGTTCGCTGCGCAAATACTCGGCAAACCCCGGAACCTCTGATTCGAGTGGGAACGGGCGCCGCCGGCGATTACGTGTTACTGGCTCCTTGCAGGCGAGCTGCAGCATCTGCCGCACGCCATACTCTGCATCGATCGTATGTTTTCGCACTGCAACGGCAGACTTTGCCTCGGCCCCATGTTGCTCCAACCACTGCGATACGATTTCCTTTATCTAGGGCTTGCAGGAAGCAACATCTTTGCAGCCTTTCTTCTGTGCGAACTCAGCAAAGTGAAATAGCAGCGGTAACCGACGATATACGACCAGGCGAGATAGCGTCTGCAATCAGGCGTCCCACTCGCCCCCGAAATGTATTCGCCTACCGCACTCGATCAGCGTACCTGCAGTACATCGTGAGTGGATCGGGCAGACGAAATCAGCGGTTCGGAATGCTGCTGCTGAGTTTTGCGGACAATGACCTCCATCGCGCCGATTTTGCGGTTGAGGTGCGCAATCGCCTGTTGTTGCACCGAGGCTACCTTGGCCTGGCTGCGTATCTGCCTTTGCTGCTCGCGGATGAGCTTTTCCTGGTGAGCGATTTGTTTCTGCTGTTGCTTGACGGCTTCGATCAGCAGAGCGGTGAGGCGGGTGTAGTCGACGCTGCGGGCGTCCTTGCCGTTCTGTTCGTAGGTGACGACCTCGGGAACGACTTTGCCGACTTCTTCTGCGATGACGCCGATTTCGTGTTTGCCCGTGGCCTTCAGATCGTAGGACACACCTTGCAGCTGCTCGACCTTCGCCAGTGCGCCGGTGAGCGGATGGATGTTGGTCTTCCAGCGGCGGGAGCTGTAGGTGGCCCAACCATCCGCGAGAGCCGAACCGCCGCCCTGGAGGATGGTCAAAATATTAGTGGGATTTTGCGTTTGCAGTCCGACATTGCCGTTGACGGTGTAGGTGATGATGTATTCGTCATCGTTAGCGATGCTCAGGGAACCGGGAGACGTTTGGGTTCCGTTCGCACCCACCCGGAAGTAATAGTTCGCCCCGCCGGAGGCAGTGTTAGCGAGCTTGATCGCGGCTCCGAATCCATTCGAGGTGGTTTCTGTCCCACTGACGGTAAGTTTGGCCACAGGCGCAGTATCGCCAATGCCGACGTTTGTACTGGCGGTTGCCCC
>DAIDGW010000240.1 GCA_027452245.1 Acidobacteriaceae bacterium
GAGTACCCGATCTCACACCTGACGAGGCATTGGAACAATGGAACTGTTGTTTGCAGCCAGTTATCTGCTCCGGATGGTCGAGTACGGTTCGGGAACTCCACGCTGACATCCGGTCGATATGAGAATGGACAAAGAAGGACCGTGAGCGCTATCTGAACCCCATCTTGTTCGGCGCTGGTCGCGGCTTCATGCTGGAAGCATGAGAGGACGGAAATCGGAAGCGTGGGCGAAGTGGCGTGGGTTGGTTGCGGAGCAGAACCTGAGCGGTCAGAGTGTAGCGGTCTTTTGCCGTGAACGGGGCCTGAAGAGCGGACAGTTCTTCGCGTGGAAGAAGAGGTTGCGCGAGGCAGAGGCGCCGCGGTTTGTCGCCGTGGAAATGGCGCCGGCTTGGGAAGCGAAGCACGCCGCGGCATCGCAGAACGCAGCCATTGAAGTGCGGCTGAGCCGTGGCCGGAGCATTCTGGTGGAACCCGGCTTTGACGCGATGCATTTGCGTGCCTTGCTTTCGGTTTTGGAAGCTGAAGCATGATAGGCCTGCCCAGTTTGGGTGCGCTGGATCGGGCACAGGGCCCTCGCATCTGGCTGGCGGTAGAACCGGCCGATATGCGCTGCGGCTTCGACCGTTTGGCGGAGCGAGTGCGCGCGGTAATCGGCCAGGACCCGATGAGCGATGGCCTTTTCATTTTCCGTTCGCGCCGCGGAGACAGATTGAAGATTCTGCTGTGGGACCGCGACGGATTCGTACTTTGGTACAAGCGGCTCGAGATCGGAGTTTTTAAACTGCCGCGCTTGAAGGAAGGCGCTCGGTCGGTGGAGTTGCGGGCCAGCGAGTTGGCCATGATCCTGGACGGGATCGATATGACGAAGCTGAAGCGGGTGCCGCGCTACGAGCGGGGAGTGCGAACCAGCAAGAACAACCAAGAGAAAGTGGCTGTATAAGTAACTTCGTCGGCGACTTATCCGTCTACTTAGATGTGGCTCCCACAGACAACTTAGTCGAGTTACCGGACGACCGCGACGCGCTGAAAGCAGCCGTGCGCTCGCTGTTGCTGGAGCGTGACCGGGAGAAACAACGAGCCGAAACACAAGCGCAACTGGCCAGAGAACAACAGCAGCGTGCTGACGGCCTGTATCTGGAGAACCTGCGCCTGCAGGTAGAGCTGGGCCGCTTGAAGAAGTGGTACTATGGCCCGCGCGCGGATCGGCTTCAGTCCGAGGGCGACCTGGCGCAGTTGTTGCTCCACTTTGCCGAAACACTGGATCGTAAGCCGATCAACCCCGCCGATCTTCCCTCCCATGCGGAGCCCGAAGAAGAACTGCGGCGAGTCAAGCGGCGCAAAGGGCGGCGCCGGATCGCAGACTTCGAGAACCTTCCCGTCACCACGCACGTGCACGAGTTAAGTGCAGAGGAAAGGAAATGCCGGTGCTGCGGCATCGAACGGCTGGAAATCGGCCGGGAGGATAGCTGGCAAATCGAATATTTCCCGGGCCACTTCGAGCGCATCCATCATGTGCGCGAGAAGTACGCCTGCGCGGTCTGCGAGAGCAACGGCAACAACCCGCAAATCGAGACGGCGGCCAAGCCAGAAACAGCCATCGACAAGGGGATGGCCGGCCCCGGTCTGCTGAGCTACATCGTGACCAGCAAGTTCGCAGATTACCTTCCCAACTATCGGTTGGAAGACATCTTCGCGCGGCAGGGATTCGAGATCTCGCGGGCTACGCAGTCGGTCTGGTGCGGCGACGTGGCCGACCTGGCCGAGCCGCTCTATGAGCTGATGGGCAACCAGGTGCGGGCCTCGCACGTGGTGGCCACCGACGACACCATCATGCCCATGCTCGAAACCGGCCATTGCGCCAAGGCTCGCATGTGGGTTTATGTCGGCGACGCGGCGCATCCTTACAACGTGTTCGATTTCACCCTGAGCCGCGGACGCGACGGACCGAAGTATTTCCTCAAGGACTACAATCAGGTGCTTCTGGCCGACGCCTATGGCGGCTATGACGGCGTGGTGGCCGGCAACGACATGGTGCGCGCGGGATGCTGGGCGCATCTGCGCCGCAAGATTGTTGACGCGGAAAAGACGGCTCCTGAAATTGCGCAGGAAGCCGTTGCCTTGGTGCGCGCGCTGTATGCCGTTGAAAAGCAGGGCCGGGACGCCGTGGCCGAAGAGCGCCTGAGGCTGCGCCAGGCGCAATCGGCGCCGGTGATGGCCCAGTTGCATGAGAAGCTTTTCGACTGGAAAGAACAGTTGTTGCCCAAGCATCCCATGGCCGAGGCGCTCAACTACGCCCTCGGCCACTGGGAGGAGTTCAACGTGTTCCTCGCTGACGGCGCCGTCGCGATCGACAATAATGTCTCGGAGCGTGAAATGAAGCGCGTGGTGTTGCACAGGAAAAACAGTTTATTCGTGGGCAACGCGCGCGGCGGCCGTACTGCTGCTATCCTGGCGAGTCTCACTTCGACCTGCCGCCGCCACGACGTGGACCCGCAGTTCTACCTCACCCAACTGCTTGTCAGCCTGCCAACGCTCCGCATCAGCGACCTGCCCGCCTGGCTACCCGACCGCTGGAAGGCCGCGCAGGAATCACGGCAGACCACGGCGCAAGGTCAGAATCCCCAATCTTGACCCAGCCTGTGGTTCACGTAACGCTCACGAAGGACCCTGAACGGAAGGCCAAAGATATGGGAAAAAGAGAACTGAAGCGGTTCTACCTATGCGTCGTGGACTCCGACACAAGGAGTTCTCGGTTGAGGGGCCGATGTCGAACGACGAAAGTTGGAACGAAGCCGTGTGCAAAGCACAATCTGCGGGGCGGTCCGTTCACTGCTTCAGTGTGCACGGGTAACCCGATCGAACGGCGATTGGGAAATCCTATGCAGCGCAGAGTTCGTTCACGGCAAAACAACCAGCGAGTGTGATCGTCCCTCATCATCTTCTGGATTAGCTGTTCCCATCTTTTGGCAGTGTCACTTGAGCTCCGTGCCTGATGGGATAAACAGTCGTGTGTTTTGTGACTTCCTCCAGAATGCCGGGCTTCTCCAGGCGATTGAGAAGCCAGCGTTGGCGCCAGAAGTCTGCGAGCATCTCCGTTCTCAGCTTGTCCCGCGTTCGGGGTACGTTGTACTGCGCGGAGTCAGTAAAGCCCAATAGGACATCATGAAAGTTTCTAGCAAGTGCAACACCGTACACGACGCGCTTGTTCCCGTGGTTCATCAACACGTCGGACGGAAGGCCCAGCAATTCCATGCCTTCGCGGATCTTCCTCATCAGCGGATTGACTCCCTCTCCGAAGATGGAATTCACCTTTCGCGCTTCCTTCGAGCGGCCAATGAGTGTACTCATCAAGCCGAGTGTTTCTTGGCTGATGTGAAACGATCCAAAACCTTCGCTAAGACCGACGGGGCGATATTCAATCTTCTCGTGCGGTTTGCCGCCGACCGCTTCGGCAGGTACTTTGACCCGGCTGTATTGGCTCAGAGCTGATCCGTATAGGCTCGTTGTGCAAAGCAACACGAGTTGCGCTCTTCTGTGGACTGGGGCACCCCGCATGCTGGATGCGATGAGACTGGTCTGATTCTCATAGCGGTGTTGGTATCCGTTGACGATCTCCGGACTGCATAGGAGGAGGCAAACGAGTTTCCCGCCAAGTAAGAGATTGTAGGGGGCGACTGCTCCGCAGACGGTGATGTCCATCATGTTGACACCTACCCGTTCTCCCTTCAGCATCCGAACGATCTGGCCGACTGCTTGCCGAAACCGAGCGTTCTCGAACGCTTGAGCCCAAGCCGCTTTCGTTACGTCGCTGCCGATCTTCTGTTCCTGGAATGCCACGCGGACAGAGAGAAGGCCCGCGAGTTGTTTGGAACGTTTGCTGCGAAAGAGGCTCGTTTCTGCGCGTGCCCGCCACTCTACGACAGTCCCTGCGGTCACATGCTTGTGCTGCGCCGCATTCGGATAGCGCCGGTGATGTTTGATGGCGCGCTCCGAATCCTTGAGGAGTTTTTCGATGATTTGTGGGGTCGGCTTCCGCAAGTCGGGCCGGGTAATGAGACCACTATCGAGTAGATCCTTGAGGTAGATGCTCTTGATGAAACGGTCTATCTCGCCGATGAGCCATGCCGCATCCCGTTTGGGATTCGTCGAGGTTCGGAAATGCTGGATGGCACTTTCCGAGTCCCAGCCAATCCACTTGTCCCGCGAAGACTGTTGGACCACGGAACTAGCGAGGCAGGCAATTCCGACAACCGGATGGTTCTCAACCGCCGCATCGCGGATGAGAATCATCATGGACCGGCCTGGAACGCTCTTGTAAGAGTTCACCCAGGTGTGCCGGAAGTAACGCCAGATGTCCATCAGGCGTAGTCCGGTATGCTCGCAATATGCGTCCCGCTCGACGAATTGAATGTAGGGCTTAATTGCGCCGCGAAGTTGTTCGAGCTTCGATTCCAAGCCAGGCGCAGTCCGAACCGCCGACAGGTCCAGGGCAAGGCTCTCGCCATCCCGCATGACCGAATAGATGGAGTGCCATCCCTTCTTGGTCAGGCGCTTCTTTTCCATCCCTTTGATGAAGGCCCGCGTTGCCGGCTGACGCAACTGGTCGTCTCGGTCAATCAGATGAACATGCCGGATGCGTTCCTTTTCCGCCTCGGGTGAGAAGCCGTTCGTGAATTCAATGACGATGGCCGGAGAGATGGCGATAATACGCCATCCCTGCGCGATAAGGTCGATTGTGACGCTCAGCGTTGCCAGCAGTTCTAGTTCTTCTTGGACCTGCGCCTTGGTTGGTTTGGTCAGTGGTGCGAGGACGTTCGATCGAAGTCGTTGGATCAACTCGGCAGAGACGGCCTCACGACAGTTTCGAACCATCTTTCGAATGCACGCACATCTCTCGCGAAAGAGCGGCATGAGCACAGTGAGGTTCGGGTTGAGGGTGACTGTTTGGCCCATCGTGATTGCGTCCTAATCCAGGAAAGCCGTAAGAGCATTACTCCACGTCTCCCTCAACCGTCGGACAGCAATCTTCTCCTCTGCCGATCTCAGCGCGCATTCGGCGCGCCCTACAGCGAGGAGCATGAGTTGTAGCTGGTTCAAGACTCTCGCAGATTCGACCTGCCGAGTTGCCGCCAAGGGCTGATAAATCTTCTGATAAAAGTTGTGATCGCGGTTCAGTGTCAGCGTGAGTCGCTCCTGTGCCAGCGACGGACGATAAAAACTAACCTCTTCCAATACCTGCTCATCGATTCTGTAGCCCAGTTGAGTAATCCTTCCCCGTGTGCGCGGGGTGTTCTGCGCGCTCCGGCCGCGGGAAACAACCGGAACCATCAGGGAATCCTTATGCTCTGCGACAAGCGTACTTTTCAATTCTACTGACTCTTCACGGACTGCAAGGTAGCGTCGCCGAACGAGGCTGTTCAGTTCTCTCGCAATGCGCTCCAGATCCGGAGTCAAGATGCTCTCCAGCATCTCGGTTGGATAGATCTTCTGCTTAGTGTGCGTAACTCCGAACAACTCGTCGAGTTCTGGGGAGAAGGAGATTTCGCAGCGCCACCAGTCGTCGTAGTTCTCCTTCCTTTTGGAACCCATGAAGTACCATCCGCAGTCGATCTCGCGCCCGCCGCGCACGATCGATACGCCGGCCCCCTTCGAGATTCCGTGTGCGTTCTTGTCTTCATTGGAAAGAGAGCACCACTGTTCGATGGGCAGCACAGCGAACCTGACCGAAATTTGTGAGGGTTTACCTCCCGGTGAGGCTACGTCATACCGGAGGCTAGGCCCATAAGGTTCCGCGCCAGTTAGGTTGTTGCCATTACGGAGAAAGAGTGGATCGATCGGCTTGACCCGTTCACCGTTGATCAAAAGCTTCTTACCGCTGTATAGCTGGTGACGAAAGGTGCGGCCGAATTCCAGGTGGAGGTACTTTGCCTGGGTCTTCTGCGTACGAAAGTCGAGCCGATCGCATTTGGTCAGTGCGACCACGGTCCCTGTCGGCGACGACGGAGCGTCGTCAGCGGCATCTGGCTTGAACCGGCTGGGTGCAGGCACGGCAGAGATCCCGCCTGAGGCGATCTCGTCGACATCGAGGTAGCTTGCCCAGATCTTTCCGGGGTCAGTCCAACTGTAGACATCCACGCGGCGTGCCTGACTCAAGGAACCATTTGGCAGGCCCATGCCATAGCGCCCGGTGCCTAACCGAGAGTTGAATCGCGTACTGCCGCCGAACTGCAGCGCCAACTGCATGGTCTGGGGGGACATTCCGGTTCCATCATCTGTCACCGTGATGCACTTGCCATCCGCATCCTCTGACAAGCACACGGAAACTGTGCTGGCCTCGGCTTCGAAGGAGTTATCCACGAGTTCGGAAAGAGCTGCGGCCGTGCTCTTGTAGCCAGAATCCCGTGTGGCCTCAATGAAGGTTTGGATCGCGACAAGGGGATATTCGCCAGTCCTATACTTTGACATGCTTCACCACCTCCTGATAGGCGGACGGCAGGTCCCGCTCCACCAGGTAGTCGGGCAGCAGAATTCGAGTTCCTCCCGGACCGTGCATTAGGGGGTGACGTCTTTCTGCCTCCGCCTTGGAAAGAAGTGCGGGATAGGTGCCGATCGCAACAGATTTGCTTCCGCCGACCGCGGTGGCGAGCAAGGCCGCATCTGCCCACGCGAGAGTCCATCCCTCTAACTGCAGAAATCTCGCCAACGGTTCCAGAGCCTTCCTCTGCTCCCCGGCGGAGGGAATCGCCGGGAGTTCGCTGAGCCTTGCGTATCGAAGCAGTTGCAGGCCCAGCCGCCGATCCAGCCGCGGATGGAGGAAGCGATTTCCATAGTGCCGCAGGCACTTTGTGCAAGAGCGTTCACAGTGCGCAGGGCAGATTGTCAGCAGTTCCTCAATGCGAGGCAACATCGCTTGTAAATTCCTGCCTACTTCGTATGCGTAACCAGCGCCGCCCGAGGCCGTATCAAACAGGTATATCTCGGCGGTTCCAATGCCTCCATGTGTCGCAGGGACGAAGCGATAGCCAGAGCTGAGTTCACCAGGATCGATAGAAAGTCCAAGGCTCGACCCGAGCGCCACAGCTTCCGAACAGGTTGCGAGCGCATCGTTGACCCAGGGCCGCTCAGGATTGAAGTCCATAGCGGCGTCGAACTCGAGTCGCAAGAGCAAAATGTCAGTGCGGAATTGGTGTCCGAGGTAAAGGCCCTTCCGGACGTGACCGTTGCAATGCTTTGGCGGCTGCTCTCTCTTCCGGACGTAATCGGGCAGCAGGAAAGGCCGCGGGTGCTCTTTCTCAGACTCAGGATCGTCAGAAAGCCAAGCAGCGCCGCAAGTCTCGCAAACGCCGAAACCCGTGCCGTTTTTGCCCTTGTTGGTGACGATCAGCTTGACTCCTTCCCGATAGGCAAAGGAGATTTGCGACCCGGTGAGACTATCCCATTGAAAATCCCGGTCAACTAATTCGGGGAGTTGGGCGCTGGAAGCGTAGGTAATGTCCTGGTCTCTGTCCTCGTCCCTGAGACGCCTGCCCGCCTCCGGAGAAAACGCAGGTGGATCGAGCAACTCGTTCGCCTGTAGCTCTCCGTGGCATACAGGGCACTCCTTCTCGGCAGGTGGGCTTGCAACGTCCGCTGTCTCTTCCAATCGGACGAAGGAGCAACGTGGACATCCAATATACCGGTCGCGTACACCGTCGAAAAAGCCTTCGGCTGGACTCGCGGTCGCCAAACCATCGAAGAAAATTCCTCCCACGCGGTAGGTTTGTTTGTTGACGACGAGGATTCTTCCCGGTGCGTATTCACTGAGCGCCTGCGTCTTTCCGAGTTGCGGGCGCTCCCGTTCGATTACCTTGCCAAAGTCCGCGCGCTCCTGGATCACGAAACTGCAAAGATCGGTTGGAAAAGCATAGGAAGGCAACAGCCCTTTGTCGAATAGCAAATCGAGCAAGGTGAGCGGCTCGGCCGTCTCCTCCGGCTCAGTTGCTTTTTCCTCACCGGCCCCTGCAGTCGCCTCAACTTCCTTACCGATTTCCGTGAGTTCTTCGACCATTTCGGGGCTGACGGCTTTAACGTAGGCGGCCTTCTCTACTTCGCGTTTGGTCGCATCTGGAAACAACTCGTTGGGGAGCCATGACACGATACGATCGTGAACCTTCTTTGAGTTCGGACCTTTCATCCACTGCTGGAAAGCCGCAAAAGTGAACTGGTCGTCGCCGTAGAAGAAAGCCGTGGCCAGTCCGAAGGCGCTCATCAGGTCGGGCCTTGATGCGGCCAGAGTCGTCTGCTGGGCTTCCGGCAGTAGATCCATCTGCTCATGGAAGAAGGTCTGGAGGAGGTACGAGTAGATGTGCCGCCGGGCGAGGCGACGGTTGTCCGACTTGATGCGAGGCTCACGGGCCTGGCCGCTAATCATCACCTCAGGGTGCTCGAAGTGAAAGGCATCGTGCGGACCTCCTTGAGCGAAGGTGAGCACACTCGACACAGACGTTCCTCGACGCCCCGCGCGGCCGGCGCGCTGCTGATAGTTCTCCCTCAGCGGCGGAACAGTCCGGAGGCCAACTGCGGTCAACGATCCGATATCGATGCCGACTTCCATCGTGGTGGTGCAACTCAAGACATCGACGGCAGGCTTGTCCTTTCCCAGAGGAACATCCTGAAAACGCAACTCGAACTCCTCGGTAGTCGCGTAAACAACGCCAGTGTCTCGCTGCGATAGCTGTGCTGTGTGTTCTTCCGCGGTGATATGGACGGGCCGCTGTCCCTTCAGAACGCCCCGCAGCGGCTCCCGGAAGAAGTCCTTCCTGGCCCGCATGTACGGATGATCCGGAGGGCGCGGTTCCAATTGCTTTTGTCCACACTCCGCGCATGAGCCGAGAAATGGCTTCAGTTGCACGTGGCCACAGAAGAGGCACTGAGACCAGACGTCATCAATCGCTGTTTTGATCGTAAGCGCGTCTCCGGTGAGCAATCGCCCTGAATCGTCCGCGCTAACAGCGGTCCGCGTGAATAGATCGAAAAGCTCACGGCGTATCTGATCGACTGTGTCCGTATCCAGTTGCGCCCGCTTTGCGACTTCGCTGAAGAACTTCTTGAGTCCGTCCTCCGCCCCAATCGCTTCGAAATACGGGAATTCCTGGTAGCGCGCGGTCAACGAAAGACTCGGGTCAAAGGCGTCGTGGTAGAGCATCTCGTGAATCCACGCCTCTGCAATCTCAGCTAGCGTCTCGGCGGGAACTGTAGTTACACGACGTTCGAGCAATTTGAGTTTCGTATGGCGTGGCTGAACCACGACTGCGCAAGCCGCAATCAGCGAATAGTATGGATCGCTGATCTGACGCAAGAGCGCCTGCCGAAAGCGCGTCGGCGGCGTCGCCTTCCATCCATCTTGAAGGGCGAGGTCAAGATCGAGGTCATAGTCTCTTTCCAGACGATGGCAGTCCTCAAGCAGAGCCTTCTGGTCCTGTCCATCAAAGAAGTGCAGGTGGTGGCGTGCGCACACCAGGACAAACGCCGCATAGAGGGTCTCGTCTGGAACAGGGGGCTTTCCAATATCGGCAAGTTCCTTGAGAGCAGCGATGAGCGCCTCGCGGAGAGAATCGCGCTCCACCTCCCGCGGGAGATCTCGCGCCAGCCGAGCTGCCTTCTGCCGGCCGTCACTGAAAAGGAGCGCCTTACGGCCCTCGTTGGGATGACGCTCGTCGAGCGGTTTGGTCGCTACTTGATTAACGAACTGTTCGCGGATGAGATTCGCAAACGGCTGCTCACCCTTCGTCGCCAGATCCATGATCTTGAGCGACCCGCCCGTGTTCGTTCGGCGCGTGCAGACCGGACAATTCGTGAATGTGGATAGGGCTTCGTCTTCGTCCGCTTCTGTCGGTCGATATACCAGCCTGAATCCGGCCGTTTCAGGCGGTTGCCGCTCCTGCAAGCGTCCAGTGGCGACATCGAGCCATACCGGCTCCACGCTGCGAACCTGATCCGGGTGCGGCTCCTCAAGGAGGAAGTGAATTTCATGCAGAGGGGCGCCAAATTGCGAGAGCGTTCCACCATGCTCATTCCATAGAAAATCTGCTCTACGTCCGACACCGAATGCACGCATGAACGACGTGCCGCAGTCCCGATGAGTGAATATCTCGAAGACGCGCGCACCACATGGGCAGTTGGTTCGAGGCTCCGTATAGAAACGCCCCAGAACCGACTTTGTATCTACGGAATACCTACGCTGTGTGCATTCCTCGTTCAGGCAAGCGTGGACCGAAGGAAGGCCCCGGAAGAACATATGAACTCTTGTCGGGAGCAATGGCTGCTCTTGCCGGCCACTTTCGTAACGCCTGGCGAAAGAGCCTAATGCGAGAAGACCGTCTGTTGCAGCCTCTGCCTCTTCCTGAGAGACAGTCGGAAACAGCTGATGTGCCAGCGATTCGAATGCTGTGCCATTGCCGGCGCAGATTTCGATTAGCAATTCCAACGGGCCGGTGCCCGTGAGTTGCTTGCCGACGTACTGCGGTCGGTCTCCATCTGGTGCTTCCCAGCCAAGTGAGGCTGCAATCGAGACAAGTGCCTGCTCGATGGCTGCCTTGTCGATGCCAGCGAACACTGCGGGATCGACGGCTGCAAATGCGGTTGCCTCTGCCGTCGTTCCAGGGGCCGATTTCGGTCTTGCTTCTTTTGTGCCGCGAATGATGGTAAAGCCACCGTTCTTGCGCTTGCCCGTCAGCGCCTCTCCAAACAGCTTTCCCGCCGTCTCCGCCGTCGGGCCATCGCCCAGACTCGCGCTGGTCAGGATGCACCTCATTTGGTCACGGGAGATTCCAAGCCTCGATTGCAGGCGCCGAATCAGAAGACCAACTTCCGCTCCTGAGACCCCGCGGTACATGTGGGCTTCATCGAGAATCAACAAAAACTGGTTGCGGGGATCGCTCGCCAGCCAGTCTCTCGTCTTGCGGAAGATGGAGCGTTCGATCGGGCGCAGCAACATGTACTCGAGCATCGAGTAGTTGGTGACGAGCAGATCAGGGGGATTCTTCTGGATCTCATGGCGGGTGAGCAACTCACGATCGCCGGGCTGCGTATTTAAACGGTTGTCCCAGTGTCTGGATCGATACGTCTTACCCACGTTCTTGCCTGACTTATAGGTCTTAACCTCTTCTTCGTCGGGAGCAAAGAATCCGATAAGGTCCTTCGCAGGCCAGCGGCCCCGGTTCTTCAGTTCCTGAACGAGGTTCTGCTTCTCGGAGTCCTCCGACTCCTCGAGTTCGACAAAGTATTCCAGCAAGGGCGCGATATTGCGGCCGTCCTTATCGTTGGTACGTATCCCGGGATAAGGGGTGCGGCTTGTGTACATGCCAAAGCGGGGGCGTCGCCCCCAGCGCGTTTCGAACAACCCGGCCATGCGCTCGTCGCCGAAGAGCCTCCGAAGGCGAGACGTCTGATCGCTGACGAGTGCATTCATCGGATAGAGCAGGAGTACCCGAACACCCGGCATGGCGAACAATGCAACACGCTCCGTCGCTTCCATCACGAGCGAGCCAATCGCAGAGTAGAGGAAGGTCTCCGTTTTTCCCGAACCGGTTCCGGTGGCAACGATCAGGTCATCAGAGTTCTTGCCGAAGAATGCCTCGAGCGCGTCCGCCTGGTGTCTGTAGGGTGGATAAACACCGATACCCGGCCGAAGCGCTCCCAACTCAGTCAGGATGCCGCTAACAGTCTGCGGAATCTTCAGCCGAGTGAATCCGTCTTCGACTGCGTAAGAGGGCGTTACCTCAACAAAAGGTCGCTGGGCAATCGAGCCGGGTTCGAGGAGCAGGCGATGGCGTTCTTCGATGAGCGCAGGGTCCTTGATGTGATACTGGGCTTCCAGGTAACGCTGAAGCCGGTTATGAATTCTCTCGGCAACCTGCTTGATTCCAATATCGGTCATCTGTGCGTCCTCACAAACGTGCTGACGCCCAACGTAGCGAGCCGCTTCTTGATCTCTACAGCGTGCTCTTGGTGAAACGTCCAGGTCTGCGGATAGTACTTACCTTCAGGCACAACCAACTGCCCCAACGCAGCAAAAAGTCTTTGCTCCGCTTGCGGCAATACGCTCTTGAGAACAAACGACGTCTCAGCGAGGCCGGAAAACTCCTCTACGGTGACGGACTTCTCCGCCAAGAGATCGAGTCCATACATTAGCCTTCGAAGATCGATCGGCGGCATGGTCCGAATCCCGCTGATCTGGCCCTTCGCGATCTTTACGGCGTAATGCCTCTTGCCGCCGAAGGGTAATTCCTCACGCGAGAGGTAGATACCCACGAGTTTGTCGATACGGTCCACCCAGCGAAACATCTGTGGCGTCGATGTCGGAGACAGTTCCGGAGCGTAGATTTCAATAGGCCGGCCTGTCGGGCGATGCCGCTCGTAATTGCCCGGCAGAGCCGATTGCGTCCACTCGCGCAGATTGTCCGGAGCGTGGCCCATCCACGCCTCCAGACTCTGTTGTGGCAGTTCGAGTTCTTTCGAGAGAACGTCGCCCCTCACTCTTCTGTACGGGCCTATATGCTCAACCTGGGCTGCGTGTTCGGCGGTCAGCAAAGATGTTGGGAATCCGCCTACGAGCAACCGCATGTCGTCGCCAGTGCCTAAGCGAACTTCTCGCGTCGGCGCGGGGAGCCATTGGCCGTTCGATAATTCTGCAAGATCGCCGCATTCGGACAGTGCCTGCAAAGCTTCTTTCAGTTTTGCTCTGGATGCGTCGCCAGCGAAACGCAGGGTGGATGCAAGGTTCAGCAGCCGCAGAACATGGACCGGATGAACACCACCTGTGAGTGCCCACGCACAACTCCGCAGCAACGCGCAGTCTTCTGCGATCTGGTCGCAGGCTTCGCTGCCGGTCAGTTCGCGCGCAAGGATTGTGTGCGCCTCGATCTCGGTAATAGCTTGCAGTTGCGTCATGCGATCGACCGCCTTGCAAGACTCACCCATTCGCCGAGTTCGCCATTGAGGGTCTTTTCGAGTCGCGCAATCTCTGCCGCGCGCTGATCATCGTTCGTCAGCGAGGAAAGATACGGCACCACAATCGACTTAGTGATTGCCGCCTGTTGTGCAGCTTGATCGGAGATCACCGCTGCCAGGGCACCGGCAAACCGCTTTGCGTTGCCGTGGAGGTGAGGAAGTTCCTCCGACATCCATTCCAACTGATCATGTGCCGGGGCAACATCCAAGAGGCCGCTCGATCCGTCCACCTCGGATGAATCACCGAGTTCTGTACGCTCGGTGAACTCACCGTCCGCATCGGCGATCGCCAGAATGCTGTCCTTCCAGACATCCGGTGCAACCGGAAGAGTCGTGGGTCCTTCAATGACAGTTGCTGCGAGGAGCAGATTCATGGGCCATCGTAAGCGGGCCTCGGATTGATAAGGGGCGGACGGATCGACTGCTTGTGGGTGGAAAAGCGGAACCGATGCCTTGTGATTGCCGACCAGCCTGAGCAGAGGCAGGAGATAGGATTCCGTGGGTCCACGATTGATCCCGTCGAGGACGACGAGGTATGGCCCTTCATGTTCCCGCGCTGCTCTGATGATGTCGATCAGCCCTGCAGGGTGTGGAACAAAGGTTCCATGCTCTAACTTGCCGAACAAGTCCTGGACATCGGCTATCGCCGAGGTCACGTCCACCACAACCTGCCGCCCGCCACACATCACGTGTGCGTAGGCTTCGAGCGCCTCCAGCGCCCGGGCTCCGCTCACGACGGGCACTAATCCAGACGCAAATGCGGCGTGAATGGGCTGGTAGCTTGTCGTCGCAACTCCAAGCGCCCGCAGCGCTGGAATCATCCGTGATCTCAGTTCCTTGATTTCTGCGATCTTGAGCTGAGCGACGGGCCAGTCTGGAGCCCATGCGACTCGAGGCTGAGGCGGCGAAGAACGGCCTTCAAGAAATGGTCGGAGTAGGGCGACATCTGCAAGGAGTGTCGGCACATTTCCAAGCACCTGATCGATACGACCCACAAGGGCGGCTTCTATTCCGGACACCTGTTCCCTGTGGCTCGCCTCCGTCTCTTCGAGTTGGCGTTTCGCGGAGGCCAAAGCTTCTTCGGCCTCCTGCCGCGCCGTCCGGAGTTTCGTCACTGCCGCCTGCTCAGCCGCGTGCTCACTCTCGATTTTCGCGCGGATTTCGTCCCGTTGCGCCTCGTAGAAGTTCTGGACCTCCTGAACAACCGATGGATGCTTACGAAGCCCCTTGAATATCTCTTCAGCGAGCAAAATTACCTGTTGCGTATCGGCGGCAAGTTGTTTCGCCCTGCTGAGACGATAGAGTTCAAGTCGCGCGCTGGCGTCGGCCCCATACTGTGTCAGTTGTACGGTGGCATCCTCGATTACTTGCCGCGGCAGGTTTGTGCCGTTTCCCTTTAGGCGTGCGGCTGCTTCGATTGCTCGACGCATGACGAGTTTGTCGTCGTCCCAATCGACGTAGCTGTAGGGTGTTGGAGGAAGACTGCCCGCCAGTATGGTGCGGGTTTCGTCATCGAACGTGATTCCGAGGAAGGCATCCTCCCCGAGTTGATAGCAGGAGATGCGGGCACGATTGTTCTTATCGAGAACGACCTTGCCAGTATTGTCCGAAACCAGACTGACTGGGCCTACGACCAGGTCGCCGGCGCAACGGATCATGTATTTCGGGGAGACAAGATGCGGGAGTTCGATTCCGTGAGTGAGCGCAAGACGTACTTGCTCGCAATCGCCGACCCAACGCAGATCGAGGGCCTCAAAGGCAAGTTGCGAGTCAACGGCCATGTATTCGTCAGGGCCGCCATTCTTAACGTCGTTCTCCTTTGCGTGGAACCGAACAAGCGCGTTCTCCTTGGCACCCGCTGCTCGCGGCCAGAAGATCGAACCGCGCCTGGGGAATTCTGACTGCGGCGCAAGAACGGCTTCCCAGGAATCGTTGGTCGCCTCGGCTAAGGGGCGGATCCACGCGATCTGGTCCTCGTATTTGTCCCGTCTTGTCCCAGTAATAACGCCAATCAGTGTTCTCACGCCGAGCATCCGATCTACTAAATTCACTTCTGCAACCGCTTCACCTCATTCACCATCAACGGAAGCCATCGCATGGAGCCATTCCCGGTCTTATCCCGCAGTGGGACGCCCTTCGCCGCAAGGCCGCGACGCAGCCAAGTGCTGGTATTGGCTTCCGTCCGTCCTCCAGCAAGAATTGCCCAACGCATTGCACGGCTTACTGAGGCTGCGTCGCGCGCCTGCTTCGGCCGGAGGAAGCGTAGACGAATGCAACCGAATGCTCCGGCCGAGATCTCAAAATCGGCATCCTGACCCCACGCTGCGGCCAGGCGTTCCTGAACCTTCGCTGCGGTGAGACCGTAAGCATACTGGGCGCCCTCTTTGGCGGTCCATTCCACATCGAACTGGAGTGCGTCGTAGTTGGGGAAGATCGTGATCGGAGGAGGGGCGGCTTTTTCCACGGTTGAGCGTAAGGTGACGGAATCCTGCCATGCCGATAGCGTCGTGTCGCCGATCACGATCTCGAAGTGCGGTGTAGTGCGCAGTTTGTTGCGAATCTCGTCAAGCGTTGGCGCAACAGCCGTCTCGATGGTCTCTGTAGTCCGGCGATCGTAGTTCGCAGTGAGTGTTGTTGAGCCCGAATCTTGGGTTCCGAACACCATGTATGCCGGGGACGTTTGCGTCGGCCAAGTCGAGGTCGATTCACTTCCAAGAGGCGTTCCTAGCGACAGAGCCGCTGACGGCTCGCCTGCAGCCCATTTGACCTTCGCGATGAAAGAACGACCTGTCGTGAAGACAGGGCCATTGGAATCGAAACCCTGGGGAATCCCTAGAAGGGCAATCTCGTCTGCCGGGGATGCGAGAGTCACGTTGATCGCGTCCGCCCATCGATCAAGCGAAGTCGAGATCGAGTCGGGCAGGAACACGCGCCACACTCGCCACTCAAGCTTGTTGTGCGGCGTTACCGCCAGCGCCTCAACCGAACAGGCCGGAGGAGGCGCGTTTCTTACGTCGGCAACGATTCTGATTTCGCTGCCCAGTTCAAGTTCGCCGCCATTTCTGAGCCGCTCCCATTCGCCCTTTCGCAGAACAAACGGAGTGCCGCGAGGATTCAACCCTTCACAAGTCCCGGTCCATCTGTCGGACGAAATGTCAGAGGGCCACTGCCCTGCCGGCGAAGCTTCATACGCGCTGATGCTTGGAGGGACCACGAGGCGCGCACTTCCGACACCCGGCCGCAGGTCCATCAGCGAGATACTCGTGGAAGACGGGCCCGTCGCGACGCCGACTGAACCCGCCGCCAAGGCGCGGAGTCTAGCGTTGCCAAGATCTGAGATTTCAGGAAATCGCAGGAAGAGAGACCAAGTACCCTTATCGTCGAGCGGATCATCAAGGCACAGATCGATCTCGTTGATTGGCTCAGTCGTAAGAGCCTCGCCCCACGATCCCGGACTCTCAACACCGAACGAGGGATGATAGAGATGGCAATCCTGTCGTGCCACATGCGCATTGTGGGCAAACCCGGGTTCCGGGCTCAGACCCATCGCACGCCGATAATGAACCTCGGCCTTGCAGACCGGGCATTCATAGACGCGGTTTCGATCCGTCCGCCGAACCTGGTCGGCTTGGACGACGCGCTTCGTTCGCCGGTCGATCGCATATTGCATAGGTAGAAACAGGATACATCTCGACCGGCCAGAACCCTGCATTTTCTTTGACTTACTGGCACCAAGTTTAAGCGACGCGCAGGTGCGTTCCTCGCCTAACTTCAGCCCCCGGCACCAACTCACTCTGAGCCACAGCCGCCTTGATGGCGTCATTGTCGGGTCGGGTCTCTTGAATGGAAGCCTCCAGCGCCTTGGCAAGTTCGTCCGGTAGCAGGGACAACACCGTCTCCCAGATCACTCCGGTGACGCGCGCTTCGATCCTGCAGTAGCACTTCGGCACTACTGCGGCCTGGTCGGTGATCCGCACGGAGTCCTGGCTATTCTTCTGGGCGCGCAAGGTAAACTGCTGGCCCTCGATTTTCTTCAGATCCCGGCTCAGCAGGTAATAGAGCACCATATTCTTGGTGCGCTCCACCGTGCCTGCCGCTGCGCGCGCCCGGTCGCCCAGACGTACGGCCTCGCTCCGGCAAAACTGTTCGCGCGCCTCTATCATGCGCACAAAGCGGCCGATCCGATCCACTTTCTCGCCATGCGCTGCGCAGAATTCCTGGAAGCGTGCTAACAATTCCGCGGACGGCTCACCTTCTGACTCAATCTGTCCCTCAATCTCCTCCAGGAGGCCGTCCAATTCCGTATCAATTTCGAACAACGAATTCGCTTCGGCAATCGAAGCCATGTCCGCCACTCCTTCTATTGGTTTCCGTTGGTTTA